>JBKJPW010000146.1:0-25212 GCA_046594225.1 Bacteroidia bacterium
AAGCAAGAAAAAACGCAGCGTTATGCTTTATATGGTGGTTTAGTATTAGTTATTGTGTTTTTAGGATTTGTATTTAATCGCTTTAAAATAACACAAAAACAAAAAGAAGTTATTGAAAAACAAAAAGTATTAGTAGATGCTGCCTTTGAACAATTACATGAGAAGAATAAAGAAGTAATGGATAGTATAACCTATGCTCGAAGAATACAACGTGCATTACTTACTCCCGAAATATATATTGATAAGGTATTAAATAAATTGGATAAGAAAAGTTGAGAATTAGATTATTCTTAAGCCTCTTTAAATGCTTTATTTAATCGCTTTAATAATAGCATCATTAAGATAAATGCAAATATCAATAAGGCAAAGTTTAACCAAAAGAAATTAGCTTTGTTATCAAATTTATCCCAGTTTTTTGCTAATACACCACTCATCTTGTTCCCAATAGAAGTAGCCAAACTCCAGCCCCCCATCATTAAAGCTGTAAAACGAACGGGAGATAGTTTAGATACCATCGATAAACCCATCGGACTTAAACACAACTCTCCAATAGTTATTACGCCGTAGCTTCCAACAAGCCACCAAGCACTTGCTTTGCTAATACCATTATCGGTATAATGCACAGCTGCCACCATTACCAAAGTTGATAATCCGCTTATTAATAAACCATAAGCAATTTTGGTTGCTGTTGTTGGTTCTTTCTTTCTTTTTCGTAAAAAGCCAAAAAATAAAACCACTAAAGGCGTTAATATTATTACAAAGAAAGGGTTAATAGATTGAAATAATTCGGTAGGTACCAAGGTTAGATTTTCGCCAGTTGTTGGATATTTTTCTGGCTCTAAATTTTTAAAGTAGGACGGATAGTCAACACACTTTACTGGATTACCTTTAACATCTTTTATTCTCCTAAAGTGTTCATCTAATTGAAAAACGGTATCATTTTCGGCAACAACTGATTTATCACATAAAAATAAAGAATCAGCAATTGGCACTAAAGCAGTTGGCATAGCTCTATCAGTATATGAATTTGCGTAGGTAGTTAAAGCCGTGCCGTTTAATTTAAAAATTGCCCAAAAAATAATAACGATTCCAAAAATAGTGTACATCGTTCCTACAGGTTTCTTTTCTTCGTCGGTACAGCTTTTGTAAATACTTGCATAAAAATAAACAACAGGTATACAAGCACATAAAAAGGCATCTGTACTATCGCTTCCAAAAATAGTATCTGGAATAAACCATCCTGCTAAACCAAAGCCTAAGGCAATGGCTAGTACTTTTAAAAAGCGCATAATAATAGGTTTGTCTTCAGGAGTTGGTTCTTTTCTTACATCCACATGTTTGTAATGTTTCATTCCCAACCAAAATGTAATCACACCTAAAAACATACCAATACCAGCAGCAATAAATGCCCAGTTCCAGCCGTATTTAATACGCATATAAGCTGCCACAAAATTACAAATGAAGGCGCCAATGTTTATACTCATATAAAATAAATTGTAGCCTGTATCTTTATTAGCCTTGTATTGAGGGTCGTTATACAAATTACCAAGTAGTGTTGAAATGTTTGGCTTAAAAAAACCGTTACCAACAATCATAATTAATAGTGCTGTATAAAAAGCCCACTCTTCATGAATAGATAGCATACAATAACCAATACCCATAAGTATACCGCCTAACGTAATGGCAAAGCGATAGCCAAGTTTCATATCGGCTAACAAACCACCAATAAAAGGAGTTAAATAAACACAGGCAATAAAGGTTCCAAATACATCCGATGCTTTTGCATTTTCCCAACCAAAACCACCAGTTTTAGTATCGGTCATGTATAAAAAGAAAATTCCAATCATAAGGTAATAACCGAAGCGTTCCCAAAATTCAGTAAATGCTAAAAAGAATAATCCTTTAGGATGTTTTGAAGTAGATGACATAAAATGTTTTTTATAAATATAAGAGAAAGAGATTTATTTCACAATAAAATTATTCTTTAAGAATACATTCTGAGTTTTGGTATTTATAAACTCAATACTAATGGTTTTAGATGGCTCACAATGACCTTCTAAAAGTGTATTGAAAACAGAATCAGGTTTTGAATGAGAATATTTCATGCCCGAAATTGGGATTAGACGATAGAGCGTATCATTATCTGTTTTTACAAATTGCCCGTTTTTAATATATATCTGAATATCTTGCTTTAAACTATCAGGTAGTTTGATGTAAAATACATCAGATTTTTTTTTAATAATAGTATCTGTTTTAATTCCTTTTTGAAAAAATAGAAAACGATTATCTTCTTTTTTTATTTTTACGGCGTATTGAGCGTGAGAAGAAAATGAAATAAATAGAAGTATAGAAAATAAATATTTCATATTGATTATCTGTTGCAGTATTATCATGCTGAACTTGTTTCAGCATCTCATTGTAAGACCATGAAACAAGTTCAGGGTGACAGAAACCTATTTCAATGCTTCAATTAACTTCTCTGCTAATTCAACGCCAATGCGTTCTTGAGCTTCGTTTGTAGCAGCTCCAATATGAGGTGTTAACGATATTTTAGCGTGTTTTAAAATAGTTTCGTTAGGCGTTGGTTCATTTTCAAAAACATCTAAACAAGCATGTGCAATTTTTCCAGAGTTTAATCCATTAATTAAAGCTGTTTCATCAATTACACCACCACGAGAGGCATTAATTAAAATCACCCCATTTTTCATAGAAGCAATTTCTTTTTCGCCAATCATTTTACCACCTGGTACGTGCATCGAAATCATATCTGAATTAGCAATTAATTCTTCCATGCTTACTGTATTAATTTTTACATCAACACCATTTGTGCCATGAATGTCTAATTTTAAAACAGCTTCTTTTACAAAGGGATCAAAAGCTAAAACTTTCATACCACAACCTAAGGCAATTTTTGCTGTGTATTGTCCAATACGTCCAAAACCAATAATACCAATGGTTTTATCTCTTAATTCAATTCCTTTAGAATAATTTTTCTTTAAATCATCAAATTTTGTATTACCAATGGTTGGCATATTTCTATTACTATCATACACAAAACGCACAGCATTAAATAAATGGGCAAATACTAATTCGGCAACCGAGTTACTTGAAGCCGCAGGTGTATTAATAACTTGTAATCCTTTTGAACGAGCATAATCTACATCAATGTTATCCATACCCACACCGCCGCGTCCAATGACTTTTAAATTTGGGCAAGCATCAATCACATCCTTACGAACTTTTGTGGCACTACGAACTGTTAATGCTATATAGTTTTTTGAATTAATTTCAGAAGCTAAATTTTCTTGCGCTACTTTTTCAGTAACAACTGTAAATCCAGCTTTTTCTAGTAAGCTTTTTCCTACTGCATCAATGCCATCGTTGGCTAAAATTAATTTATTCATTATTATGTTTTGAAAGTTAAAAAGTTTGAACGTTTAGAAAGTTAGTGTGGTTTTATTACAATTAAAATAATTTTAAAATATGCTAATTGACTAATTATTTAAGTTGTTCGATGATTGCTTCAATACTCATTCCGTCAGCTTCAGCTTTATAATTACGAATGATACGGTGTCTTAAAATGGCATTTGCTACTGCTTTTACATCTTCAATATCCGGACTATATTTACCATTTATAGCTGCGTGGCATTTTGCACCAAGCACTAAAAATTGAGAGGCGCGAGGACCAGCTCCCCAAGCTAAATATTTTTTTGTAACATCCGAACTAAATTCTGAATTTAAACGTGTTTTGTTAACCAGTTTTACGGCATATTCTAATACATTATCGGCTACTGGTATTTTCCGAATTACATTTTGAAAAAATAAAATTTCTTCCGATGAAATTATTTTATTTAATTCAACTTTACTATCAGTAGTAGTTCTTTTTACAACTTGTAATTCTTCTTGAAAACTTGGATAGTCTAGCCATACATTAAACATAAAACGGTCTAATTGAGCTTCGGGTAGGGGATAAGTTCCTTCTTGCTCAATAGGGTTTTGAGTTGCTAAAACAAAAAATGGGTTTCCTAATTCATATTTTTTTCCGGCCGCAGTTACGCAACGTTCTTGCATAGCCTCTAATAATGCAGCTTGTGTTTTTGGAGGCGTTCGGTTAATCTCATCGGCTAACACAATATTGGCAAATAATGGTCCTTTAATGAATTTAAAATTACGTTGTTCATCTAAAATTTCTGAACCAACAATATCGCTGGGCATTAAATCAGGTGTAAATTGAATACGATTAAAAGAAAGCCCTAACACATCAGCAATAGTATTTACTAATAGCGTTTTTGCTAATCCAGGTACACCTACTAATAAGCAATGTCCTTTACAAAAAATAGAAATTAAAACATTTTTAATCGTATCGTTTTGTCCAACAATAACTTTTCCTATTTCGGTATTTAGTTCTTTGTATTTAACAACAAAAGCATCAATAGCCTCTACATCGTTTTTATAGTTCATATTTTAAATTCTTTTTTTACTTAAAATATTATGGATTAATAATCCAATTATATTCTAATTTACAAGTGTTAAATTCAGGGTCAATTTTAATATAAGTTGATTTTGATTTTTTTGTAATCCAATTTTCAATTAATGTTTTTTGTTTTTCAAACGTAGCCATATTTAATAATCGGATATAATCATCTTTCATATTAGCTTTATGAGGTTCTGTTCGAGATTTTAAATAAACAATTCTCCAAGCTTGTTTTGCATCAGTGCCAACATGGTTAATAACGGGACTTACATCACCTACCTTCATTTGATTCTCTAACATAAATACTAAATTTTGATCCATTTCTCCAATTTCATCTAATTCCCATCTTGTGCTATTAGCATTTGGATTAATTAATAATCCGCCACCTTGTTTAGTATCTTTATCATTACTAAATTTAAGCGCAGCTTCTTCAAATTTAATTGTGCCACTTACAATAGCTTCTCTTATACTATCTAATTGTTCTTTTGCATTTATCAATTCTAGTTGGGAAATTTTTGGCGACATTAATACGTGTCTTACATCAACTGACTCTCCTTTACGGGTTACTAATTGCATAAAATGGTATCCGTAACTAGTTTCAAAAATTTCGGACACTTCTCCTTGTTTTAATCTAAAAGCCACCGCTTCAAATTCTGGAACCATTTGTCCGCGCATAACAGATTCGTAGCGACCTCCATTTTTTGCAGAACCCGGATCTTCACTATATAAAGCGGCAATTACGCTCATACTTTCTCCATTAACTACACGCTGTCTGTATATTTCTAATTGAGCTCTAACGGCTGTTTTTGCTTCATCACTAATTGGTGGCTTTCTCACAATATGGCCAATTTCTAATTCAGAGTTAATCAACGGTAAACTATCAATAGGTAATGTATTATAAAAGGTTCTTACTTCGCTT
Organism: Bacteroidia bacterium; assembly: GCA_046594225.1. Taxonomy (GTDB): domain Bacteria; phylum Bacteroidota; class Bacteroidia; order B-17B0; family Aurantibacillaceae; genus UBA4416. The sequence goes on from JBKJPW010000146.1 coordinate 5,394, forward strand.
GGTGTTAGTTTTGCATCACCAGTTACTTTTTGTTGCATTTTTTGAGCTAACAATTGATTTTTAACGTCGTCTCTTAATTCATCTTTAAATACACTGATACGTTTATTGTAAAATGCTTCAAATTTTTCCTCACTACCCAGCATGCCCACGTAATACTGTATACGACGATTTAATTCATTATCCACTTCGGCATCTGTTGCTGTAATACTATCTCTATCGGCTTGAGCTAATAATAATTTTTGAAACAATAAATCTTCAAATATTTTACAACGTTGATTCTCGCTAATTTCTTTCTTTTCTTTTTGTTGAATTAAATTGGTTTCTATTTCAGATAGCAATAGAGGATTTTTGCCAACTATGGCAACCACTCTGTCTAAAACCTGTGGTTGAGCTTTAGAGATACATACGATAAATAAAAGTGCAATACTAAGTTTGATGTTCATTTTACTAAGTTAATTATAAATTTCTAATTCTTTATTTGTTTTGGCTTTATCAAAAAAATCTTTTTTGATTAATGATATTAATTGTTCTTTTCGCTGATTAATTAACATGTTTTTGATATTTATTTTCTCAAAATTTAATGGAGATAGTGTGTTTTTTGATTTGACTTCAATAATTTTTAAGAAGTAAAAACTACTTGCATCCGTAAACTCAAAAATTTTTCCATTTTTAATATCATATTCTGGAACCTCTTTCAATTGATTCATTTCTTTTTTCAAATCATCAAACATTAGCCATGTGTTGTCATTCATAAAAAAGTTGTTGGCGTATTGTATACAAATGCTTTTTAATTGTTCAGCGTCTTTCGGATTATTGGAATAACATAATTTCTTTAATTTATCTATATTAGGAATGTTGACAGGCGTTTTTACGTATAGCACCTTAACGATATTATTTTTCAATAAAAAATTTTGAGCGTTGTTGTTATAATATTCTTCAATTTGAGCAAGGGTTACATTGGTGTCTAGTTTTTCGTTGATGAGTTTGGTTTGAAACTTATAAGTTAATAGCTCTTTTTTATAGTCTTCAAGTTCTTTGTCTACATTTAATTCTTCTTCGGTTAAATAATTAATGGCTTGTTGGTAAAATATTTCGTTATAGGCCCACTTATTAATAAACGTTTGAATAAATGCTGAGCTATCAGATTTTGATAATCCATTTTGAGATATTTGTTTTAAATCAGAGGCATATAAAACACTTGTGTTTACTTTCGCAATTTGTTTCCCTTTATCTTCTATGACTTCCGTTGATTTATTACAAGCAAAAAACACGAGCAATAACTGCCCAAAAACGAGTGTATGTAATATAGATTTTAAAGGAATCACTTTGGTTTTATAAAGCAAAAAGGCTGTATCATTAATTGTTACAGCCTTTTTGTAATTTTTGAATTTAGTTATTTTACTGTATTTAAAACGTCGTCGTTTACCTTTACTGTGTATTTATTTTTAAGGTATGCTAACCATTCTTTTTCTAAATAATTTTGGTATTCAGCAGTAATCATTCCTTTTGCTTCAGCTATAGTTTTTGGAGTTTTCTCCATTAGTTTATTTACTACTAAAACAGTTATTTTAGAGTCTTTTGCATCTTTAATATCAGATGCGGCAACACCAACTTTCCAGTTAGCATCTACATTTTTGTTTTCCCCTTTTAAGTAAGTAATACTTTCTGGAGTTACATTTAATTGAGATGTTTTGTTAACGGTTTCAGTAATTTCTTTTTCAGTTTTCCCTTTTTTTAGCATCGCACGTACTTCTTTGGCAACTTTATCATTTGCGCAATTATACATGGTTACATCAGCACGTTCGTCCCACAAAAAGTTATTTTTGTTTTTTGAATAGTATTCTTTTAAACCTGTTGTATCTTTTACTGCTTTGCTCCATACTTTTTGATCAGTTAAATCAAATAATAAAATACCATCACGATATTCTTTTAATAAGTTTCGGAATTCAGGATATTTTGATTCTAGGTTTTGATCTTCGTAATTAATAACTGTTTCATCAACAAAATCTTTAAAAGACTGTTGAAACAACATATTATTATCCATTTTTGGTCTTACAGTTTGGTGAGATTCAATATATTTTGCGAAATCATTTTGAGTAAATTTTTTACCACCTAAAGAAAATAACTCTTTATTCCCTAATTTTTCTGCTTTTTTCGCTTCCCACTTTCCTTGACAGATAGTAGTGTCAATTACTTTTAAAAATTCTTTTTTAGCAACTGCATTTTCAAGGTATTTATTTTCGTTTTTAATTTTTGCAATTAAAGATGATCTTCCTGCTTGGGTGCGGCTATCTTTTCCGATACGTTGTTTTAAGTCGCCTTTCATATCGTCAAAAGATGCTAAACCTTTTTTGTCTAAACGTTTTACAATATGCCAACCATAATTTGTTGTAAAAGGCTCGCTATAATCGCCATTAGCTTTTAATGCAAAAGCAACTGTTTCAAACTCAATTGGCATGCGGCTACTTCCAAACCATTGTAATTGCCCACCTTTTTCAGCACTTGGTTTATCATCAGAAAATTGGCGAGCAACATCTTCAAATTTTTCTCCAGATTTTAGCTTAGCGTAAATCTCATCTATTTTAGTTTTTAAATTTGCTTTTTCTTTTTCCTGCATGTCTTTAGCAAACTTAACCATGATGTGAGCCGTTAAAATTTCACCTTGACTAGGACGTTTATCGTCTACTTTTAAAATATGGTATCCAAAGCGAGTTCTGATTGGCATACTGGTTTCTCCAACATTTGTTTTAAAGGCAGCATTTTCAAATGGATACACCATTTGTAAAGAAGTAAAATAACCTAAGTCTCCTCCGTTATCAGCAGCAGAAGGATCTTCAGATGTTTTTTTAGCAATAGCTGTAAATTTATTTGCACCTGCTGAATTTGCAATTGCAGCCAGTCCTTTTACGGCATTTAATTTTGTGTTATAACTTATAGTATCTTGTTTGGTTGAAGCTTTAGTTAAAGCAGACGAACTTTTCTTTAATAAATTTTCGTATTCAGCAATTTTAGCCGGAGATGGATTTTTACCAGCTAAAGCATCGCGTATAATCATTAAGCGCGTATAAGCTTCAATGGTATCTTTTGGCAGAGCATCTTCTGCTAAACGAATTAAAATATGAGCTGCCTTTACTTCCGTCTTCATGCGTTCGTATGCTTCCTGAAGCAATGCCTCATTCACATTTTTATCAGTTAAATAAGGGGCTGCTAATTGTTTGCGGTAACCTGCTAACTCAGTTTTGAAAGAACTATTGGTATCTAAACCATTAGCTTCAGCCTCAAACACCTTCATTTTAAATGTTGAAAATAAATCAACATATTCTTTTACTGATTTTTGTTCTTTGTTTACTTCTTTTCCACTGTTTTTATGGTAAACGTTTTCAAACTCACTTTTATAAACAGGCTTTCCGTTTATAGTCATAATTACCGGTTCACTTGTCTGTGCTAAGGAAGTAAAACCAATAGCTGATAATGTTAAAATTCCTAAAGTACGATTCTTCATAAATTGTGTTTTTGTTTTGTTTTTTAAGGCTAGCAAATTTAATATAAGTTTTAAATAATTTTAGTTTTTCATTGGCTAATTGTCAAATTATTGGATTGTCAAATTATTTTATGATTTCTTCCAATTTGGCATCTAAGTCTGGACCTCTTAAGTTTTTAGCAACAATTTTACCTTCTTTGTCTAACAATAAATTTTGAGGAATACTGGTAATGCCATATAATTTACCGGCTTCGTTTCCCCAACCTTTTAAATCGCTAATCTGAGTCCATGTTAATTGATCTTTTTCAATGGCTTGAATCCATTTGTCTTTAACTTGATCAAACGATACTCCTAATACAGTAAAACCTTTGTCTTTATATTTATTGTACGCATTAACTACATTAGGATTTTCAGCTCGGCAAGGTCCGCACCAGCTAGCCCAAAAATCAACTAGTACATATTTTCCTTTTAAATCTGTTAAGTTTACCATTTTGCCATTAGGATCGGCTTGAGCAAAGTTTAAAGCTGCGTAACCAATAGTAGTTCCACGAATTTGGGTTATTTTTTCTTGAGCTAATTTGCCATATTTTGTATTTAAAATGCTTTTATCTAAAAGTGCCACAACTCTTTCTAATTCTTCAACTGGTGCAGTAGAATTTTGGTGATTATAATATATAGCATAACCACTAACGGCAGACTTTGGATGAGCTTTTATGAAATTCTCCATTGCCACCTTCACTTCAGCTTCCATGGTTTTGTATTCAGCAACTTTTTCATTCATGGTAGTAGCATCTCCTTTGTTTTTAGCCTCATTATAAGCATTTACAACGGCTTGTTGTTTAGTTCCAAAACCAAACATCATTGTATTGTAGTCATTATAATCTTTTTGGGTTTGCCCGCCACTAACTTTAGCTTTTGGCAAGCTGTCTATATTTGCAGAAATGGTTGTTTTTCCACCATCAACAAAGAAAATTAAATTAGGTTGCTCGTTTATGTTTCTAGATTTTGTCATCCAGTACATATTTGGTTCTTTACCTTTTCCTGTGAAAGTAAACTTACCGGCCTTTACTTTAGCGCTATCTGTCATTTCTTTTCCATCCCATTTATGGTGGATGTATGTATAAGAATTATCAGGAGCGTTTTTTAATGCACCACTGATACTAAAATTATAAGGAGTTTGAGAAAAAGAGGCTAAAGAAAAAGCCAAAAGAGTTATTGTGAAAAATTTTGTCATTATTTTTGATATTTAACTAGCAAATGTAGCTTTTATTGTGGGAGAAGAGAATGCTTATTCGTTAAAAAATGAAAATTTCAGGGCTTAATTGGATTAAAATCAAATCTATTGCCTAAACCGACACAGGATTAAGTAATTGTTAAATATAGCTTATATAATTATCATTTTTATCCACAATTGGTTATTGGTGTTTTAAAATGTCTTATTTTTGTTTCGCTAAAAAGTGACCACCCTATAAGAGGAAATCTATTCTGAAATCCGCCTTAAACCACTTAAGCAATTTAAATTAAAAAACTTAAACCAAATAACATGAAAAAAACTTTACTTAGTTTATCATTAATTACATTAGCTTTAGTTGGTAAAGCGCAAAATTGTTCAGAATTATTTATTTCTGAATATGTTGAAAGTACAAACAACGATAAAGCTTTAGAAATTTATAATCCAACAAGCTCTGCTATTACTATTAACCAAGATTACCGAATTGTGCGTTACAATAATGGTACAGGTTCTTTTACAGGAGCTCCAGCAACGCAACAGTATGTGATTTTAAACGCTCACACAATACAACCTTATGATGTTTGGGTTTTGGTAATTGATAAAAGAAATCCAACTGGTACAGGCTCTGAAATTCCAGTTTCAGCTGCTTTGCAAGCGGTAGCAGATACTTTTGTTTGTCCAGATTATAATATTAGTTATGCTTTGTCTCATAATGGTAACGATGCTATTTCTTTACAGAAAAATGTTGGAGGTAATTGGGGTTATGTCGATATTATTGGTGAGATTGGTTTTGATCCAGTTATTGGATGGGCTGATTGTCCTCCTTTTTATGGTTCTGATTGCGTTAGTTCAAAGAAAGTTCATACCGAAGATCATACTATGATTAGAAAAGCGTCTGTAAAAAATGGTAGAATTACCAATGAAGCATTTAATCCAACTTTGCAATGGGATACTTTAACAGAAAATAAACTTATAAATAATTTAGCAGTTACTAATCATCAATTAGGTAGTCATACCTGTGATTGTCAAGTGGTTGGAGTTAAAGAATATGTTAAGCTATCGCAAGTTAAATTGTTTCCAAATCCAGCTTCAAAATCTTCACTAATTTCATTTTTATCAGCAGATAGAAAAATGTCAAGTATTAAAGTAAATAATGTTTTTGGACAAGAAGTTAAAAGTATTGAGATTGAAAAACCAACGCTTAAAACTGAACAAGAATTAAATCTTTCAGCTGGTATTTATTTCATAGAAATAAATTTTGAGAACAATATTTCTACTATTGAAAAATTAATTATTGAATAATTTATTTATCTAATTACAAAAAAAGCCTGTCGGGTAATAGTATTAACTTTAGCTCACAGGCTTTTTTATTTGCAACATAATAACGACTCATACTTTCTTATGAAACCGCTAATTACTAACCTCAATTTATTTATTTTATTTGTATTTTTTAATGTTATTGCTTTTGGGCAAACCTATACAATTAAAGGAAGTATAAAAGATGCCGTGACTGGAGAAGGACTTATTGGTGCAAGTGTAATCGCAAAGCCAGGAGTGGGAGCTGTAACTGATATAGAAGGGAATTATTCCTTCAATATTGAGCCTGGTACTTATACCCTTAAAGTAAACTATGTTGGGTATTTGCCAATGGAGGCAAAAGTGAAAGTGGTGGACAAAGATGTTACTTCAATTTTTGTATTAGAGTCACAAACTTTAGATGAAGTAGAAATTACTGCTAATATTGGTACGGTGCGCGAAACCCCTGTAGCTATTACTAATATTTCTCAGCAAAAAATTCAAGAAGAATTAGCAGGACGCGATTTACCAATGATATTAAATAGCACCCCAGGTGTTTATGCTACCGAACAAGGTGGTGGAGCTGGTGATTCGCGTATTACATTAAGAGGATTTGACCAAACAAACATTGCTGTGATGGTTGATGGCGTGCCCGTTAACGATATGGAAAATGGGGCTGTTTATTGGAGTAACTGGGATGGTTTAAGTGAGATTACAAAAACAATGCAAGTACAACGTGGTTTAGGAGCTAATAAATTAGCAGTTTCATCGGCAGGTGGAACTATGAATATTATTACCAGAAGCGTTGATCAAAAACCAGAAATAATAGTAAAGCAAGATTTTGGTAATAATAATTACAAACGAACGGCTTTTAGTTACAATTCAGGTTTAAAAAACGATAAGTTTGGAATTGTGTTGGCTGGTAGTCGTAGAAATGGAGATGGATATGTAGAAGGTACATTTATTGAAGCTTGGAGTTATTTTGTAAAATTGCAATGGAGGGTTAATGAAAGGCACTTACTTTCATTAAGTGCAAATGGAGCTCCGCAACGCCATGGTCAAAGAGCTTTTCAAACTACATTAGGTGTTTATAATAAAGCATTAGCATCTGAATTAGGAGTAGAAGACCCAGATAAAAACATGAATTTATCAGGTTTTTTAAATGCCAATTCAGACGAAAAACCACGTTCGTATAACTACGATGTAGCTAAATTAAATGGGCAAGATTATTATTTAAGAACAAATTATTATCATAAACCGTTGTTTAATTTAAGTCACTTTTGGTCAGCAAACGAAAAATTAACAATTTCTACTGTAGGCTATGCGTCATTTGGTTTTGGTGGAGGAGTTTCCATAAATAGTACAATTGCAAATGATAAATCAACAGGATATATTGATATAAATAATTTATATAATACAAATTCTAATTTTGTTGCATCAGGAAGTACATTAACATATTATGGAAATGAGCGTCGTTCATCAAATTTTTTACGAGCTTCTGTAAATAATCATCGTTGGTATGGCTTACTTTCAACGGCAACCTATAAAATTAATAAGCCTTTAACTTTGACTTTAGGCGTTGACGCTAGGTATTATCAAGGATTACATTACAGAGAGGTAAATAATTTAATTGGCGGAGATTATGTTCGTGATTTATCCAATAGAAACGCGCCAAAAGGTTTAATAGATCCTTTTAATCCAACAGCCATTGATCCAAACTTTAAAAATGAGATGAAACGTGTTGGAGATAAAGTGGCTTATAACTTTGATGGCTTAGTAAATTGGGGAGGATTATTTAGTCAGTTAGAATATAAAAAAGATAAATGGACTGCTTTTATGACTCTTACTGGCTCTTATACAGGTTACCAGCGACGAGATTATTTTGAAAGAAAAGACGTAACCGTTGGTAAAGTAAATAAAGGCTTTAATAAATTTATTGATTATTTTAAAGATAACCGAGATGATAATGTGTTTAATGCAGTTGTTGGTTTTAATGAAACTTTATTAGTGAATGAAAACAGTGTTCAAAGTAATGGAAATTCTTTTTTTGTATACACTAACAACAACCATACAACATACGAAAATGGCGATACAACCTTTGTGGTTAAATATAATACTTCAGCCGCACCAATAGATACCTTTTATTTATTAAATGCTAAAAAATACACCATTGATTCTAAAGAAGCTAAATATACTACTACACGTAAAAAATGGTTCCCAGGCTTTACAGTAAAAGGAGGCGTAAACTATAAATTAAATACACATTACAACGTATACGCTAATATTGGCGTACTAAGTATTGCTCCGAAATTTAATAATGTATATAATGGTAATCAAATTGGAAATGTTGAATTTGAAAACTCAGCAAATCAGATTATAAATTCGCAGGAAATTGGAATGGGCATAAACTATAAACCTCTTGCTGTAAATGTAAATATGTATTATACTAAATGGGATAATAAACCAGTGCCAACAGTTACTGGTAATAATAATGATGTATATAATATTAATGGCGTAAATACTACACATTTGGGAATTGAAGTTGACTGGGTTTATAAAATTATTAAACAATTAGAATGGGAAGGAACTATATCTATTGCAGATTGGAAGTATAAAGGAGGAAGTACCGTTATTTTAATTGACGAGATTACTGGAAATATTGCAGGTAGCGTTGATTATAGTGCTAATAATGTACACCTAGGCAATGCTGCTCAAATGCAATTTAGTAACGCCCTAAAATATAAATTAAATAAAGGTTTTTGGATAAAACCTCGATATACTTATTTTGCTAAAAATTATTCAGAATTTAGAGCAACAGATTTAGTAGGTGCCAATAAAGATAAAGAGTCGTGGAGATTACCTAATTATGGAATATTAGATTTAGCTGCTGGATATGAGTTTAAATTAGATAAAATAAGAATTAATTTAAATGCAAATGTTACAAATGTTTTAGATGCGTTTTACATATCTGATGCAACAAATAATGTGATAGCACAAAATTTCGACGCCAATTCAGCAACCGTGTTTATTGGCCCGGGTAGACAATTTAAATTTGGAATGAGATTAACTTTTTAAAATTATAAAATAAACAAAATGAAAAAAACAACAATTATAACATCAATGTTGGTTCTGCTCAAAACAATAACTTTTGCGCAAGCACCACTACCAACATCAGAAAACTTTAATAGTTTTATTGGAACATTTGCTCAGGCAGGATGGACGTTTAATGAGAATCCATCTGGTGCTCCAAATTATTCTTATCCTTCAGGTGGAGTATCAGGAACAGCGGGCGGCCGTTTAGATGAATCCAACGATAACATTGTTGTATTTGTTGGTGACCAGATGGGACAGATAACCTTTGCTTTAAAAGGTACGGCCACAACAGGTGCTTGGCAAGGGACTTTAGATGTACAAGAGTCAGTAAATGGAACCGCATGGACTGCATTAGCATCTTACACTAACGGTGTTTTGTCTACATCCAACTTTACTACTTTTTCTGTTACACCTACAGCAACCGCACGATACATTCGCTGGAATTTTTCAAACAAAGTAAGCGGATATAATATTGTTATTGACGATATCAATATCAGTGAAGGTATTGCTGCAACTCAGGATATTAATGTTTGGTATAACACAACAAATGTATTAACTAATGGTACTACAGCCGCATACAATTCGGCTGCAGGCACACCACTTAATTTAAATTTTTTAGTTAGAAATGTTGGTTTAGCAACTTTAAATGTTTCGACTATCAGTTTTACAGGAGTTAATGCTTCAGATTATTCAATCGTATCTCCTAGCACACCATTTTCGGTAAATGCACAAGCAAATCAATCTTTAACTATATCATTCAATCCAGGAGCTAATGGTTCACGTGTTGCTGATATGGTAATAATAAGTAATGATCCTGACGAGGCTTCATATATCATCCATTTAAATGGCATTGGAGGAACAACAGCGTCTCAACCAACAGGGCAGGCATCTGCTTTAACTTTTAGTAATATAAAATCATATCGTTCCACTTATTCTTTTGTTAATGCAGTTGGTGGAGCTGATGGATATATTGTTTTATATAAAAAGTCATCATCTCCTATAACAGAAGTTCCAGTTGATGGTATATCATATATGAGAGGAGATATGATTGGTTCTTCTAAAGTTGCTTATGTAGGAACAAGCACATTAAATATTGTTCCTAATGTTTGGGCATCATCAAACTATCAGTTGTCGGTTTTTGCTTACAATGGAAGCGCTTCTTCAATTAATTATAATACTACTTCGCCTGCTAGTAATAGTTTAACTAGTTTAGGTTCTATGCAACCAGTTAATGAGTATAATGGGATTAATACATCAAGTTCTTCTTTTGTAACAGATTTGCATAATAAGATCAATCCACATACATCAGTTTTTTATAGTAATTTCACAAACACCATATTAAATTTATTTGAGGCAAGAGATACTACAAACGGACAAAAATTTGTAGAATGTAGTTATAGTTCTTATCGTATAGTTTATACACCACCTTTTGATTATACCGCTTCAGATTTTAGCAGAGAACACTCTTATTGTCATCAATGGATGCCAACAAATCCAGCAGATAATCCAGAAAAACCTGAGTATAATGACCAACATCATTTATTTCTTACTAAACAAACTGATGTGAATGCCGAAAGAAGTAATTATCCTTTGGGTGATGTTGTTACGCCTTTAAATACATTTATGTTATGTAAATCAGGAAACGATGCTGTTGGGCGCAAAGTTTTTGAACCTCGTGGTGATCAAAAAGGAAATTCTGCACGTGCATTAATGTACATAGCAGTTTGCTACAATGGTGTTAGTGGAAATAACTGGGCTTTTAAAAATCCAATTAATACAACAAATATTCAATACGGACAAGATCAAAATATACTTAAAAAATGGCATTATCAAGATCCACCAGATGCATACGAAATTTCTCGTAACGACTTTTTAGATTCATTACAAGGAAATCGTAACCCATTTATTGATAGTGCGCGTTATGCTTGTTATATTGATTTTAGTAATATGTCATACATTTCTGCTCCAACATACACAACAGGCGTGAATGCACCATGTTATGTAACTGTTGGTATTAAAGAAAATGTGGCTACTCACTTTGAATATGTATTAGCTCCAAACCCAACATCAAATGAGTTTTATTTAATGATTGATGCTAAAGTTGCTGAGAAATTTAACTTAGATATTATGGACGTAACAGGAAGAAACGTTTACAAAAGAGATGTTGATGTTATTAATGGATTTAATAATGTAGTAGTAAATGATCTTAAATTAAATAGTGGAATTTACTTTGTAAATCTGCATTACAAAAACGAGAAAATCACTCGTAAGTTAATTATACAATAATTGGTTTGATATTTTAAAAGCCTTTACGATATATCGTAAAGGCTTTTTTTGTTGTCAATTTGAGCGGAGTCGAGAACTAATTTTAAATACCTAAAGATGACGCTTCTCGACTTCCACTTCCACTCCGCTCAGTGTGACAGCTCGAAGTGACATGAATTCTAGAATTATATTTTTACTACTTCAATAAAGCCAAAGCTAATACCTCTGTCATTTGGCTAACATATTTAAACGTTAAGCCTTTTAAATAATCCGACTTAATATCATCGATATCTTTTTTGTTATCTGCACACAAAATAATTTCTTTAATACCAGCGCGTTTTGCAGCTAATATTTTTTCTTTAATACCGCCAACTGGTAATACTTTTCCTCTCAAAGTAATTTCACCAGTCATGGCTAAATTCTTTTTTACTTTACGTTTGGTTAAAGCAGAAGTGATAGATGTTAACATAGCAATACCAGCACTTGGACCATCCTTTGGTGTGGCACCTTCTGGAACGTGAACATGAATGTTGTAGTTCTCAAATGTTTCTGAATCAATATTAAATTCCTCGTTATGTGCTTTTATAAATTCTAAGGCAAGCGTGGCGCTTTCTTTCATTACATCTCCTAAATTTCCCGTTAAGGTTAGTTTAGCGCCTTTGCCTTTTGATAAAGACGTTTCAATAAATAAAATATCACCACCAACTTGTGTCCAAGCTAAACCTGTTACTACACCAGCTACATCATTGCCTTGGTACTTAGCTTTTTCGTGCGAAGGACCTAATATTTTCGCAATCACATCTTCAGTAATTTTTGGTAAAGCTTCTTCTTTTACAACATGAACCGCCACATAACGAGCAATTTTAGAAATACGTTTCTCTAAATTACGAACACCGCTTTCTGCCGTGTAATTTTCAATCACAAATTCTAATTGCTTATCGCTTAATTTTAATTGCGATTTTTTTAAACCATTTTCTTCAATTTGTTTTGGTAACAAATGTTGTTTTGCAATTTCAATTTTTTCTTCAACTGTATAACCACTTACATCAATAATTTCCATGCGGTCGCGCAAAGCAGGCTGTATGGTTGCTAAATTATTACAAGTAGCAATAAATAATACCTTACTTAAATCGAAATCGTTTTCTAAAAAATTATCGTAAAAGGTTGAATTTTGTTCTGGATCTAAAACCTCTAGCAGAGCAGAGGATGGATCGCCATGATAATCACTTCCTACTTTATCGATTTCATCCAAAATAAAAACAGGGTTAGCAGATTGTACTTTTTTTAAGTTTTGTAAAATACGTCCTGGCATAGCACCAATGTATGTTTTACGATGTCCGCGAATTTCACTTTCATCTTTTAAACCACCTAAACTCATGCGAATGTATTTACGGTTTAAAGCTTTTGCTATACTTTTTCCTAAGGAAGTTTTACCAACTCCCGGAGGCCCGTATAAACAAAGAATAGGTGCTTTTAAATCACCTTTTAATTTTAATACAGCTAAGTGTTCAAGGATACGTTCTTTTACTTTTTCTAAACCAAAATGATCTTCGTTTAAAGTGGCTTCTGCATGTTTTAAATCAAAATTATCAACGGTGTATTCATTCCAAGGTAAATCCAGTAATAATTCTAAATAATTAGTTTGAATACCAAACTCGGGCGAGTTAGGATTCATGCGAGAAAGCTTGCTCATTTGTTTTTCAAAAATGTCTGCAATTTCTTTACTCCATTTTTTTGCTTTTGCTCTTTCTCTTAATTCTTCATGTTCTTGTTCGTGGCTTTTTTCACCTAACTCTTCCTGGATGGTTTTTATTTGTTGGTGTAAAAAATAATCGCGTTGTTGCTTATCTAAATCAACTTTTACTTTATCTTGAATTTGGTTTTTTAATTCAAGCATATGTAAATCCTTACTTAAATGAGCTAAAACCATGGTTGCTCTATCTTTTAAACTAGGTACTTCCAACATTTGTTGCTTCTCGGCAGAGCTTGCATTCATGTTCGATGAAATAAAATTCACCATAAAGTTTTGACTCTCAATATTATTTAAAGCAAAGCCAGCTTCTGTAGGTATGTGTTGTGATTTTTGAATAATTTGAATAGCTGTGTCTTTTAAACTTGAAACAATAGCTTGAAATTCTTCATCATTTTTTTCTGGACGAGTTTCTTCAAATCGTTGAGTTTTAGCTTTATAGTATGGCTCATTTTGAGTAAATTCCTTGATGCGGAATCGTTTTTTACCTTGAATAATAACAGTCGTATTTCCATCAGGCATGCGTAACATTTTAATAATTTGCGCCACAGTTCCTACATTATGTAAATCTTCAGGTTGAGGATCTTCAATCCCATCGTTTTTTTGAGTAACAACGCCAATGGTCTTATCACCTTTGTATGCTTCTTTTATAAGATTAATAGACTTATCTCTTCCAACAGTAATTGGGATAACTACTCCAGGGAATAAAACAGTGTTACGTAACGGTAAAATTGACAGTATTTCTGGTATTTTTTCGGCGTGCATATTGTCTTCGTCCTCTGCTGATAGTAGTGGTATAAAGTCACTATCCTCGTCAATCATTGGTTCAAAGGGCATTTTATCTGAATCTTTAAAGAAAATCATAGTATTTGTTTGTTATTGCGGTATACAATATACGATTATTATGCCATTGGTGTTTTAGGACTTTGTGGCAGGGAAATTCAGGTTTTAAAACACATAGTCACATAGGTTTTATTAGTTAACCTAATGAATGGTAAATGATAATTTGCCTCAATTTTATGTATTGTTGTAATATCATGTTTTACTCTATTTCTATGTGACTATGTGTTTAATGGTTCTTTTCTTATATTTACCTCGTTGAAAAAGGGAATTTGGTGAAAATCCAAGACTGTACCCGCAGCTGTAAGCTTTAAAAGGTTATGTATAATGCCACTGTTTAATTATGGGAAGGCGCATAACTGAGGCAAGTCAGAAGACCTCCCAATAAATCGATGTTTAGAGTTCCGGGAAAAGGATTCATAAAGGCATTGTAACCGTTTTAATGAAATCTAATTTTATTGTTAGTGCTTTTGTGAGTTTTCTTTGCGTACATAATTCAGTAAATGCTCAATTTGCCCCCCCGGTTGGAGTTCCTGGAACGACAGCCATGTATAAAGATAGTTCTGCGTTTGTTGCCTGGGCTAGTGCTGGCAAATTAGTTCGTGGGTTGCAGGATATTTCAATGCCTAATGCTGGTTATACCAATGTGGGTGATAGTGCTAGTGCTTTTGGTATTGCAGGCACAACAGGTGTAGTTAGTTTAGGAGATGGAGGACAAGCAATCATGCAATTTGTAGCACAAATTATTGATCAACCAGGGCCTGATTTTGCAGTGTTTGAAAATAGTTTTGATAATACATTTTTGGAATTAGCTTTTGTGGAAGCAAGCAGCGATGGAATTAATTTTTTTAGATTTCCTGCCATTAGTAATACTGATACAACAACTCAAACTAATAGTTTTGGACCTACAGATGCTACGCAAATACATAATCTCGCTGGCAAGTATAGAGGTGAGTATGGAACCCCCTTTGATTTGGCTGATATTACAAATGATGCTTTATTAAATAAGCAAGCTATTACTCATGTTAAAATTATTGATGTTGTTGGTTGCATTCAAAATCAATATTGCACCAGAGATGCTAATAATCATAAAGTAAACGACCCTTGGCCAACAGGATGGGGCAGTGGAGGTTTTGATTTAGATGCTGTAGGAGTTATTCATCAGCAAGTAGTTGGAATTGATGAATTGGAATTAAAAAATGTTTCTGTTTATCCAAATCCTGCAACTGACGTTTTATTTATTACTATTTCAATAACAGATTATTCTGTTGAAGTAATGAATGTTATAGGAGAAATTGTTTTGAAATCGGAAAATAAATCAAATACAACGAGATTAGAATTGAACAGTTTAAAATCAGGAGTTTATATTCTAACAATTAATGCTGAGGGAAAACAAAAGCAAATTAAGTTTGTGAAGTATTAATTTTCTTGAACCATAAAAGTCATAAAAGAACATATAAGGTTGTTGTTGTATTTTTTATTTTCTACCCTTTTCTGCCTTATATGGTTTAACTTTTTTATTCTTAAGCGAACCACGACCTAAACGTATCGTAAAAAAACAGGTAAATAAAGTATAATAAAAAGCACCAGGCAATAGCTGAAATGCTTAAATAGATAATTACTTTTTTCTTGTCTTTATAAAAACGCTCTGCTAAAAAGGCACCAATTGGAATTGATAAAAAAATAGGAGTAAGGATAGCGATGCCTGTTAAACCAAAGCGGTGTTTAATTCTAATAACTCTTCTATTAAATTTTGTAAATATTTTTTTTGGATGTTTGGAAGTAAACATTCCATCTTTTAAATTATCCCACCATTTTAAAATACCTGCAAACAAATAAGTAAACACAACGGAGCCAAATATAGCACCAGTGCAACTACTTAATAATGCTAACGCATAATTTGATTTATAAATAGCAATAACAGCAGGTATACCTATTTTTGATAAAGAAATAGTACAAGCTAAGGCGGCAGAAATGAATTTCCAAATATCAGTACTATCCATTTTTGTGAGGGAGTATAATTTAGTAGGATTAATTAAATTTTTTCACCAAAAGCTAAATCGCCAGCATCTCCCAAACCTGGTACAATGTATGAATGAGCGGTTAATTCCTCATCAATGGCGCCGCACCAAATGGTAATGTTTTTAGTTGCTAAATTTGCTTTCACAAAATCAACACCTTCTCGGCTGCTAATGGCTGAAATAATATGTACATGTTTTGGAGTACCTTTTGCTAAAATAGCTTTATAAGCTAATACAATGGAACCCCCAGTAGCAATCATAGGATCACATAAAATTAATACTTTGCCATCTAAACTAGGGCTCGATACATACTCTACGTGAATATCAAACGTATTATCTTTATGATGTCTTCTGTATGCAGATATAAATGCATTTTGTGCCTTATCGAAATAATTTAAAACGCCAATATGCATTGGTAAACCTGCACGTAAAATGGTTGCAATAACAGGTTGTGCCGTTAAATGACTTGTTTCTGCAATTCCTAATGGCGTAGTTGTTTCTTGAGTATGATACTCTAATGTTTTAGAAATTTCATAACTCATAATTTCGCCCATACGTTCTAAATTTCTACGAAAGCGCATACTGTCTTTTTGAATAGTGACATCTCGTAACTCAGCAACATACTGATTAAAAATAGAATTTTGTTCAGATAATATATGAATCATAATAGGATTGTTTAGTAAATAATTTCGATGTCTAATTTATAGCTTATAATTCAGAATTAATAATTTTTTATTGAGATATTGATTCTTACAATTGCTTGATTGTCAGTTCGAGTAAGCGCTTTTTTGCGCTGTATCGAGAACTATTTTAAATCTTCTCGATACAATTTTGCAAGAGACAGGCAAAATTACTCGAAGTGACATGTCTATTATTTTTAGAGAGTTTCTTTGGGTTTTCGACCAGCCAAGTAAACGCCGCTAATAATTAATGCACCAGATACTACTTTTAAAGGAGTTAATTCATCTTTTCCTAACCAAATGGCAATCATAGTAGCTAAAAATGGTTGTAAGTAAATATACATACTTACAACAGACGAACTTAATGCCTTTAATGCGTAGGTGTTTAATAAATATGCCAAAAAAGTTGTAGCCACCACCACAAATGCCATCGCAAATAATGTGTGAGCTGATAAAGAGTCCCATTTAACGCTTAATAAATCTGGCATTCCAAACGGACAGATATAAATAAAACCAAATAAAAATATCCATTTCATAACTGTAACCGTTTGATATTTTTGCATATAGGGCTTGGCCATTACCACAAATACTGCCCATGATAAGGAGTTTATTAAAGTCATTAAATCTCCTGCCGCTGTTTCACTACCTATAGCAAAGGCGCCGTGTGCTTTAAATAATAATAAAGTAACTGCGCCAATTACACCAAAACCTAAACCGGTTAATTTTAGTGCTGTTATTCGTTCTTTAAATACAATAATGGTAAATACCATTACGGCAATAGGATTACTTACCATAATAATGGCAGAGTTTATAGGTTTAGTTAAACTCAATCCATAAATAAAAAAAGCTTGATTGATAGCAACTCCAAATAAGGCTAATAACATCATTTTTTTCAAATCTCCCTTTTGTAAAGGTTCTTTTTTTGAGAATAAAGATAGTGCCCAAAACAATAATAAAGCACCGCTTATGCGCAACATCACTAAGCCTAAAGGTTGGATGGATGCCGGCATTAAATCTTTGGCGATCGAATAATTTAAGGCATAAATTACTTGGGCGGCAAATAAGGAAAGATGTGCTTTTAAAGATGGGGTCATTTTTTGATGAAAATATGATAGCAAATATGCAGTATTATTCTGAAATTAGTACCATGCTTTTTACAGATCAAATAAATCATACTATTGAATTAACTTCTTACCCAAAAAAGATTATTTCAATAGTGCCCTCACAATCGGAGTTATTGTGGGACTTAGGATTAAGAGATGAATTAATAGGGATTACTAAATTTTGTGTTCATCCTAAGGAATTGTTTAAATCAGTTACTAAAATTGGTGGTACTAAAACATTGCATTTAGATAAAATTAAAGCAATGAAACCCGATATAATTATTGGGAATAAAGAAGAAAACGAACAATTACAAATCTTTGAATTGCAAAAAGAGGATAATGTGTGGATGAGCGATATTTATAAGCTCGACGATTCTTTAAATATGATTGAGCAACTTGGTACTTTGGTAAATAGAGTAGAGGAGGCCACTATTATTAAAGAAAACATTCAATCTTCTTTTTTAAGTTTAAAACAATTAAATAAAACAGTATTGTATTTAATTTGGCGTGAACCATACATGGCCGCAGGAAAAGGTACTTTTATAGGAGACATGTTACAAAGAATGGGATTAAAAAACAGTATAGAAGATGAGATGAGTCGTTATCCAAAATTAATGTTAGAAGACATTAAAGCCTTAAAACCTGAGTTGGTATTTTTATCATCAGAGCCTTATCCATTTAAGGAAAAGCATATCATCGAATTAAAAAATGCTTTACCAAAAAGTAAAATTGTGCTAGTAGATGGAGAGCTCTTTAGCTGGTATGGTAGTCGCTTACAAAAAAGCGTGGTCTATTTTAATAGGTTGATAAAGAGTTTATAAATAAAAAATCCCCTTATAGGGGATTTTTTATTTAATGATAAGTAGGTCTTGTTAAACTTGCACCTAAGGATTTTCCGTATCCAGGGCTTGTATTAAATTTCAAGCTAAATTCTAACCCACCCTTTGTTTTTGAAACCCCAGTTAATTGAGAAGTATTTAAATCGTAGCTCACACAAAAAGCATATTTGTCGTATTGAAATTGTAAAGCAGGAATAACAGCATCACCCACACGGTAGTAAGCTCCAATTGCAATTGAACTTGCTTTTTTAATACCTGTATAAACAGATTGATCTTGAATAATATATTTAAATAAACAGCCTACATTAATTTCTTGAGAAGGTCCTTGACGCATATATAAAGCACTTGGAACAATTGCTATTCCAGCATTTTTAATTCCAATATCAAAATTACCATGTACTACATATTTAACAAATTGCTTATCACCAGTTTGTACGTAAGAATATTTTGGCATGTTATAGTGAAATACAGAGGCGCCAATATCAAATTTAGTTCCATCATTTGCACTGATGTAACGTTCGCTTTTAGCAAAATGGTAAACAATACCTCCAACTAAATCTCCTTGAATGAATGAATTTGTGGGTGTTTTTTCGCCCGATGCAATAGCTGCATCATAATTTGAACCATTGTATTGGCTTTCCCATTGTAATTTTGAAGGGTCTATTGTTCGGTAGTTAACACCTCCGCCAATACCTGCCGAAAATTTTCCAAATTCGCTGGTTTTTACAACAGCATTAAAACCTAAATTTATTAATATGCCTCCTAGGCCAGCATCACCTGCCTTATCTTTATAAATACTTAAAGCCATTCCGGTGTATGTTTTTTTTAACTTTAAATGCTTTATGGTTTTTTCGATACTAATACCATAGGTTTGAAATGGACTAGTAACACTAGCCCATTGATTTTTGTAATTAGCTATAATTCTTGTGTCAAAGGCAATACAACTCATCGCGGGATTTAATAAAGTAGGGGTTTCATTAAATTGAGAAAAGTGTATATCCTGCGCTTTTATTAAAAAAGGCAAAAGGATGATGCTTGTCAAAATTATTTTTTTCATGATATTTATATTAATGTATTGATTATTTTTTTCTATTTATTTAATGAGCGTAATATTACCTTGCATTTTAAATGATTGTCCGTCTATCGATACTCCATCTGCTTTATAAACAAATACGCCTGTATCCATTTTTTTACCTCTAAACGTTCCATCCCAGCTATTT
>JBKJPW010000168.1:0-6310 GCA_046594225.1 Bacteroidia bacterium
TCTTTTGCGTTTTCGATGTTAATGTTTTTACAATTTATGGCGCATGATTATTATATTATACCTCTTTTGCCATCTGTTTTCTTTTTGATTATTACTTTTTTTGATATGGTAAAAAGATTATCAGATAGGTATTTTAGAGTAATACAATATGTTATCGCTATTCCATTTGCTTATTTCTTATTTAATAATGCTGTATACAGTAGAGGTCATTATATATATAGGCAGAGCGATTATTATTTAGATTTAATGGGAGATGATATCAGAAATTATTATGATATGGAGTCTGTTTTAAGAAATTTAGGAGTTAAAAAACATGATATTACGTTTACAGGCCCAGATTATTCGTTTTGTAATGCTTTATATTTAATGAATCAAGTTGGCTATCAGTTTACTGATTATAGTGATGTAGATTTTATTAAAACTGTAATGCTAAACGTGAAGCCTAAAATTTTGATTATAAAGAATACTGATGCTTTTTATAAAGCATACCCTAATGATTTTAAAAGCAAAATTATTGGTGTTCATAATGGGTTTACTATCTATAAATTGTATTAGGAGTTCTACAAAAAAACATTTTTTGAAAAAAAGCACCAATAATATTTATTCTTTAGTCGCACTTTTTTTATGCGTTCTTATCATTGGCTATTTTGTTATTTTTCAATTACCCAATAATCTATTTTCTTTTGATACATTGGGCTACTACTTATATCTTCCCACTGCTTTTAAATTTAAAGATGTAATGATTCATAATTATGATTCTTTAAATTCAATTTTAAAAGAATATCATACATCTGAAGGTTTTTATCAGGCGTTTAAACTAGGCAACGGTAATTGGGTAATGAAATATCCAATGGGGCTTTCAATTTTGTATTTTCCTTTCTATATGATAGGAGATTTGATAGCACATATAACTAAATCCCCAACTGATGGTTTTTCTAGACCCTATCAATTAAGCGTTTTGTTTGGTTGTTATTTTTATACAGTGATTGGTTTAATTGCTATTAGAAAAGTCTTGTTAACCTTTTTTACGGATACGATTGTTGCTTTTGTTTTAATTTTAACAGTTTTTGGAACTAATTATTTTTTTCTGGTTTCTCTGCATGGACAATCCGCCATGCCTCACAATTTAATATTTAGTTTGCATGCTTTAACCATGCTTTTTACAATCAATTGGTATAGAACAAAAAAGTTGAAGTACATTATTAGCTTAGGGTTTGTAATTGGATTAACAGCTATTTCTCGACCTACTGAAATCCTTATTGTTTTATTTCCATTATTTTATAATGTGCATAACATTAAAACATTTAAGGAGAAAATAGTTCTGCTATTTGAACACAAACAACATGTTATATTATTAAGCAGTATCATTTTTGTAATTGTGAGTTATCAGTTATTTTATTGGAAGTTGGTAACAGGAACGTTTTTATTTGATAGTTATAGTTCAAATCCAGGAGAAGGATTTCGTTTTTCTCATCCCTATATTTTGGAGTTTCTATTTAGCTTTAGAAAAGGCTGGTTTATCTATACACCAATGATGGTATTTGCTGTTTTTGGTTTTGTGGTTATGTATAAAAAAAACAAATTAATTTTTTGGCCTGTATTATTGTATTTTCTGTTAAGCTTATACGTAATTTCAAGTTGGTCTTGCTGGTGGTATGGAACTAGTTTTAGCTCTCGTGCCATTGTTTCTGCTTATGCAATTCTTATAATTCCTTTTGGTTATTTTGTTTCCAGCATAATAAAAAGTAAAATGAGATTTGTTTTTTTACCTCTTTTTTTTGTACTACTTTGTTTTAATCTATTTCAGTCTTGGCAGACGGCAAAAGGTATTTTAAATGGTTCTACGATGACAAGAGCTTACTATAAATCTGTTTTTTTACAAACCAAACAAGCAACTTCTGAACAAAAACAGTTGTTATTACTTGATAGATATTCTGTAACAACAGATGATTTCAATGTTGCTGATTTATCTAAGTACAAATTGATTTTTTCAAAAGAAGATAATTTTATGAAGAATCCCGATAATAAACCTAATTATACGGATTCTTTAGCCTATTCAAAGCCCTATTCGTTACTTACAAATAAAACCTTTCCATTTGGTCCGCCAATAAGCTTAACATATAATACTATAACAGAAAAATCTTATTTATGGCTGAGAGGAAGTGTCAATTTCTTTACTAACCAAAATCCAATGGATATAGATGCAGGACTTGTGATTGTTATGAAACACGGAGATAAATCTTACAAATTTAAGTTATTTGATATCCGAAAATCTAATTTTAAATCAGGAGAATGGAATCATTTAGAGTTTTATTATTTAACACCTGATTTTTATGATAGAAATGACAAGATAGAAACGTTTTTCTGGAATCTTAGTGATAAAGATGTTTATATTGATGATATGAAAATTGAGTTTCTTGAACCATTAATTGATGAGTCAGTTTTCTAAAACCCTATTATGAGTAATTTTTTTTCAACTACACTTAATCTATTATCTAAAAAGAAATATATTTTCTTATTTATCGGCCTGTTTTTAATTGTATTAACTCAGCGTGTTTGGAATGATAGACAGCATGGGCTTACTGATTCTATTGCTTCTGACGGATTAGGATACTACAGTTATTTACCAGCGGCTATTATTTATCATGATTTTAAGTATAAGTTTTACGATGACCCAAAAACTTATATCAAGTCTGTACATCATACTTATTTTAATGAATATAAAGACACGCGTATAAATAAATACTACTGCGGCACAGCTATTTGCTTTTTACCTTTCTTTTTATTAGGCGTCTTGATATCAGCAATTGCAGGGACAGATATAAACGGCTATACAGACACGTTTTTGATGTTAATCAGTTTATGTTCCATATTTTATTTTTTACTATCGGTTCATTTTATCTCAAAAATTGCCGAATTTTTTAAAACATCTAAAAAGGCTAGTCTAATTATTTGTTTAGTGTATTTTTTTGGAACTAATTTATTTCATTATGTTGTTCAGGAACCATCCATGTCGCATGTGTATTCGTTTTTTGCTATTAGTTTGTTTTTTTATTTATACACCAAATTGCTTAATCACATAACCAATAAAAACGTTATCCTACTTGCCTTATCACTAACTTTGATTGCCTTAATTCGTCCGCCTAATGTTATCATCATATTATTTTTACCTTTTTTCTCACATAATCTTTCCCACTTTTTTGTCTTTTTTAAAGAGCTAGTCGTTAAAACATGGTTAGGTATTTTGGTTTCAATTCTAATAATTGTACTGGCAGTATTTTTACAATTCTTTTTTTACTATTTACAAACTGGCGAATTTTTTATTATGACTTATGAAGGAGAAACGTTTAATTTTTCTAATCCTGAGTTTTTGAATATGTTTTTTAGTTATAAAAAAGGACTGTTTTTATATACGCCTTTATTTTTGGGTGCTTTAATTTTTATGGTTTGCACTAAAGCCAACTTATACAAAAAAATTATTTTCTTCATTACGCTTTTTGTCTTTTCCTATATCACGGCTTCATGGTGGTGTTGGTGGTATGGTGGCGGCTTTAGCATTAGACCCTTTGTAGACATTTTGCCATTATATATTTTGATAACCATGATTTTATTTAACGTATTATCTCACACTTCAAAAAAAGTAGTTATAGCGTGCGCCGTTCCGTTTTTATTGTTTAACCAACTTAAATCGTATCAATACGCAAACCTTTTAATAACAACACTCGACATGAATAAGGAAATGTATTGGGACTTTTTTATTGAATCGGATTTGGCTAGAGTAAACGAAAATAAAATTAAGCGTATTATAGATACCAAGCCAATTCTAAAATCAGATAGCTTAAATTTTGAAAACAATACTGATCCAAATGCAATTACTCACGAAGGTTATAAAAGTCAAACATCTGGATCGGTTGGTAGTAGAAGCAATTTTTCGAAAGGATTAGACTTTGCTATTAAAGACTTGAACACAAAAGATTCTATTTATATAATAGCAGAATGTCAGATTAAAACTATAGATAATGCAAAAGATTTGATTTTGGTTATTTCTGAAACAAATAACGGTAATATTTTAAGATATGAAAAATGTTCTAGAAATCAATTTAATGCTGGCGAGAATGGTTGGGTAAAAATGACAAAAATATTAGCTGTTAATAGCGCCCCTAATAGTATATTTTCTGTTATGGCATATTGTAACACGGGCGAAAGTTATATTGATGATATAAAATATACTGTTGTGAAAAAATAAAACACTATGATTTTTAGTAGCATCATCTTTATTTTATATTTTTTACCAATAACATTACTTTCTTATTATTTTTTACCACACAAGTTTAAAAACATTTTCTTATTACTTGCCAGTGTATTCTTTTACGCTTGGGGCGCGCCTAAATTTATATTTGTTATACTTTTAACTACGTTTTTCGATTTTTGTATTGTTCATGCTATTGTCCGTCAGCACAATAGTGTAAGAAAAAATGCTCTATTTATTTTTTCATTATCTATAAATGTTGGATTATTATTTTATTTTAAATATTTAAATTTTTTCGTTGAAAACGTTAATGTTATTCTAAATAATAACAACCTTGAAGCCTTGCCGATATTGAATATTATTCTTCCGATAGGAATTTCGTTTTATACGTTTGAAAGCATAACGTATGTTGTGGATGTATATTTAGGCAAACATAAGCCTTTAAAAAAATTTATAGACTATCAATTATACATTTTATTATTTCCTAAATTAATTGCCGGCCCAATTATTAGATATTCCGACATTGCAGATCAGATAACAGATAGGTTTAAGAGTTATGGTTCAGAAAATGTATTACGTGGCTTTAGACGGTTTGTGATTGGATTATGTAAAAAAGTTATTATTGCAAATACACTAGGCGCAGTTGCAGATGAAATATTTAACGCATCTAATGAAAATATAGATACGATTGATAATTGGGTAGGGATGTTTAGTTACACTTTTCAATTATATTTTGATTTTTCGGGTTACTCGGATATTGCGCTGGGAATTGGAACTATGCTAGGATTTACTTTTCCTGAAAATTTTAATAATCCATACACGGCCACCAGTGTAACAGATTTTTGGAAAAGGTGGCATATATCATTAGGAAACTGGATGAGAAACTATTTGTATATTCCTTTAGGAGGAAATCAAGTAACGGCTCTAAGAATTTATTTTAATTTATGGATTGTATTTTTAATCTCTGGCTTTTGGCATGGAGCCGAATGGACATTTATTGTTTGGGGTATTTACCATGGGTTTTTTCTAGTTATTGAACGAGTTGGTTTTTTAAAAGTACTAAATAAAATTCCTAGTATAATTTCTGTTCTATTAACATTCTTTATTGTTTCCGTTGGCTGGGTCCTTTTTAGGGCTAAAGAGTTGATGATTGGTGTGGATTATATTGCCAATTTATTTAATTCAACATTGAAAGGGCATTTAAGTAGCATGGAGTATACGCCGGAGTTTATAGCAACTTTTTGTGTAGCGGTTATTTTTTCGTTTTGTTGTTTAAACGCTAAAGTTAAATCGTTATTTAATTTTTTATTTATCAAGCGGCTCAGTCCATTTCTTAATTTTTTACTTACTATAACCTCACTATTGTTATTACTGATTTGTATAGGTTATATTGCTATCGCTAATTTTAATCCTTTTATTTATTTTAGATTTTAATGAAAAATAAAATAAATAGTAATTTTTTAACACTCATCACGCTATTGGCATTATGGATATTGCCATTATTGCAAAGCAGATTTAATATATTTGAGATTGAAGTCTTAGGAGGGGTTTCATCTACTATTTCTTCTGATACATTATTAGACAAAGAAACTTGGCTAAGCGGCAGGTACGCCGAAAAAAAACAAGATTACTTAACCAGCAATTTTGGTTTCAGAGAAATTGCTATTAGAGTACAAAATCAAATCCAATATAGTTTTTTTGATAAAACAAATGCAAATGATGTAGTGGTAGGAAAGAATAATTATTTGTTTGAAACTAAATATATCGTTTCTTTCTATGGAATTGATATTGTTAGCAAGAGCTATTTTGAAGATAAGGTTGTTAAATTGAAATTTATTCAAGACACACTTGCGAAATTGGACAAAAAATTGATTTTTTTATTCGCTCCAAGTAAAGCTGCTTTTTTTCCTGAATATGTTCCAAAAATGTATAAAAAGGATTCCATAATTACCAATTATGATATATTAAAACCTTTAATGGCTAATTATAAAATTAATTATATGGATTACAACGCCATGTTTAAACGCTTAAAACCAACTACTCCCTATGCTTTATATCCGG
>JBKJPW010000028.1:0-10994 GCA_046594225.1 Bacteroidia bacterium
GAACAGCCATTAGCCGGATTAACTACTCTTATCGTGTAGGTTCCTGCGGCTCCTGGTGCCGTTGTAGATTGAGTGCTTGCACTTCCTACTGAGCCTCCTGCCGGCGCTGTCCATGTATAATTCATGCCAGCCAATGTTGAATTTAAAGCAACCGTTGTTGTAGAACAAGTTAATGTTCCTGTTGTACTTGCAGTTGTTGTTGGGGAAGTTGTATTTTGCGTAACCGCTGAAGTAGTTGTAAATGTACAGCCATTTGCCGAATTAAGAACAACTAAAGTGTATGTACCCGCTGCTCCAGACGCTGTTGTTGATTGTGTATTTGCACTTCCTACTGAGCCTCCTGCTGGTGCTGTCCATGTATAGTTCATGCCTGCTAACGTTGAATTTAAAGCAACTGTTGTTGCAGAACAAGTTA
The DNA here is from genome assembly GCA_046594225.1 of Bacteroidia bacterium. GTDB lineage: Bacteria > Bacteroidota > Bacteroidia > B-17B0 > Aurantibacillaceae > UBA4416. The sequence goes on from JBKJPW010000028.1 coordinate 416, forward strand.
AGGTTCCTGAAGTACTTGCTGTTGTTGTGGGCGTTACAATGTTTTGTGTAACCGTTGTTGTCGTTGTATACGAACAACCGTTTGCTGGATTAACTACCCTTATAGTATATGTGCCAGCTGCACCTGATGCAGATGTTGATTGTGTACTTGCACTACCTACTGAGCCTCCAATTGGAGCCGTCCAAGTATAATTCATTCCGGCTAAAGTTGAATTTAAAGCAACCGTTAGTGTTGTACAAGTTAGTGTTCCTGTTGTACTTGCTGTTGTAGTAGGGACTGTTGTGTTTTGAGTAACAGAAGTTGTTGTTGTATATGTACAACCGTTTGTTGAATTTAAAACAACTAACGTATATGTTCCTGAAGTTCCAGATGCTGTTGTACTTTGAGTATTAGCACTTCCTACGCTTCCGCCTGCTGGTGCTGTCCATGTATAATTCATTCCGGCTAAAGTTGAATTTAAAGCAACAGTTAATGTTGTACAAGTTAGCGTTCCGGTTGTACTTGCTGTTGTTGTTGGTACAGTTGTGTTTTGGGTAACAGCAGTCGTTGTAGAATAAGTACAACCCGCTGCACTTTGTGTAACTAATGTATATGTACCAGCAGCACCTGATGCTGAAGTAGACTGTGTATTAGCACTAGTAACCGAACCTCCTGCTGGTGCTGTCCATGTGTAATTCATGCCAGCCAAAGTTGAGTTTAAAGCTACTGTATTAGTACTACAACTTAACGTACCAGTAGTGCTTGCAGTTGTTGTTGGTGTAGGGTAAACCGTAACCGTAACTGTTTGTGCAACACCTAAACAACTAGTTGTTGAAGTTGGAGTTACCGTGTATATTACATTTTGAACAGAAGTAGTTGTGTTTGTTAAAGTATTACTCAAAGTATTTGTTGTTTGGGCAGTAGTACTTTCTCCTGTTATACTTGCGTTATTTGTAGCTATCCAAGAATATGTAGATGCGATATCACTTGTTAAAGGAATAGATACTGTACCGCCACTACAAAGAGTAAATGTATTAGTACTCGTCATATTAGGTGGGGCACAACAAGCAAATGTAGCCGACGAAACTGTTTGTATATCAGCCGTACATCCAATGCTATTCCATGCTCCAAATTCTCCATCAGCATATGTTTTGAAATTTACACTACAATCAGTAAACCCAGTTCCACAATTACCCGCAGCACCTGCAGTTAAATTAAAACACAAAGTGTAATCAAATGTATTTGTACCACAATTTGGAAAATTTCCATCTCCATATGTATTATCAGGATCCGTTGGATCTCCTGTACATGCGCCAGTAGCCGGGTTATAAGATGAAAGAAAATACCAGCCAGCTCCCATTGCTGCGCCAACTGGTAACGATCCACCAGCTACATTATATAAAGCTGCCCCTGCAGGGAACCAATTCCAAGCTCCTGCTGCAGTACCAACGCAAGCACTCCATGCGCATGGAGGCCCTGGAGGACAAGGTTGAAGAACACCATTAACATTTAAAGGTGTTGTAACACTAACGGGCATTCCTTGAGCATTAAAAGAAGATGCAGCCCAACAATCTCCAAACGTTGGTACAACTGCTCCTAAATAATTACAATTAATTTGTTGCCAATCTGTAATAGTATAACAAAAGCTAACAACTTCTCCTGGTTTATAAGGCCCTGCCAATGGAGAACCCATAGAAGTTGCAGAAACAACTAAATTATTATTTGTATTACAAGCACTATTATCTGCATTTTGAGCTATACATAAATTAAAAGTTCCTTGATCAGCTGTAGCATCTGAAACAGCTATATAATAAGTCGTATTAGGTGCGACAACCAAAGAGTTAGTTACCGCACTACCCGCAGTCCCTTCCAAACAATTAAGAATTGTATAAGGACCAACACATGCCGAAGTATTAGAGAAAATAGTATACTCTGGGTTTGTCATTGTAGCACTTGTTAAATTAATATTTATAGATGCTGCCGTAGCACCAGTTGTAAAACTGTACCAAACAGTAGGGTTTGGCATGTCTTCACAATTATTTCCAACAAAATCTAAACCTGGAGATGCACCAGTATTACAACCTGATGTACAAACAGAAGCTGCGCCAACTGCATTCAAAACGATATTCTGAGCAGTGGAACAATCATCATTTGATGTACAACTACTTGTAGGAGTGGTTGTAGCATAGTTACAAATAGTAAATGGTCCGTCTGTTCCACTTCCCTGCTTAGAAACTATAAAATAATAATTTGTTCCTGCTGTTAAACCCGTTATATTAACTGATAATGGAGAAGGTCCGCAAACTGAATTGACAATAGTTTGTGCTCCACAAACACCAGACACTAAAACAAACTCTATGTTTCCAGTAAAAGGGGCTGAAGAGGTTAAAGTCGCTGTAAAAGTAGTTCCAGTAGATGTAAATCTATACCAAAGATCATTGTGAGCTGTATTAGCACCACCTGACTGACAACCGGCAACGCCAGTAATATTATCTGCAGCACCAGTTGTATTGCCCGCAATACAGCCGCCTCCTAGTGTAAGCGACGTTGCTCCAGAACATAAATCTTGTGCTAATGAAATAATTGGCGAGATTGTAAAAAGTATAATTACAATTCTTTTTAATATATTTTTCTTCATAATTTTTGGTTATTTATAAATATAAGTAGCTGTAAAGGGCTTGAAATTTGCTAGGGAAATGCTTTGTTTAGATGGAATAAAAACATCCAAATAATTATTTAAAGATATTGTTACATCTTCTGTTTCACTTCTATTCTCCTCAATTAACTGAAAAGTTTCAGTAGTTAGCAAAAAATCTGTTTTATGTTTTATAATGAATTGATAAGTGCCCTTAAAATTTTCAATTTCCGGAAATGAAAATTTTTCATTTTTTTTACTAGACTGTTCTAACTGAGGTGTATAACCCGAATTTTGGCTTTGATTGAAGTTTTTTTGAGCACTTGTATCAATGCTAACAAAAAGAGCTATTACAAAAAAAGAAAACAATAATGATTTTTTCATGATGTGTATGGAGTTTTGATAATTAGTTAATTTATATCAGTATTTTTAATTTTAAGCATATAATAATTTAACAAAATTTAAGCCAAATATTTGCAATTTATAAGATGGGCTTAGCGTTTGGGTAAATATATTTAATTTTTACGCGTAAAACACTACATTCACTCATTGAAAATATGTTTTCACCAAATAAAACAATGGTTTTAACTATTTTAGGAATCCATATCTTATTTTTAACAATTGGAAAAGCATTAAGTAGGAAACAAAAAACTAAATCTGTTTATTGACAGTTATTGGGTTGTGGTTACTATTTTTTTACTTAAATTTATAAGAATTATTCTTGTGAAGAAAAAACACCTCACTTCTTGTGTTAAAATATTAATTGGCATTATTAGCTTTTGGATTATATATAATCGGTTAATTGCTATTCCTCATCTGAAAGAACAGTGCCTGTTTTGGTTTAAGGAGCCAAATATGTATCTAATTTTGATACTCGTTTTATGCTTAATGCCAGTTAACTGGGGAATTGAAAGTTACAAATGGAAATCAATTACAAAACAAATTGAGGTTGTATCTTATTCAGTAGCCTTAAAATCTGTATTTTCAGGAATCTGCGTGGGCAATATTGCGCCAGGAAGAGCTATGGAGTTTTTAGCAAAAATTGTTTTTTTTAAACATGAAAACAGACCAAGTATTACTGTTCTCCACTTTATTAATGGCATGTTTCAAATGTTAGTTACAGTTACTGTTGGCATTATTGCTATTGCTTATAAACTAAAACAAACCAATGGTTCATCAAATTTTATTTATATTGTTTTAATTGCAGGCTTTTTTATGGTTTTATTTTTTTGTTGGGCCATTTTTAATGTATCATTTATTCAAAAAAAATTAAAGTTTATTAAATGGTTTAAAAAAATGGATGATGCGCAACATATCCAGTTTTCAAAAACACTTATTGTTAAGCTTCTGTCATTATCTATTATTCGTTATTTGGTTTTTACGTTTCAATTTTACTTAATTTATAATGCCTTATCGCCTCAAAATGATATGTTTCAAATTTTCATAAGCATTGCCGCTTACTTTATGCTCACTAGTTTAATTCCCATGATAAGCGTGATTGAACCCGCTATAAGGGCGGCCATTGCATTATTTGTATTTAATAACGCTGCCGATAATACAGTAGTAGTTGTATTAGCGTCAACCTTTGTATGGATAATTAACGTGGTTGTGCCAAGTGCAATTGGCTATATTATTATTTTAAAAGAAAAAATAGATTTTAGGTCAGCTAATGCTAATTGAGTTATACATATTTGCATTTGTGATAGTGGCTTATGGCACATTTACAACTTTAGCCTTGATAGGTTTTGGGAGATTAAAAGACTCTGTAAAAGAAGTTTCTAGCGCTGATGCTTTTATCTCTATTGTTATGTCTGCAAGAAATGAAGAAGCAACAATAAGAGAATGTTTGGAACAAATCATCAAACAAAATTTTTCAAAACAACATTTCGAAATTATATTAATAGATGATGCTTCGGAAGATAACACGTATAAAATTGCCCTTTCCATATTAGAGAAATCAGGGCTTTCATATCAATTAATTAAACAAGACACACATAAAGGTAAAAAACAAAATATTGCAACAGCAATTGAAAAAGCAAAAGGCTCTATTATTATCACTTCAGATGCGGATGTGGTATATCGACATCCAAATTGGCTTTTAACTGTTTCAAATTATTTTAAAGCCTACTCTCCTAATATGCTCATTATGCCCATTGATTTTGAAACACAATCTGGTTTTTTAACAAAATTTCAAGTTACTGAGAATTTAGCATTAACTGCTATTACGGCTGGTTACAGTGGTATAAAAAAATCGTTTATGTGTAACGGTGCTAATTTGGCTTTTAAAAAGAACGCGTATGAATTAGTTAGTGGATACCAATCACATCTTCATATTTCATCAGGAGAAGATGTCTTTTTAATGGAAGATATTAAAAAAATAAATCCACAATCTATTCATTATGCGTTGATAAGAGAATTAATTGTAAAAACTGCAGCTATAAATACCATTAAAGATTTATTTCAACAGCGTATTCGTTGGGCATCTAAAGCAAAATACAATTCGAATAATTTAAACGTATTTGCAGGATTTATCATTTTAGTAGCAAACTTACTGTTTTTGGCTTTGTTTGTTGCAATCCTCAAAAAGTCAGTCATTATCCCTTATTTATCGATTTTTGTGCTTGCAAAGTTTGTTTTTGATTTTTTGTTGCTATTTTTAGCTTCAAATTTTTTAGGGCGCACAAAACATATTTGGTGGATAATTCCTTTTGAATGTATATATTGGATATATGCTTTTATAGTTGGAATAGGTTCGTTGTTTTTAAAGCCCTACTGGAAAGGCAAAAAAATAAATTAATTGTTTAAGAAAAAAAAACATACAGATTATACATCAGAATCACTTTCTGTTCAAACTTGGCGACGCTTTAAGAAAAATAAGTTGGCGATGTTTGGTTTATTCTTAATTATTATTGCATCTACTATTTCTATTTTAGGTTTTTTAATTACGCCCGATTCTTCTCCATATGCAAACGACCAAAAACCCGAATTGCATATTAAAAAGCCAGGCTTTAAAGCTCAAATGTTATTAGCCAAAAAAAATGAATTGTCGCATAAATCAAATTTATTTAGTAAAATGATTTTTGGCGAAGTAAGCGACTTTAGTTACATACCCGCCTATTCATACTCTTTTAAAGGTTTTGATGTTGTGATAGAAGAATACACAGGCAATGAACCTAATAATGGAAATAAAGTAGCTTACAATATGGCCGATGTTGTATATGATGTGAATAACAACTATCCTATCACAAACGATAGTACCTCAAATAAAATTGAATTTTATCAATTAAGTACTGGCCAAAAATTGAAAATAAATACAGCTGATTTACAAAAAATAATTATTGCAAATCATATAAAGGATAGAAGATATATATTAGGGACTGACTTAGCAGGAAGAGATTTATTAAGTCGATTAATGATTGGAACTCGTATTTCTTTGTCTGTAGGTTTTATTTCCGTTATTATTTCTATTGTTATTGGCATCCTTTTAGGTGCCATGGCTGGCTATTATAGAGGCTGGTTGGATGATGTGATTATGTGGTTAATTAATGTGGTATGGTCTATTCCTACTTTACTTTTAGTAATTGCTATTACTTTAGTTTTAGGAAAAGGGATTTTACAAGTATTTATTGCCGTTGGCTTAACCATGTGGGTTGACGTAGCACGTTTAATACGTGGTCAAATACTTAGTATTAGAGAAAAAGAATTTGTGGAAGCTGGAAGAGCTTTAGGTTTTAAAAACATGAGAATTATTTTAGGTCATATCTTACCTAATGTAATGGGACCTGTTATTGTGATCGCTGCATCTAACTTTGCTGCAGCTATTTTAACTGAAGCTGGCTTAAGTTTTTTAGGTATTGGCGCCCAACCTCCTACTCCATCTTGGGGCGAAATGATTAATGCACACAGAGGTTATGTATTAGTAGATGCCGCTTACTTAGCGTTTGTTCCTGGTTTAGCTATTATGGTTTTGGTTTTAGCTTTTATGCTTGTGGGCAATGGATTAAGAGATGCTTTGGATTCAAAATCCTTGGATAGTAAGCCGTTAATGGGGCATTAAGAAGGCTTTCCCTGTTAAAAAAACAATTTAAATACCCATTCCCAATTAAATTATTATTTTTGAAGACTAGTATTAATTATCTATTTTTCATGAAAAACCTTACCACTCTTCTATTTATTTTAATCATGTCGGTTTCTTCGGCGCAAGTGGATAAATATTTGAGGAAAGGATCAAGAGCTTTAGAACGAAATAAATTAGAGAAAGCAAAAGCAAATTACTTAAAAGCTTATCACCTTGATTCAACTGCTTATGAAGCGAATGTGGCTTTGGGATATGTTATATCTCAATACATGTTTAAATATGAAGAAGCGCTTCCCTATTTAGAAAGAGCATTACTTAAAACACCTACAGATACTTTTCCTGATTTATTGTATTCATTGGCTACGTGCTATCAGCATATTGGTGAATTTAAAAAAGCTCAAATTTTATTAGACAACTTACTAGTAAAAGCTACTCAAGATAAAGAACAAGATAAAGTTTACATTCTTGACTTAGAAAAACGGAAGAAAGATTGCATTTATGCGGAAAACAATAAGGCATCGGGGTATAATAAAAAAAAATACGTTGGAAATTTAGGTCCTAAAATAAATACTGAGCTACCAGAATATGTGCCAGTCATTACAGCAAAAAATGAACTCCTTTTTACCTCTCGACGAAAAGATTTTAAAAAAGAAAAAACAAGCGGCATTGATGATAAGTATATTGAAAACATTTATATCAGTCAACTTAATAATAGTAAACCTCAAGCAGTAAAAACATATTCAATTTCAAAAGAGGTATTAAAAACAAAACCAAGAAAATGGCCTTTATCTATTATTTCTATTTCTAGCGACGGGAAATTGATGTACATCTTTCAAAAAAATAAAGTGTATGAATTAATTGTAAATGATAGTAAACAAAAAGCGATTCCTTTATCTAAAAATGTAAATATCGATTATTATCAAAATCATGCTACCGTTAGTAAGGATGGAAAAATGCTTTTATTTACTAGCGAAGATGAAAGAGGGAATGGTGGTTTAGATATTTACAAATCTATGAAAGGAAATGATGGAAATTGGGGTGTGCCAGAAAATTTAGGAAAAACAATTAATACCGAGCACGATGAAGACTCTCCCTATTTATCAGATGATGGAGAAACACTTTATTTTTCTTCAAAAGGACATGAGGGTTATGGTAATTACGATATTTATAAAAGTACCCTTACAAAAGGGAAATGGTCAGTGCCAGAGAATTTAGGTCAACCTATTAACTCATCAGGTAATGATATTTTTATGGTTGAATCGGATAATATGACTAGCGGGTATTTTTCTTCATACAGAAAAGGCGGATATGGCGATATGGATATCTATAAAATTACTCAACTTGATAAATTTAATAAGGAGTGTACTGAAAAAAGAAGCTCGTTATTGACTATTAATTCAAGCTTGATAGATAAGGAATCTCTTTCTGTTAAGTTTGAAACATCTATACAAAGTAACTTAACCGTTATAGCATATCAATGGATATTTAATCAAACAAAATTACCAATTGATGCTTCTCAAATAACACAAACAATCACTTTAACGTCGCCAGGAGATTCAGTATTTGTAAAAGTAGTTGCGGGTTGCGATACATGTATTGAACCGATTGTACTTTGCAATAATGTAGTTTATCATTTACCTGTGGATGCATTACCCGTAGTTAAAACAGATGAGCCAGGTAAAAATCCATATGACGATAAATTAATGTTGACTTATTTAAATAAAAACCAAATTGATGCATTAGGATTCAATATGTCTCCTATTTATTATAGTTTAAATAAATCAAATATCAGAGAAGACGCCATTGCTATTTTGAAAAACAATTTAGAGGTGCTGGCTAAACATCCAGAAATATCTGTATTGATTTATGGTTTTGCTGATAGCAGAGGAAAAGAATCTTATAACATACCATTATCTAAAAAACGTGCTCAACAGGTAAAAAAATATTTAATCTCTAAAGGATTGGATAAAAAACAAATTGAACAAGTAAACGGCAAGGGCGAAGAATTTATCTTAAACAAATGTACGGAAGGCGTAAGCTGCGAAGACACAGAACATGAAGTAAATCGTAGAGTTGAGTTTATTTTGTTTGAGAATAAGAAGTGATTTTTTGAAATAATAGAACGCTGAAAACACAGATAATTATGATTTTGCACAGATAAAAAATCATAATTAATCATATCTATCTGCGTCATCTGTGTTCCATAATTGGCAATTACAAACTACCTAAACCCTTCAAAAGCTCCTAATCCAAATAAAGAGAAGTCATACTTTACTGGATCATTTTTATCAAAGTTTCTTAGCACATAAGTAATTTCCTCAACGGCTTGCCAATCATTTTGAGTTCGTTGTAATAAGCCTAATTTGCGACTCACATTTCCTGTATGTAAATCTAATGGCAAACATAGTTGAGAAGATTTGATTGATTTCCAAATACCAAAATCAACGCCGTGTTTATCTTTACGAACCATCCATCTCAAAAACATACAAAGTCTCTTAGCACTTGATTTAGCATATGGATTAGAAATATGTTTTTCGGAACGATGTTCATGCGTAACGCTTAAAAACATCTCTCTGAAATTTGTTATGGCATTTTTCACATCTACTTCTTTACTAGAAAAATTAGTTGAAAAAGCAGCTTCTAAGCCTCCTTGTTTTGTGTAAATATGTTTTAATGAATTTAAAAAGAAAATACAATCTGTTGCATTAAATGTGCGATGAACAAAGCTTTCAAATCTTACTGCATCTTTTTTTGAAAAGTTCATAATAAAGTCATGTGGTTCATCATTCATTAATCGCATCAGTTTATTGCCATTATTAATGATAGAAATACGTTGTCCCCATGCAATAGTTGCTACTAATAAAGCTGCAATTTCAATATCTTCTTTTTTAGTGAATTGATGCGGAATAGAAATAGGATCTGTTTCGATAAAAGCAGTATTATTAAACTGAAAATATTTTTCGTCTAGTAATTCTTTTATGTTTTGTAGTTCATTCATCTTTTTTATTTTAACTATAAAAGTCACAAAAGAACAAATAAAGTTTTCTTATTTTGCTTTTATTCTTTATGAACTTTTATGTCTTTTATGGTTCAAGATTTAGTTGGATTATTCCAATTTAGTAATATCTAAGTTTTTTAAATCAGGATTTAATTTATGAACTCCCAACACAACTAAAATAGTCATTACTCCACCGAAGGCTATTGACGGCACTAAACCTAATAACTTTGCAGCCACTCCCGATTCGAAGGCTCCAATTTCGTTACTACTACCAATGAATATACTATTTACGGCGGCTACTCTTCCTCGCATTTCATCAGGTGTACTTAATTGTAAAATACTATGTCGCACAACCACACTAATGTTATCAAACGCTCCTGTAAATAACAGCATAGAAAAAGCCAACCAATAATTTGTACTGATAGCAAAAAAGATAGTAAATAAACCAAAAGCGGCTACACCTAACAATAAACTAATACCCGCATTTTTTGCTGGAGGATTAACCGTCATGTAAAATGCCATTAATACAGCTCCAACCGCAGGTGCGGTTCTTAATAAGCCATAAGCTTCCGGACCTAAATGCAAAATTTTATCCGTAAAGGCAGGCACTAAAGCCACTGCACCTCCAAATAAGACTGCAAATAAATCTAACGATAAAGCACTTAAAACCAATTTATTTTTAAATACGAATTTTACGCCAACCGTCATGCTATCCATAAATGTTTCGTCTTTAGTTTTTGCAGGCATTGGTTTTGATTTGATTAAACCAAAGCAAACTAAAGCGCATACAAATAAAACACACGTAATTGCATAACACCAATTAGCATGAAACGAATGGTTATATCCATACAATAAACCTGCTATAACAGGCCCTAAAATAGAACCGATA
>JBKJPW010000042.1:0-16994 GCA_046594225.1 Bacteroidia bacterium
CATACCATGTAAGTGATCCAGAAAGATATGGTGTTGTGGATTTTGATAAAGACTTCAACGTATTGTCTATCGAAGAAAAACCAGAAGAGCCAAAATCAAATTACGCAGTACCTGGTCTGTATTTTTATGATAACTCTGTTGTAGAAATTGCTAAAACATTAAAACCATCTCCACGACGAGAATATGAGACTACTGATGTAAACAAAGAATATTTAAAACGTAAGCAATTAAAAGTATCTATTTTGGATAGAGGAACAGCTTGGTTAGATACTGGAACTTTTGCCTCTTTAATGCAAGCTGGACAATTTGTACAAGTAATTGAAGAACGACAAGGTTTAAAAATTGGTTGTATTGAGGAAATTGCCTTTAAAATGGGATTCATCACTAAAGATCAGTTAATAAAAATAGCAACACCATTAACTAAAAGTGGTTATGGAACTTATTTATTAAAAATGGCAGAAGCATAATAGTTTGTAAATTATATAAAAATATCTCGCAGATTGAAGCATAATAGAACGCTGAGTCTCGCAGATTTAAAAAATAATAGCTTAACAGAGCTCTGCGTTATACTCCGCGAGCTCTGCGAAAAAAAATAAAAAACGTGCAAGCATACTCGTCCTTATTCAATATTTTAAATTTAGCTATTGATGAACAACAACGTTCATTAAATAATTCGTCTCCTAAAGAAATGTACGAGCCAATGAGTTACATTATTGGTTTGGGAGGTAAACGTGTTCGCCCACTATTAACATTAGTAGGCTGCGACTTATTTGATGGCGATCCAAAAAATGCTATTCATTCGGCCTTAGCAGTAGAGTTATTCCATAATTTTTCATTAATACATGATGATATTTTAGACAATGCGCCTTTACGCAGAGGAAATATAACTGTTCACGAAAAATGGAATCATAACATTGCTTTATTAAGTGGAGATGGCATGATGGTTAAAGCTTTTGAAGTACTAGCTAAATCAAACAATCTTCATATCCCACAATTACTCAATTTGTTTTCTAAAACAGGATTAGAAGTATGCGAAGGACAACAATATGATATGAATTTTGAAACGCAGGATAACGTAAGCGTGGAAAACTACATACACATGATTACTTTTAAAACAGCAGTATTACTAGGGTGTAGCTTACAAATGGGCGCTATTTGCGCTAATGCATCTGAAGAAAATCAAAAACATTTATATGAATTTGGTAAACACGTAGGAATTGCTTTTCAACTATTAGATGATGTGTTGGACGTATATGCAGATGATGAAAAATTTGGAAAACAAGTTGGAGGAGATATTATCTCTAACAAAAAAACATTTATGCTATTGGATGCTTTTGAATTAGCTAACGAAGAACAAATCAAAGAATTAAATCAGTTATTAAATACTAAAGAAATTTCTAATTCGGATAAAGTCAAACAAGTAACTGCTCTTTACAATATATTAGGTGTAAAAGAATTGGCCATTAAAGAAGCTAATAAACATACTGATATTGCGTTAAAACATTTAGAAGATTTAGACGCAAATACTGGCAAGAAAAACAACTTAAAAGAGTTTGCCCTTCATTTACTAAATAGAGAAGTATAATCATGGACCTAAACGAACTTTTATCTTCCTGCGTTCACAAATTTAAAATTCAAATTCGTTTTAAGGATATTGATAAGCTAGGTCACGTTAACAATGCCAATCATTTAACGTATTGTGAAATCGCTAGAGTTGAATATTTTAAAGATGTTTTTAAAAATAAAATAGACTGGGTTAAAGCAGGAATGATTTTAGGAAAAGCCGAAATTACCTACAAATACCCTATTTTATTGGAAGATAATCTGCATTGTTACACAAAAGTTACTCGTTTTGGCACTAAAAGTTTTGATATTGAAAATATTTTGATTTCCGAAACAAACAATGGCAATCAGCTTTGTGCTATTGGGAAATTTACGTTGGTTTGTATGAATTATGAAACTAAAGAAACCATTGCAGTGCCTGCTGAATGGATTAAAGCGGTTAAATCGTTTGAACAAAATATCATATGAGTTTATCATAAATAAAAGCAAACAGTTATAAATTTATAGTTTTTTTTCTTACTTTTACTTACTGATAATATTATGAAGACATTAGTAGAAGGATTTACAAAACAATTACAAGAAGCATTAGATATTGCTAATTCAGCTGTACTAATTAAAAAAAATAATATTCAAAATATTGTTGTTACAGGTTTAGGAGGGTCCGGAATTGGTGGCACTATTTTATCTGAACTGGTTCAGGCGGAATGCCCCGTTCCTATTATCATTAACAAAGATTATTTTTTGCCTAAATTTGTAAATGAAAATTCATTAGTAATTATTTCTTCCTATAGTGGAAATACAGAAGAAACACTTTCTGCAATGAAACAAGCCATTGATAAAAATGCGCAAATTGTTTGTATTACTAGTGGTGGTGAAGTTCGAGTAATTGCTGAGAAATATAAATACGATACTATTATTATTCCTGGCGGACATCCTCCTCGTTCATGTATAGGTTATTCATTAGTACAGTTATTTAAAATTATTCAGTTTAATGGGTTTGTAAAAACAGATTTATTAAATCAAGTAAAAGAAACAATCATATTATTAGACGCTGAAAAAGAAGCTATTAAAGTTGAATCCGCTATCATAGCTAAAAAATTACTAAATAAAATTTCTGTCATTTATTCTTTAGGTTCTTGCGAAGGTGCAGCTGTGAGATTCAGACAACAAATTAATGAGAACAGTAAAATGTTATGTTGGCATCATACCTTGCCAGAAATGAATCATAATGAACTAGTGGGTTGGACAGAAAAGAATGATAATTTAGCTGTAGTTACTTTCCGTACTTCTTTTGATTATGAAAGAACGATTAAACGTTACGATATTTGCAAAACACTGTTCACAAAATACAGCAATTCAGTAACAGATATTACCGCTAAAGGAACTTCAAAGGTTGAACAGTTTTTTTATTTAATAAATATTGGCGATTGGATTTCTTGTTATATAGCTGATTTAAAAAATATTGATGCTGTAGAGGTTAACGTTATCACCAATCTTAAAAATGAATTAGCGAAGAGTTAAAAATCCAAATCTCTGCGTTATAAAAAAATTATCTACTTCATCCGCCAGCTGGCGGACTCATTGATATTTTTTTTAAAGCCTTGATATTTGAATTTTTAAATTAATCTACAAATAAACACACATTGAACAAACAAGTACTTTTTAAAGACCTTAGCCTTATGGATTATAAGGACTGTTGGGATTATCAAGAAAGTTTATTTAACGAAACTATTACTCAAAAAATTGCTAACAGAAATTCAGAACCTGAACAGCAAATTCAAACTAAAAATCATTTACTATTTGTTGAGCATCCTCACGTTTACACATTAGGCAAAAGTGGCGATGCTTCTCATTTATTAATTAATGAACATCAGTTAGAAGAAAAGCAAGCTACTTATTATAAAATAAATCGTGGAGGAGATATTACCTATCACGGCCCAGGGCAATTAGTAGGTTACCCTATTTTAGATTTAGATCATTTTTTTACCGACATTCATAAATACCTTCGCTTATTAGAGGAAACTATTATTCTTACGTTGCATGAGTATGGCATTAAAGCCGGAAGAAGCAAAGGAGAAACTGGCGTTTGGTTAGATGAAGACAATATATTTAAAGCTCGTAAAATTTGCGCGATGGGTGTGCGTTGCAGTAGATGGGTGACCATGCACGGATGGGGTTTTAATGTGAATGCGGATTTAGATTACTTTAATAATATTGTTCCTTGTGGCATACAAGATAAGGCGGTAACCAGTTTAAATAAAGAGCTTGGGCAAGATATTGATATGCGTGAAATAAAAGAAAAACTAAAAAAACATTTTAGTACGCTTTTTGAGTGTGAATTAATTTAGTTTCCCGCAGATAGCGCAAATTACCGCAGATTTTTTAGTGATTAAGTATTTAATAATATACAATTTTTCACATCTGCCAAATCTGTGAAATCCGCGGGAAAAAATTTGTAAATTTATCCTATGCTGAAAAAGTTTTTTAAATATATTTTCATTAGTGTTTTAGTTATATTTTTAATTCTAAATGGCATCATTATTTTTTCGGGTCGATGGTATTTATACAAAGCTATTGCAACCACTTATTTACAAGGTAAAGATGGCCCAAGCGCTACAGAATATCCTATTTTTGAAAATAGAAAAATTGAAGCAAACAATCCAAAACCATGGCCAACCTCAACACTTTACAATACGGGTAAATTATCACCGCAATTAGAAAATTTATTTCGAGAAGTCGAAGCACATGCTTTAGTGATTATTAAAAATGATACTTTAATTCACGAACAATACTGGGATCATTTTAGCGATACATCACACACCAATTCATTTAGCATGGCGAAATCGTATACCGGAGCTTTACTAGGTTTTGCCATGCAAGATGGATTTATAAAAAGCATCAACGAGCCAGTTAGTAATTATATTTCTGAATATAAAAACGACTGGCGTTCAAAAATTACGTTAGAGCATTTAGTAACTATGACATCGGGTATTGCCTTTGACGAAAGTTATGCAAATCCTTTTTCTTATCCTGCTGAAGGTTATTACGGAACAGATTTATTAAAAGCATCTACTAGTTATACAAATATGGCAAATGAGCCAGGTAAAGTGTATAAATATCTAAGTGGTAACACCGCACTTTTAGGCTATTGCATCTCAAAAGCTATCAATAAACCACTTGCTACCTATTTAAGTGAAAAACTATGGACTCCTTTAAACTGTGAGCAAAGTGCTTATTGGAGTCTGGATAAAAAAGATGGTCTAGAGAAATCGTTTTGTTGCATCAATAGTAATGCTAAAGATTTTGCACGTATGGGAAAATTATACATGCATCAAGGTTACTGGAATGGAAAGCAACTGTTAGACAGTACTTATGTTCGCAATTCAATTTCTCCATATAATTGTAATGAAGAAAATTGTAAACCAAATCATACTTATGGTTACGCTTGGTGGTTAACAGAATACAAAGGCATGACTGTTTTTTATATGCAAGGCATGTTAGGGCAATATGTAATTTGTGTTCCTGAACAAAAATTAATCATTTGTCGTTTATCACGTAAACGACGAGCAAATAAAGGAACCAATCATTATCCTGTTGATGTAGCTTATTGTATTGAAGCGGTTTTAACTATGTATTACAGTAAATAAATTACCCTTCTTTATTCTCAGCCAACTGGGGCATTTTTAATTTATCTGTTTTTTGAATTCCTTCTAGTATTTCAATATTAATACCGTCTGATAAACCAGTTTTAATAAAACGTTTTTCAAATTTTTGATTTCCTTTTTCAACCTCAACAAAAGGTTTTTCTTTCTCAAATTGCAATACACTTTCAGGAATAGCCATTACTTTATCCTTTTTAGATAAAATAATATCTGCATTAGCGCTATATCCTGCTCGGAGAAAAGAAGAATTATCTTTACTGATAGAAGCGCGAATTAAAAATTGAATAGCACCATTTTCTGTTATGCCTTTTGGTGCAATATATTCTAATTTCGCATTAAAACTTTCTTTATCAATCGCGCCAATCGTTAAAACAATATCCATATTTTCGTGCACCTTCCCTACTTCACTCTCATCTAATTTTCCTTCAAAAATCATTTCACCCATGTTGGCAACAGAAGCAATAGTTGTTCCTTCATTAAATGTATTACTTTCAATGACTTGCCCGCCTTCTTTTACAGGAACATCTAACACCATTCCTGTTATTGTAGCTTTTACAAATGTATTACTTGTAGAACCGGCCGTTTTAGAAGCACCTTCTTTAATAATTTGTAATTGATTAATGGCTGCATCTAATTCTATTTTATTAGAGTTCACTCTTAATTCAACAGATTGCATATCTGCTTTTGAAATGACACTTTGGTCAAATAATACTTTGTTCCTGTCATAATCTAATTTTGAATTATCATAGTTTACTTGAGCTGCACTAATTCTGTTTTCAGCATTAGCTAAATTCAACATATTAGGAACGATTTTTATTTTAGCAATCACATCGCCTTGCTTTACTTGCTGTCCGGCAACAATATATAATTTTTCAATAATTCCACTTACCTGTGACTTCATATTGACTTCTTTACGAGGAGTAACAGAACCAGTAGCAACCGTTTTTTTAACGATAGAAGTATCAAAAGGCGTTACTGTTTTAAATACCTCTGGTGGTTTTTGTGATTTATTAAACAGGAAATAAAATGTCCAAAAAATTAAGCCTACAAAGGCAACTAGCAAGGTGATTTTAATTATTTTTTTTATCATAGTTACTTTTCTTTTCTCAGCAAATTTCAATGATTATCGCAGAGGGTTTATATATATTATTTTTATTAACTCATTCTTTAACAACACAAATAAAATCTGCGAAAATTCGCGAAATCTGCGGGCAATATTTTACTCGGTTCTTAATGCTTCAACTGGTTTAATAGCTACTGCTTTACTCGCCGGAATTAATCCTGCCAAAGCACCACTTAAAATTAATACACTTAATGCCTTTATTGCTACTGCCAAATCAACAGTAGGATTTGTAAACATTTCTCCTGAATCTCCAATGGCTGCATTTAAAGCTTCTAGTAATCCAATGCCAATTACTAATCCAAAATAACCCGAAATCGATGTTAAAAATACCGCTTCCAAAACTATTTGTCCAATAATTTGTGCGGGAACAGCACCTAATGCTCGCTTTACGCCTATTTCTTTTGTTCGCTCTTTTACAACAATCAACATAATATTACTAATACCAATTACACCTGCTAATAATGTTCCAATACCAACAATCCATACTAATATTTCTATCCCTGTAAATAAACCATTTAACTTATTATATTCTACTTCCATATTCCAATGTCCAATTGCTTTTGAGTCATCTGGCGCAATTTTATGACGTTCTTTTAAAATAGACATCACTTTTTTTTCTGATTCTTCTGCAGGAATATTATCTTTTGATTTAATAGCAAACCAACCAACAACATCTCCATAATTAAAGGCATTTTGAAATGTACTAAATGGAATATAGATTTGTTGCGCTTGTTCTCTTCCTTCGTTTCCGCCAGCCGTAATATAAGTTAAGCCAACTACCTTAAAGTAAACACCATTCACACGAATATATTCTCCGATTATATTTTCATCTTTCTTAAATAATAATTCAACCACTCTTGGTCCAATAACACAAATTTTTCTTTTCTCTTTAAGATCCAATTCATTTATAAATCTTCCTTTGCTAATTGAGATTTGAGTAATTGCAGTTAAATTTGGGTAACAAGCCTTGATTTGGCAAGCTGCCGCTTTTAACCCATAAAATACATTACTAGCTTCTTCATGTCCGCCTAATTGATTTAAAGGAGACACTACATCCAATTCGGACAATTGCTTTAAAGCCTCTGCATCAGCAGTTGTATAATTAAAACTTCTGTTAGGCTTCATGCCCTTATAGGCTTTAGTAGTTTGCTGAGCCCATACATAAAAACTATTGGTTGCTGTGCCAGCAAACTCTTTTAAAATACCATTACGCAAACCATTACCTGAACCAAGCATAATAACCAACATAAAAATACCCCAAAACACACCAAGCATGGTAAGGAAGGTTCGTAATTTATTTTTACGAATGGTTGCAAAAATTTCTTGCCAATTATCTCGTTCAAATATCAATTTATGTTTCTCTTAAAGCTTCAATAGGTTCGACACGTGCGGCTTTTATTGCTGGAAAAAATCCGGCTAATGCTCCCGCAACAACAATTAATACAACAGATGTGAGTGCTATACTTAAATCCACGTCTGGGTTTTTAAAAAAATCTCCTTCTAGTCCAAAATACTTTATGGCTTCAACAACTCCTATTCCTAACATCAAACCTATGTAACCCGCCACAAAAGTTATAAATACTGACTCTTGAATAATTAAAGAAACAATAGACCATGGCGAAGCACCTAAGGCTTTGCGAACTCCAATTTCTTTGGTGCGTTCCTTTACAACAATCATCATAATATTACTAACACCTACAACGCCTGCTATTAAGGTAAATACACCAATAATAAACACAAATAGTTTAATGCCGTCTAATAATCCCATAATACGTTTGTATTCTACATTATTATTAAATACACCAACAGCGCTCATATCCAAAGGATTGAAATGATATTTTTTAGCTAAAGAATTTCTAATTTCGGTTACCATTTGCTGACTGCGTTCAGTACTAACGGTTCCTGTACTTGCCCAAATTACATTTATATTATCTTTACCGTTATAAATACGTTGCGCTGTTAATAAAGGAACATAAATTCTATCATTATCGCCTTTGCCAGGATCATTAAACACACCTACTACTTTATATTGTGTTCCTGATACATCTATAAATTTATCAATGGGGTCTTCTTTTTTAAAAAGAGCTTCCTGAACAGGCACACCTATACAACATACTTTTCTGAATTCATTAAAATCTATTTCATTAATAAAACGCCCTTTTACAATTTTTGCTTTTTCTAATAAACAATGATCTGGTGCGCATGAGCGAACTGTGAAACCTGCATGTTCGTTTTTGTAGGATAATATTTTTCCTGCGCGTCCATCATAAACTGCTGAAGCATGATCAACACCTTCCACATTATTTTTGATATGATAAAAATCCGAATTAGTTAACTGAATATTTTTTCCAGGTTTATAACCTTCAAAAGCCATACTGGTTTGTCCGCCATCAATCCAAATACTATTAGCAGCATCGTTCCCAAATTGTGATTGCGCTCCATTTCTTAATCCTTGTCCGGCAGCTAACAACACAATTAAAATAAAAATTCCCCACGCTACGCTAAACGCCGTTAAAAAAGTACGGAGTTTATTTTTTTTAATGGTTCCTAATATTTCTTGCCACTTATCTAAGTCAAACATTTTATTTAAGATTTTAGAAATTTGAAGTAAGATTTATAGCACTGTAGCGTGACTTAAATCTGAAATCACACTTCTTAAATTATCAAGCCGTCTTTTAATCTAATGGTTCTATCTGTTAATGCTGCAATATCATTTTCGTGAGTTACTAGCACAATTGTTTTGCCTTGTTTATTAATATCTTTAAAAATATCCATCACTTCAATCGATGTTTGAGAATCTAAAGCGCCAGTTGGCTCATCCGCAAAAATAACTTTAGGATTACCAATTAAAGCACGGGCAATAGCAACCCGTTGTTTTTGCCCACCACTCATTTCGCTAGGTAAATGATGCGCCCAGTCTTTTAATCCCATTCTATCTAAATATTCTAAAGCTTTTATATTACGTTCTTTACGCGATACCTTTTGATAATACAAAGGTAAAGCTACATTTTCCATAGCATTTTTAAAGGATAGTAAATTGAAAGATTGAAATACAAATCCTAAAAACTGATTACGTAAATGCGCTGCTTTAGTTTGAGAAAGGTCTTTGATTAAAGTACCATTAAGCGTATAATTTCCTGAATCATAATTATCTAAAATCCCTAAAATATTTAAGAGTGTTGATTTTCCAGAACCAGAAGAACCCATGATGGACACAAATTCTCCTTCTTTAATATGCATATCAATTCCTTTTAATACCTCAAAAGAAGTATTGTTGAGTTTATAGGATTTTTTTATCTGTTGAAGTTTTATCACGAACTAAAAGTAGGCATATAAAGTAAAACTAAGGCTACCGCTTATGCTGTAAATTAGTCGTTTATATAGGAATTATGGTGTTTTAGGAAACTGTCCTTCTCTTTATATATAGGTTAGTGATTACGCTCATAAATACGTATAAAATTATAATTAAAGGGATTGCAACAAATTTTAATGCAATTAATAATATCAAACTTAATCCTAAGAAGGTGTAACGAATTCGATTTCCCCGCCACGAAAAATTACGAAATTTAAGCGCGAAAAGGGGAAGTTCAGAGATTAATAAAAATGAAAAAACAACACAAATAATTACATTAAAAACTGAATTCACGAACACTCTTGCTATATTTAATTTAATAATTTCTAACGTGGTTAATTCATCAATGTTGTATATAATATTAGGAACACTAACTGTTTCAGTTAAATTATTTAAAAAAACATAGAGAGTTCGTGAACCTAAATCTCTTGGCATTCCTACGCCATAAACCAAAATCAAAGAACAAACAAATAAAGCAATAGCTGGCGTTGGAACCCCGATAAAAGAATCAGATTGACGAGTATCATTATTAAATTTTGCCAAACGAATAGCAGAAAAAATTGTTACTACAAAACAACATAAAGGGATGATTTTAGACCAAAATTCACTAATAATTTGAGGGCCAAACGTCGCTTCTTCTATATATGTTTGCTGACCAAACAAAGCAATTTTATACATTATTACACCTGGCACCACACCAAAAGTTACCATGTCTGCCAGGCTATCCAAATCTTTACCTATTGGAGAAGCTACTCTTAACATACGTGCCGCAAATCCATCAAAAAAATCAAAGATAGCGGCTAGTCCAACCAAATAAGAAGCATATACTAAATTGCCTTCAAAAGCTTGCACAATAGCCAAACAACCACACAATAAATTGCAGCAAGTAATGGCATTAGGTATATGTTTTTTGATATTCATATAAATGGTAAATATATAAAAATGCTGAGACTTAAATAGTATCCGAAAAAATTGTATTTTTAGTTGTGACAATATCAAACAAACATACATTTCATGACAACTATTAAACCTCTTTCTAAAAAATTATTTTGGATAGGCTTGTTATGTTGTCACTTCATCATATTAGCGATTCTGTATTTTAAATTTGGCTTTAATACTCTAAATGAGGGCGATAAATACCTGACTCGTGCAGCTTTTTTTGCTCACGGCGATTTTGTCAATTCTACTCAATATCAAACCTTTTATATTGCTTATGTCGTCTACCTTTCGGCTTTCATGTTTTTAAAGGTTCCAACACTTTTAATTTTTGTAAGCACTTACCTCATTAGTTTATTTGCTTACTACAAGTTTCATCAATTGATTTCGATATATATAAACAATCAAACTGCAAAATTGTGGTTAATATTTATCTGTTTAAGTCCTTTAGTACAATACTGGCAATTCAACTTATTTTCCGAAACATTTTTTATAGCTGTTAGTTTATTGTTTGCATATGTTTGTTTGTATCCAACTATAAAACATCGAGCTTTTAAGCTGATTATCTTTAGTTTAATTGTTATATTTTCAAGGCCTTCCGGCATCTTTAGTGTCATTTGTATTTTGTTGCTGATGTTGTATCAAAATAAGATTTTTACAAAAAAACAGGTACTCCTTTTTGGTTCTACATTATTACTTGTTTTATTTTCAGGAATCTTATTTCTTTTCCAACTCCCATATCACGATTTTTCAAAATACGTTTCAAATGGTTCTATTTATTATGGTTTTCCAGGATGGTCATCACCAGAGCTACCACCCGGCAATTATACATTATTCGATTGCTATCAATTTATAGTTGAACAAAAAGATTTAAAAACTTTAGTCATATTATTTATCAAAAAACTAAACTCATTTTTTTTAACCACAAGACCTTATTACTCTAACTTTCACAATTACATTAATCAAAGTCATCATTTACTTTATCCTTTGGCCTTAGCAGCACTTTTTATCACATATAAAAAACAAAAAACTGTTTATCCATTTTTAGTTACTTTTTTAATCATTATCATTCTCAACGCACTAATGGTAGGCTTAATTTTTAATGAGTGGAGCGAAAGGCATACACTTCATGTGTTTCCATATATGATGTTACTAGCAGCTTACTCTTTAGTTTACTTTTTTGAGAAATATGTTAAAAAAGGAAATTCCCAATAATTTAGCACTAAATGCTAGTTTTCATAAAATCTAAGGCAATAATTAATGCGTAAATACGTTAAACCAATATATTGTACATTTCGAAAAAATAACGTAATTTTAAACTGATTATGAAGAACTTAGTAGTTTTATTGTTTGTTTTTATCTCAACTATAAGCTTTGCACAAATTGCAAAGTACAGTAACGAATTTTTAAGTGTTGGTGTTGGTGCTAGAGCTCTTTCAATGGCAAACGCCAATGTGGCATCTGTAAATGATGTAACGGCAGGATATTGGAACCCCGCAGGTTTACAATTACAACAAAGTAATGTACAAATTGGCTTAATGCATGCCGAATATTTTGCAGGAATTGCCAAATATGATTTTATTGGGGGTTCAAAACGAGTAGATAGCAATAGTGTAGTAGGTATAACGTTTATTCGTTTTGGAGTTGATAATATCCCAAATACAACCGAACTAATTGATGCAAATGGAAATGTAGATTACTCTCGCTTAAAATCCTTTAATGCTGTAGATGCAGCCGTGTTATTATCTTACGCAAGAAATATAACAAAAATAAAAGGGTTAAAAATTGGTGCTAATGCCAAAATCATTCGTCGTAAGTTAGGTGAGTTTGGTGGCGCTTGGGGTTTCGGATTAGATGCAGGTGCTATGTATGATTTTAAGAAATGGCGATTTGCAGCAATGGCAAGAGACGTGACAGGAACATTTAATGCTTGGTCGTACAACTTAACGGATGATGTAAAACAAACATACGCCATTACTGGAAATGACATCCCAAGCAATTCTGTGGAGATAACAGTTCCAAAACTAATATTAGGTGTAACACGTACTTGGTTTGTTTGGCAAGACAAAATTTCTATTGGCGGAGAACTAAATTTCATTAATACATTTGATGGTAAACGGAATACAGTTGTTAAAACAAAAGCGTGGAGTATGGAACCTGCTCTAGGTTTAGAAGTTGGGTACAAGGGATTCGTTTATTTAAGAGGTGGAATTGGTAATATTCAAAAAGCAAAAAATGTAAGCGGCACGGATGTTACAACTATACAGCCAAACATTGGTGTTGGAATTAAATATAAAGTATTTGCATTAGATTATGCCATGACAAATATTGGAAATGTGTCTACATCTCTTTACTCTCATATTTTTACGATTAAAATTGATATCAATAAAAAATTAATTAAATGATAAAACGTTTACTCATTTTATTTTTCTTAATTTACACTACAGCTACTATAGTTGCTCAGCAGTATGGCAACGAATGGATAAATTATGGGCAGAAGCATTATCGAATTAGCATTCCAAATACAGGATTGTATCGTATAAATTACACAACTCTTGTCAACTCAGGTATTCCACTTTCAACCATTAATCCTAAAAATTTTCAATTATTTATTAAAGGTCAGGAGCAGTACATTAATGTTAATGATGAAAGCGATAACGTATTCAATACAACAGATTATATTGAATTT
This sequence comes from Bacteroidia bacterium, assembly GCA_046594225.1. Taxonomy (GTDB): domain Bacteria; phylum Bacteroidota; class Bacteroidia; order B-17B0; family Aurantibacillaceae; genus UBA4416. The sequence goes on from JBKJPW010000042.1 coordinate 13,326, forward strand.
TATGCCAAAAGAAATGATGCGAGTTTTGACTCTACTGCTTACGAAAACATTACACGTTTACCCAATCCCTATTTTGCTTTATTTAATGATACGAACTACGCTTATTTAACTTGGAATTCATCTATTAATAATAAGCGTGTTCAGTATGAAACTGATGTGAATTTTTCAGCCTATACAGCGGCCAATCATTTTTATACAGAAAAAATTGATGCTTATAATTTAAACTATTCATTAGGAACAACTTTTTTAGATGTGATTTCAGACCCAAGATATGTAGTTGGGGAAGGATATGGACATAGTATTCAAAAAGGTATTACAAAGCAAACTAATTTCAGTAATTTAAATGTTTATCCCTCTGCTAGTTTACCCGTATATATAAAAACAAGTTTCTCAGGAGCTTCAGACTATTCTGGCTTTGGATTAACTTATGATCATGAAGTGAAATTTGAATACCTAAACAATATAGGTAATATGATTACTTTAAACGACACTCTTTTTTTTGGTATTCAGCAGTTTTATATAGAAAGACAAATCACATCTGATAAACTTCAAAACACATCTCAGTTATTTGTTACTAGTGTTAATAGTTCAATTTTGGGTCCTATTCCACAACAAATACATCATACTAATGTGCATTACATTTCTTTAAAATACCCTCAAATTCCTGATTTCTTAAACTCATCTGAACAATTATTTTTTGTAAATAATGCTACTGGCTTAAAAACATTTTTAGATATTCAAAATGTAAATGTTGGCGCTTCACAAGTTTTACTATATGATTTAACAAATCATAAATATATTTCTACCGTTGTGTCTGGTAATAATGTAAAAGCATTGATACCAAACTCTGCTCTTCAAAAAGAATGTTTTTTAACAACGGTGGCAAATGTAAATACGGTTAATGCTCTTGTGCCGGTTAATCAAACTGGTTATTACGTAAATTATAATACAACAAATACAGATTCTGCTTTTGTAATTATTACTCACAAAAGCCTTCAGACACAAGCCAATGATTATAAATTGTACAGAGAAAGTACAGATGGCGGATCCAACTTTATAATCATGGCAGATATTGACGATTTATATGATCAGTTTGCTTATGGAAATATTAAAAATCCTTTAGCAATAAAAAATTTCTGTAGGTACTTAAGCGATAATTTACCTGTGCCGCCAAAATATGTATTGCTTATTGGAAAATCAATTAGAAACGTTTCTGTTAGAACTAATCTTAATAATTGGAATGATTGTAAAATCCCAACGATGGGAAATCCATCTTCTGATAATTTATTAACTGCTGGAATTCATGGCGAAAATTCGGCTGTACCATTTATACCTATTGGCCGTATTTCTGCAAAAAATGGAGCAGATGTTAGCAATTACTTAAATAAAATAAAAGAGCATGAAGGTAGTATGACTGCCAATGGACTTTCTTATTCTGGCCCTCCTTTAGATTGGCATAAACGTGCTTTACATTTTAGTGGTGGTGAGGATATCTATCAGCAACAGGCGTTTCAATCTTACCTAGATGTATTTGGTAATATTATAAAAGATACTTTATATGGGGCGAGCATTTTTCCTTTTCAAAAAACAACCACAGCACCTATACAAATTACTGTAAGCGACTCTATAAAGGAACTCATAGAATATGGCTGTTCATTAATTACATTTTTCGGTCATGGCTCTACAACAGGTTTTGACCAAGCAATTGATAATCCTTTAGCTTACGATAATAAAGGTAAGTACCCACTATTTTTAGCTAACTCTTGTTATTCTGGCGACATTCACTTACCAGAGGCCAATAGTACAAGCGAAGTTTTTACATTAATTCCAGATAGAGGGAGTATTGCCTTTTTAGCATCCTCTTCATCAGGTGTAGTAAATACACTTTACAATTTTTCGAGAGATTTTTACACATCCCTTACTCATGAATCTTATTACAAAGGAATTGGCGATGCTGTAAAAAACACATCTCGTTTAACTCTTGGCTCTTATGGCCAATTACAACATATCACCAGTTTAGAAATGACTCTAGAGGGTGATCCATCTGTTAGATTAAACGCTTTTGCAAAACCTGATTATGAAATCACCAATTCAAGTGTGTATTTTGATACAAATACTTATTTAGATTCTATAGGTATTAATGTGGTTATTAAAAATAATGCCAAAGCTATTCATGACACGTTTATTGTAAACATTGAACACTATTTCCCTAATGGGGACTCTATAACTTATTTTAAAGAGATAAAAGCTCCGATGAATAAAGATACCTTAAGTTTTTTTGTTGAAAAGGATTATGCCAAACATGTGGGTTTAAATCATTTTTACGTGCGTATTGATTCCTATTTTGAAATCAATGAAATGTCGGAAACCAATAACACAACAACGGGTTATGTTGATTTATTTATTCCAGGTGGCGATGTAGTTCCTGTTTTCCCTTACAAATATGCCATTATACCAAATACTCCTCAAATTACTTTAAAAGCAACAACAGCCGATCCTTTTGCTACCTCAGCAGCTTACAAAATTCAATTGGATACGAATGATACATTTGTTAGTCCAATTAATACAACGGTTGTAAATAGTGCAGGAGGCGTTATACAATGGACCGTTAACTTACCTTTTACAGATAGTACGGTTTACTTTTGGAGAATTACTAAAGATTCTATTTTACCAACTGATTATACAAATTGGAGAGAAAGTTCGTTTCAAGTTTACCACGCCAAAACAGGTTGGGGGCAATCACATTTTCATCAATTTAAAAATGATAAATATCAATTTGTAAATTTCAATCGTACTGCTCGTAAATTTGAATTTAAAAACAATAAAAGTTCAATTACTTGTCGTAATGGATTCCTTAATGTTCTGCCGTGGACCTCAAACAACTATGCTATCAATGGCTATGTTATGCATTTACTTCCTTGTGCATTTGACGGCTGGTGTATTGCTCTTATTAACCCAATTTCTGCTCAACCCCTCAATCACCTACCTCCACCAACACCCACAGGAACAGGCTATACTCCCCAAAATAATTGCCATTGTTATGACCGTCCTCTATATTCCTTTGATTATGGTACAACAGGATATTGTACGCCAGCTCAAACGCCAAATTGGCAAACCGACTTACACAACATCCTCGATACTATTGCTATTGGAACAAAAGTTTTAGCATACTCTAATCAAAATCATTTAACTTCTACTTTTTCCTCATCATTAATTTCGCAGTTTTATAGCATAGGAAGTTCGCAGATTAATAATCTGTCAGATAATATCCCCATTATTATTTTTGGAGAAAAAGGCATGACTTCTGGTCAGGCTCATGAAGTAATTGGCTCTAGTCCAAATAGTATTATATATCTTGAAGACTCTATGGAAACAAATTGGTCGAATGGGTATATATTATCTGAAATCATTGGGCCATCTACTAAATGGAATAGCTTGCATTGGAGACAAGAATCGATAGAATCAGTAAATGCAGATAGTGTATTTTTAAAGATTATAAGAATAAAAGCTAACGGTGTAAAAGATACAGCATTAGTTGTTTTTCCGAAAGACAGTACAGATGTATATGATTTAGCAAATTATATAGATGCTGCTGTTTATCCTAAAATGCAACTCATTGCTTTTATGCGAGATGGTACTTACACAACTCCAGCACAACTAAAAAAATGG
>JBKJPW010000073.1:0-28746 GCA_046594225.1 Bacteroidia bacterium
TTAACTAAAATCGAAGACGATATGTTAAAAGTAGAATTGGATGAAAAAATTTTAGCAGAGCTTCAACAAAACATTGTAAAGAATAAAAGTATAGATACCTACCAATTAATTTCTTTGATTTCTGGCACTGAATATGAAAGCGCCATAAAAGATTATACTCAAAGTATTCAAAAGTTATTATTGGAAAAAGAAGATCTTTTGTATATGGTTACCCCTAATAGTGAAAACATCAAACAAATTAATTTTAATATAGAAACTCAAAAAAAACTATTAATCGAGACTATTAATGCTGTTCGTTTAAAATACAAATCAAGATATAGCAGTTTAACTCAAAAATATTCTGAATATCAAAACAAAAATGTCAATCATCCTGATGAAGATTTAGAACATTCGAGATTAATGCGTTTGTTTAGCATTAGCGAAAAATATTATACGATGTTGCTTGAAAAGAAAACAGAGTTCTCTATTAATAAAGCTGGATTTGTTTCTGAAAATGTAATATTAGAGGAGGCAATTAATAGCGGAGCATGGGTATCTCCAAACAAAAGAATGGCTATTATAGTAGCTATTTTAATTGCCTTCTTACTGTCTCTTTTATTAGTTTTTACTCGTTATTTTTTACATGATAAAATAACCTCTATTAACGATGTAGTAAATAATATTGATGCCTCTGTTTCGGTATTAGGTATTGTTCCTAATTATGAAAGTGATGTTCCTGTTTCTCAGCTAGTAGTAGACAAAAATCCAAAATCTCAAATCGCAGAAGCTTTTAGAAGTATTCGTTCTAATTTGCATTTTATTAACCACGAAGCTGGTCCAAAAATTATTGCCGTAACTTCTTCTATTTCAGGCGAAGGCAAAACCTTTGTATGCTTAAATGTTGCTGGAATACTAGCATATACTGGCAAAAAAGTTATCTTGTTAGACTTAGATATGAGAAAACCAAAAATCCATAAAGGCTTTGGTGTATCTAATGATGTTGGAATGAGTACTATATTAACAAACATGACTCCCACTAAAGATTGTATTAATAAAAGTCATTTTCCTAATTTAGATTATATAACTGCGGGGCCTATTCCTCCAAACCCATCCGAATTAATTATTAGTGATCGCTTAAATAAGTTAATTGAAGAATTGAAAGTTGACTATGATTACATTGTGTTTGATAATCCTCCTATTGGCCTTGTAACAGACGGTATAACAACTATTCAAAAAGCCGACTTTCCCATTTATGTATTTAGAGCAGATTATTCTAAAAAAGCATTCGTTCAAATATTAGATAAATTAATAAATGAAGCAAGTATTAAAAATTTATCAATGATTTTGAATGGAGTAGACACTACACGTTCAAATTACGGGTATAAATACGGGTATGGTTATGGCTACGGGTATGGTTATGGAAATGGCTATTATTCTGACGACAAACCAGAAAAAAAGACAAGAGCATCAAAATTATGGAAGTAATTGAAACAAAAATAAAAGACTTATTAATTATTAAGCCTAAAGTATTTGCAGATGCAAGAGGTTATTTTTTTGAAAGCTACAATGCTGATCTATTTAAGCAAAATGGTATACTCGTAAATTTCGTTCAAGATAATCAATCTTTATCTAATACATGCGTATTAAGAGGGTTGCATTTTCAAGCACCACCTTTTGACCAAGGGAAACTAGTACGAGTAATTACAGGTGCTGTTTTAGACGTTGCTGTGGATATTAGAAAAGGCTCGTCAACATATGGAGAGCATGTTTCAATTGAATTAACAGAAGAAAATAAAACTATGTTTTATATTCCTCCAGGTTTTGCTCATGGTTTTTTAACCTTAAGAGATAATACTATTTTTTCTTATAAATGTACCAATGTATACAACAAAGTTTCTGAAGGAACAGTTTTATGGAACGACACTGATTTAAATATAAATTGGGATGTATCTAATCCTATTTTATCGGAAAAGGATTTAACTGGCGCTCCTTTCAAAGAATTTAATAGCCCGTTTTAATGACGTTTTTTCAAAACAATATTCCGTTATTTACAGTGCTAATTATTGGCATTACATTCATATTGTCGGCAGTTTTTAATTCTATTTTATTAAAATTTTCACAAACACTAGGAATCAGACAGGACGCTAATCAAAAACAAATTCGTTGGAGTCCTTCTGTTAGACCATCTATTGGCGGGATTTCATTTTTTGTCATTTTTCTAATCACTTTTATTATTTTAAACTTTATTGACCATCTTCTTCCACTAAACTATAGTAGCTTAAAAATTATAGGGATATTTGTTGTATGTACTATCGCTTTTTTAATGGGACTTGCGGATGATGCTTATAACACTCAACCTCTTTTAAAATTTATTGCTCAACTAATTTGCGGTTTAGTTCTTTATTTTACAGGAACAAAAATCAACATATTTACAGTTGAAGCTTTTAATTTTGGATTAACTGTGTTTTGGGTAATTGGGTTTATGAACTCTATTAATATGTTGGATAATATGGATGGGATTACAACAATTGTTTCAATTATAATTTTACTATTTGTAGTTTTCTTAAACATTAATCTCAATCTAATTCTAACGCCTGTGCCTGTTTTAAGTTTGGGGCTTTTAGGTGCATTATTAGGTTTTTTAATCTATAATTGGCACCCAGCAAAAATGTTTATGGGTGATACGGGAAGTCAGTTTTTAGGTGCCTTTTTATCAGTCGTCGGAATTGATTATTGTTGGAACTCCTTTACCCTTGTTAACAATTCTTGGTTTTCAGTAAATCCTGTCCTACAAGGGTTTTTATCTATTGCACTTGTATTTATTTTACCAATTACGGATACGATTACAGTAAGCATCAATCGCATAAGTAAAGGTCAATCTCCTTTTGTTGGTGGGAAAGACCATACAACACATCATCTATTTTTTAAAGGCATTACAGAGAAAAGAATTGCCATCTTGTTTTGTGGAATTGGGATGACTGGCATATCTTTAGCCTTAGTTCAAATACTAAATTACCAAACTACTTGGTTAATAGTTTCCATTATTTTTTGTGCTATCACTTTCGTATCTTTATATCTAAATACGATTATAAAACGAAAGTGACCATATCTGTTTGGATATTAAAAAATTTTCGCGAACCAACTCCTCTTTACAAAAAAACGTATGTGAGTTTGGCATTGTGGATATTGATTAGTTTTTTAATCATGTTTATTCGCTTTGACCCTAATCAAAAAATAACGTTAGATTATTCCAATTCCAATTTCAAAGTATTAGGTTTAAATATTCCTGTCAATTTAGAATTTGCAGGTGAACGAGTTCCTCAAAATGATTATCAAATTAAAGAAAGTTTAGAAAAGGAATTCTTCGCCAATAAATCCTGGAAAAACTCCTCATTAGCGTTATTTGTAAAAGCCCAAAAGTGGTTTCCTTTAATAGAACCTATTTTAAAAAGAGAAGGGATACCCGATGATTTTAAATATGTTGCTATTATCGAAAGTCATTTATCTAATGTAGTGTCTCCCGCTGGAGCTTCTGGCTTTTGGCAATTAATGCCCGTTACAGCACAGCATTATGGTTTAATTGTAAATAGTGAAGTGGATGAGCGATTAGACGTTGAAAAAGCAACCGTAGTAGCTTGCAGACACTTTAAAGACGCTCATAATTATTTTAAAAATTGGACACTCTCTGCGGCAGCTTATAACGTAGGAATTGGAGGCATACAAAATGCCTTAAAAAAACAAAACACTAACAATTATTACGATTTACTTTTAAATAAAGAAACAGGTGCTTTCATATACCGTATTTTGGCTTACAAAACATTACTATCCAACCCTACTCACTTTGGCGTGAAAAATAAAATCAAAAAATCAGGAGGATTTCCCGCTTTTAAAATTGTAAAAGTAGATTCTTCTATTACTAATTTATCTGCTTTTGCAAAACATATAGGAACTAATACCGTTGTATTAAAAACCTTTAATCCTTGGTTAATTGGTGAACAATTAAATAATCCAGATAAAAAAATATATCAATTTAAAATCCCTAAAAACAAAAACGTTGATTTAAGTGTTTACTTTAACGATGTATTTCCACAAGAAGCAATAATTGACACAACGCTTGTTACAAATTCTATTACAGATACATTAAAATTAATACCAGATACTATAAAAAATGATAAAAGATGAAAGATTTATGATTCAAGACTATAAAAAATCTTTAATCTTATGTCTTTAATCTTTTATCTCTAACATTATAATGGAAGACGAACAAATAGAAGTTATAGGCGCACGAGCCCACAACTTAAAAGATATATCACTCACGATACCACGCAATAAATTAGTAGTACTTACAGGATTAAGTGGAAGCGGAAAATCATCATTAGCATTTGATACTATTTATGCTGAAGGACAACGACGTTACATCGAAAGTTTTTCAAGCTATGCTCGTCAATTTCTTGGTAATATGGAACGCCCCGATGTAGATAAAATTTCGGGATTAAGTCCTGTCATTTCAATCGAACAAAAAACAGTTAATAAAAATCCACGTTCTACAGTTGGCACTATTACAGAGATTTATGATTTTTTACGTTTATTATTTGCTCGTTCAGGCGAAGCATACTCGTATGTGACTGGCGAAAAGATGGTAAGGTACAGCGATGATCAAATTATTGATTTGATTTTAGAAAAATATAAATCAAAAAAAATAAATTTATTAGCTCCAGTTGTTAAAGGTCGTAAGGGGCATTATAGAGAATTGTTTGAAGACGTTCGTAAAAAGGGATTTAATAAAGTTCGTATTGATGGTGCTATAGTTGACATTACTCCAAAAATGCAAGTCGACCGATACAAAATTCACGATATTGAAATTGTGATTGATCGTTTAGAAATTACTAAAGATATTAAACCTCGTTTGCATCAATCATTACAAACAGCCATGAAACAAGGTAAAGGAACTATCATGGTAATTGAGCATGTCGATGAAATCAAACAACCAAAAACTAAAAACAAAACTCAATCCTTTGGTTTTGGGAAAGTACAGTTTTTTTCTCGTTCCTTAATGTGTCCTACTTCTGGCATTTCTTATGATGAACCAGCGCCTAATTTATTTTCATTCAACTCTCCTTATGGTGCTTGCCCTCATTGCAATGGATTAGGTGTTGTATCTGAAGTTGATATTAGTAAAATTGTACCGAATCAGAAAATATCAATTCGTAAAGGTGCTATTGCTCCATTAGGCCCTTCAAAAGGCATTTGGGTATTTAAACAAATTGAAGCCATTGGATTAAAATATAATTTTACACTCGATACTCCTTTTGAAGATATTCCTGAAGAAGCGGTTAATATTTTATTAAATGGGACCGAAGAATTATTTACCGTAAAATCAGATGCTAATAATTACAGCTCAGCTTTTGATGGTATTGCAACGCATATTTCACGTCAGGCAGAAGAAGACCCATCTCCGGCTATGTTACGCTGGGTAGAAGGTTTTACCAACAAAATTAATTGTTCGGTTTGTGAAGGGACTCGTTTAAAAAAAGAAGCGCTTTATTTTAAAATAGATGGTAAAAATATTTCTGAACTATCTGAAATGGATATTAATATTTTAGGAGATTGGTTTAAAGGCATCGAAAAACGTTTAAGTAAATCTCAAAACGTCATCGCTAAAGAAGTTTTAAAAGAAATCAGAACTCGTATTGGATTTTTATTAGAAGTAGGTTTAGATTATGTAACCTTAAACCGTTCTTCGAAAACCTTGAGTGGTGGAGAGGCTCAGCGTATTCGTTTAGCCACCCAAATTGGATCTCAATTAGTTGGCGTATTATATATTTTAGATGAACCTAGTATTGGTTTACATCAACGCGATAACGTTCGCTTAATTGAAGCCTTAAAAAATTTACGTGATGTTGGTAATAGTGTTTTAGTTGTAGAACATGATAAAGACATGATTACTGAAAGTGATTATGTGATTGATATTGGCCCTGGTGCTGGCGTGCATGGCGGAAGAGTGATTGCAGCGGCGCCGCCCAAAGAAATGCTAAAATTCAATACTATTACTGCTGATTACATCACTGGAAAAAGAAGCATTGAAGTTCCTAAAGTTCGCCGAAAAGGCAACGGGAAAAAATTAGTATTAAAAGGCTGCACAGGACATAATTTAAAGAACGTGAGTGTTGAAATTCCTTTAGGTAAATTTATTTGCGTTACCGGTGTAAGCGGTTCTGGTAAATCAAGTTTGATTAACGAAACATTGTACCCAATTTTAAGTAACTACTTTTATAATTCAGAAAAGCGTCCCCTACCCCATAAATCTTTTACAGGAATTGAACATATTGATAAAGTAATTGACATCGATCAATCACCCATTGGGCGTACACCACGCAGTAATCCTGCAACATACACTAGTGTGTTTTCTGACATTAGAACTTTATTTTCGGAATTACCAGAAGCAAAAATTAGAGGTTATAAACCCGGACGTTTTTCGTTTAACGTAAAAGGTGGTCGTTGCGAAACCTGTGGTGGTGCTGGTGTAAAAACTATTGAAATGAATTTTTTACCAGATGTTTATGTCAATTGCGACGAATGTAATGGTAAACGTTATAACAGAGAAACATGTGAAATTCGTTACAAAGGAAAATCAATTAGTGATGTATTAAACATGACAATTGACCAAGCTTGTGAATTTTTCGAAAATCTCCCAAACATTTATCGTCAAATAAAAACACTACAAGATGTTGGCTTAGGTTATATCACTTTAGGGCAGCAAGCCACTACATTAAGCGGTGGAGAAGCGCAACGAGTAAAACTCTCTACTGAATTAAGCAAACGCGATACAGGTAATACGTTGTACATTTTAGACGAACCAACTACTGGTCTTCATTTTGAAGATATTCGTATTTTATTAGGTGTATTAAATCGTTTGGTAGATAGCGGAAATACTGTATTAGTAATTGAACATAACATGGATATCATCAAAGTAGCTGACTATTTAATTGATGTAGGAATGGAAGGCGGAAAAGGTGGTGGCGAAATTTTATTTACCGGCACTCCCGAAGAATTAGTGAAATCTAAAAAAGGCTATACGGCACCATTTTTGAAAAAAGAATTGTGACGGTTGAAAAGTTAAGAAGGTTTAAAAGTTGAAAGTTTCGACAACAACAAAGAATAACTTTTTTAACTTTGACTTAATTAACTTTTATACTTTCTAAACTAATAAACTTTCTAAACTTCAAAATATATGACCCAAGATAAAGAAGATAAAATCAGAAGAGCTTTTGCTACTAAAGAATCAAGAGAAGTGATGGCTTCAGATAGCTGGAAGATTTTTAAAATTATGAGCGAGTTTGTTAATGGATTTGAAAGAATGCAACAAATTGGGCCCTGTGTTTCCATATTCGGTTCTGCTCGTACAAAACCTGAGAATAAATATTATATCCTAGCAGAAGAAATAGCATATAAACTAACACAAGAAGGTTACGGTGTTATTACAGGCGGCGGGCCAGGTATTATGGAAGCGGCCAACAAAGGTGCTAAACGTGGCGGTGGCAACTCTGTAGGTTTAAATATTAATTTACCATTCGAACAAAAACCAAACGATTATATTGACAGAGATAAAAGTATTGACTTTAATTATTTCTTTGTTCGTAAAACCGTTTTCTTAAAATATTCGCAAGGATTTATAGGTATGCCCGGAGGCTTTGGAACCATTGATGAATTATTTGAATCCTTAACTTTAGTTCAAACTAATAAAATTGCTGAGTTTCCTGTAGTGTTAGTTGGTAAAGAATATTGGAGCGGTTTACTTGATTGGATTGAAGATACTATGTTGAACAAAGAAAGTAATATAAATCCGCTTGATATGGAACTTTTTAAACTGGTTGATACTGCTGATGAAGCTGTAAAACACATTGTAGATTTTTATAGCAGATATATGTTGAAACCTAACTTCTAATACAAAACAGTTTCCCGCAAATCTCGCAGATTACACAGATAAAAATGCGAATCTTAACAAAAAAAATAAAGACAATTTAATAAAAAAATAATCCGACAAATTTCAGATATTAACCAGATAAAAAATCTGCGAAAATCTGCGAAATCTGCGGGCAAAAAAATAACATAATATGAAAATAATCTTAATTACAGGAAGCACCAGCGGCATTGGCTTAGGAATTGCCATCGAATTCGCTAAAACAAAACAATATAATATTGTATTTAATGGATTAGAAACTAACGGACAAGAAATTGCTGATGGTATAGCAAAAGACTTTGGTATTGAAACTATGTATAGCAATGCCAATATGCTTAAACCAGAAGAATTAAGAAAAATGGTAGATGATGCGGTTGCTAAATTTGGAAAAATTGATGTGTTAGTTAACAATGCAGGAATACAACACGTATCACCTATCGAAGATTTTCCTGACGAAAAATGGGCTGCAATTATTGGCATTAATTTAACGTCTGCTTTTTACTTAACTAAGGCAGTTTGGAAAGGCATGAAAGAACGCAAGTTTGGACGTATCATAAATATTGCATCGGCGCATGGCTTAGTAGCTTCTGAGTTTAAAAGTGCTTACGTTGCCAGTAAACATGGTATTGTAGGTTTTACAAAAACCATTGCTTTAGAAGGCGCACCTTTTGGTATTACTGCCAATGCTATTTGCCCAGGATACGTAAAAACACCTTTAGTAGAAAAACAAATTGCCGACCAAGCAAAAGCTCATAACATGAGTGAAACTGATGTCATAAATAAAGTCATGCTTTATAAACAAGCCGTAAAAGAATTTGTAAGCTTAGAAGAACTAGGTCAACTCGCTGTATTCTTAGCTTCTGATGTTGCTAAAACCATGACTGGAACAGCTTTGCCTGTTGATGGTGGTTGGAACGCACAATAATTATATAAAATATTTTTCACTAAATGATTAAAGAAATAAGCGATATAAAAAAAGTAAATAGTGATTATACTATTGTAAAAGAAATCGTATTACCTCATAGTCATTTAATACTAAGAAGTGATGGTATCGTTCAAATTAATTATCCGGAGTATTTTGATTTTACAATAAAGGAATCAATTGAGTCAGTAGATGCTATTGGAAAATTAACAAATGGCATTCTACATCCTATTTTAAAAATTCCAGGAAAATACACTTCTGTTGATCATGATACTCGTGACCATGTTGCTAAAGGTGATGGAGCTCGTTTTTCTATCTCAGAAGCTTTTATTATTGAGTCACTTGCTCATAAAATACTCGCAAGCTTTTATATCAAAATTTATAAACCTCAAAAACCTACCCGATTTTTTAGCGATGTGAAAAGTGCTGAAAAATGGTTAAAGATTTTTATTTAAAAAGCCTCCGGCTTCACCGAAGGCTTTCTGAAAACAAAAAACTAAACGCAAACAACTAAATATAAATCTCAATATTTTTCTCTTCTAGCATTTTCTTTAAATTAATCAATGCATAACGCATTCTTCCTAAAGAGGTATTAATAGATACATTGGTTACTTCTGCAATTTCTTTAAAGCTCATATCGTAATAGGTTCTCATAATTACCACTTCTTTTTGGTCTTGCGGTAAATCATTAACGATGGCGCGTATCGATTGTTTAAATCGTCTACTTTCTTCTGTATCTTTTCCCGTTTCAGTATTATCAGGGATAATATCAAAAATGCTCGTTTCTTCTCCCTCGTCATTAATTACAGTACTTATAGAAGGCATTTTTTTCACTTTTCTAAAGTGATCTATAATTAAGTTTTTTGCAATACGCAATATCCAAGGTAAAAATTTACCCTCTTCGTTATATTGTTGCTTTTTTAAAGTTTGAATTACTTTAAAGAATGTTTCCTGAAATACATCTTCCGTTAACGCTTTGTTGCGTGTAATTAAATAGATGTAAGAAAATATACGGCGTTTGTGACGTTTTACAAGAATAGAAAGTGATTCTTCATTACCATTCATGTAGAGCTTAACAAGCTCATTATCTGAAAGAAGTTGCATAGACATAGGACTACAGTTAAATTATTGGTACAATAAAAATTTAAGTAGATGTCTATGCGATGGTAATAATGGTTTAAGTTAATGAAATGCTAAAATACTAAAATTAGTTAAACCTCAACTGTTAATTTGGGCGAAACTAGGGTTTCAGTTATTAAAAGAATGATCCTAGTACGTGAAGTAATTTATCAACTTGGCTATGCCACAATAATCTCGCAGAAACTTCGTCTGCTTTATCGCTCGCAAAATCTGTGATAATCAATGATATATCGTTAGTTAATTCGTCTTTTTGTGTTTTAAATTCAAAATAACTTCCGTCATTTTTGTCCAACCATTGGTATCTGATAGAGATTGGGGGGATTTCTTTGACCAATTTAGCTTGTTGAATCTGTCCGTCCCAGTTAAAGGTAAAAACCCCATCTCTGATATTAACATCATCACAAAACCACTCTGACAAACCACTTTCAGTACTTACAAACTCAAATACCATATCTTCTGAAGCTCTAATCACAAATTCCATTTCAAATTTGCCTGCAGGTTCTTTTATAAATTTAGCAGGAGCTTCATTATCAGATTTTCTAAAAGTAGTTGGAGCAACTATTGGTTTCTTAATAATTGGAGCTTTTACCTTTTTAACCTTTACTGGTTTTTCAGGTTTAACTACTGGTACTTTTACAACAACAGGTTTAACTGGCTTAGGAGCTACAACTTTTTTAGCAACTACAGGCTTAACCGGCTTTGCTACTTTTTTTGGAGCCACCTTTTTTGCTACAACTTTCTTTTTGGTAGCTAAGCCTGTCGAAGCTTTTGCTATTTTTTTAGGAGCTGCTTTTTTAGCAACTACCTTTTTTACAGCCTTAACAACTTTTTTAGCAGCAGCCTTCTTTACAGCTTTTACTACTTTTTTAGCTACTACTTTCTTTTTTAGAGGTTTAGCAATTTTTTTAGCAACAGCTTTCTTAACTGGCTTTTTGGCAACCACTTTCTTAGCATTTACTTTAGGTTTAGCTGCCGACTTTTTAACTGGCTTAGCTTTAGCTGCTGGTTTCACAACTTTTTTCTTAGCAACAGATTTCTTAGCGGCAACCTTTTTTGGTGCTACTTTTTTAGATGTTGCTTTTTTATTTTTTGACGAAGCCTTAGTTTTTGTCGACATAACCTATTTATTTTTTCGGAAATATATAAAATAAATGACTGAGATGAAAATTTAAATGTTAAAAAATAAATCATTTTTTAAAAAATCGCTCTTTTTTAGGGTAAATCAAGTAAAAAATTACCTTTGCAGCCATGCAAAATGTAATCACTCTTTTACCCGAAAGTGTAGCTAATCAAATAGCTGCTGGCGAGGTGGTTCAACGTCCCGCATCTATAGTAAAAGAATTGCTCGAAAATGCCATAGATGCTAAGGCTACGTTCATTAAATTGATTGTAAAAGATGCAGGGAAAACCTTAGTTCAGGTTATTGATAATGGTATGGGAATGAACCCGGTTGATGCCCGCATGGCCTTTGAACGTCACGCTACATCTAAGATAAAAAAAGCTGAAGACCTATTTCAATTACATACCAAAGGGTTTAGAGGAGAAGCCTTAGCAAGTATTGCGGCTGTGGCTCAAGTAGAATTAAAAACCAAACGCGAAGAGGATATTGTTGGGCAATTAATTGAAATTGAGGGCAATAAATTCATCAAACAGGAAGAGTGTCAGGCACCAACTGGCTCATCTTTTAGTGTTAAAAATCTGTTTTTTAATATTCCTGCGCGTCGTAATTTTTTAAAAGACGATAATGTAGAGTTAAAACATATTATTGATGAATTTGAACGTGTTTGCTTACCCCATGCTAATATTCATTTTCAGTTATACAGCAACGGAAACGAAATTTATAATTTACCTCCTGCAACTTTAATCGAACGCATTTCTGGTTTATTTAGTAAAAGTCTGCAAGGTAAATTAGTGCAAATAAATGAAACAACCGATGTGGTAAAAATTTCCGGATATGTTGGTAAACCCGAAAGTGCCAAAAAGCGCCGTGGTGATCAATACTTTTTTGTAAACGACCGTTTTATTAAGAGCCCTTATTTACATCATTCTATTGCCGAAGCATACAGAGAATTAATTGCCAATGATACACATCCTGCTTACTATTTGTTTTTAGAAGTAAATCCAGAACAGATAGATATTAATATTCATCCAACAAAAACAGAAATTAAATTTCAGGACGAAAAAATTATTTATGCCTTATTACATAGTGCAGTTAAACGTGCTTTAGGGAAAGCCAACCTTGCTCCTAGCCTTGATTTTAATAGCGAGATGAGTTTTGAAATTGATTATACCAAAGCTGTTTCTCAACCAACGGTTACGGTTAATAAAGATTACAATCCTTTTTCTAGTGGCTCTTCTAAGTCATCATTTACTGGGGGTTACAAACAACCACCCGAAACAGATTTACATAAACACAATAAACAAAATTGGGAAAGTTTATATCAAAACTATACCAAAACAGATTATAAAGGAGAAAACGAAAATTTACAAATAGAAAAACAAGCAGAACAAACTCAAATAGAACACGATATTTTTTCAGCAAAAGGATTTCAGTTATATAATAAATATATTATTTCTGCTCACGAAAACGGCTTGTTAGTTATTGACCAACAACGTGCGCACGAACGTATATTATACGAACACTACATTGCTACAAAAGATAAAAACACAGCCTCTCCTTCGCAACAAGTATTATTTCCTGTTACGATTGAATTAACGCCTAATGATTATGTGTTATTAGAAAGCTTAATGCCTCATTTTAAATTATTAGGATTTGAAATTGAACCTTTTGGTAAAAACACCGTTGTTGTACAAGGTACTCCTGCCGAATTAGGAGAATTTAACACACAAGAAATGGTAGAAGGTATACTAGAAACCTACAAATTAAATACCTTTGACGTGAAAATTGATCCATTTGAAAACATGTGTAAAAGTATGGCTAAAAGTGCAGGAATTAAATATGGTAAACAATTGGATGAACAAGAAATACAATTAATGCTTGAACATTTATTTAACTGCCAAAACCCTATGTACAGCCCTAACGGAAAACCTGTGATTATGGAAATGAGTAAATTGGAATTAGATGCCTTTTTTAAAAAATAAATTTAATAATGAGCTTTCAGGAATTTAAACCAAGACAGTTTCAGCAAATACCAATGGTGGTTAAAAATATTTTAATCATTAACATTGTTTTATTTGCAGCAAAATTTTTACTTAGCAACAAAATTGACTTAGATCGATATTTGGATTTGTATCCCATTGGAACACCTTACTTTAAACCACATCAATTTATTTCATACATGTTTATGCATGCCGATTTAGCGCATATCTTTTTAAATATGTTGGGTTTATATATGTTTGGTTCTATTTTAGAAAATATTTGGGGTGCAAAACGTTTTTTAAACTATTATATACTGTGTGGATTAGGTGCGGCAGCCCTACAATTAGCCATCAGTTCATTCAATAATGAATACACAATTTTATTAGGAGCTTCTGGTTCTGTATTTGGTTTATTAGTTGCCTTTGCCATGATGTTTCCTAATACTGAATTACAATTATATTTTGTTATTCCCGTAAAAGCAAAATTTTTAGTTATTGGCTATGCTTTATTTGAATTGTATAATGGCTTCTTTTCTTATGATAACATAGCGCATTTTGCTCACTTAGGCGGCTTAGCCGTTGGTGTTATAATTATGTTGATTTGGAAACGTAACAAAACATTTTTCTTTTAGTAGCCATGTCATTTCTTGATAATATAAAAAATGAATTACAGAAACATAGTACACTAACTATATTACTAGTAATTAATATTGCTATATTTTTTATGATTAATATCAGTATTAGTATTTTCAATACTGATATTATAGTCAGTAACCTTTCGCTGCCACTTAATTTAAATGCGTTTATTTTAAAATTCTGGACACTTTTCACTTATATGTTTTCCCATAAAGATTTAGGCCATGTATTTTATAATATGCTACTTTTATATTTTTCGGCACGCACCTTTTTAAACTTTTTATCTGAAAAAAAATTGGTTTATGTGTACATAATGAGCGGTTTGTTTGGCGGCATTATTCTTCTAACTCTTTCCGCCTTATTTCCTAGCACATTTGCCTACTCTATACTCTTTGGCGCATCTGCAGCAGTTTTAGGTATAGTAGCTGCATTAGCGCTATATATTCCAAATTTACCTGTCAGTATTTTTGGTATTATTGAAATGAAGTATAAATACTACGCGCTGCTTATTTTTGCTGTGTCAACTATCATCGATTTTAATATCAATACCGGAGGTAAGATTTCTCACTTTGGAGGTGCCTTTTTTGGGCTATTTTTCGGGTATATGTTAAAGAATGGTAAAGACATATCTGAGATATCATTCTTTACCAGAAGCAAAAAACCTCCTTTAAAAGTAGTTCATTCAAACGCTCAACACCAAGAGAAAAGCACTAGTAATCAACAAACCATAGATAGCTTATTAGATAAAATTTCTAAAAATGGCTATGAAAACCTTAGCAAGACTGAAAAAGAATTACTTTTTAAACTTTCTCAAAAAAAATAGGTACAATTATTGAAAATAATTTTATAAATTGTAATCCAATTATGTTTAAGTATCTTCTTGCAATTAGCTGTTTTTCTTTTTCTATTGCATTTGCCCAGCCAGGTAAATCTAAATATAGTATTGAAGATGCTGATGAGCATTATAGCCACCATAATTTTTTAATGGCTTTACCAGTTTATAAAGAACTCTTAAAAGGTGATAAAACAAATGCAACTATACAATACAAAATTGCCGAATGTTATCTAAATACCAATATCAATAAATTTGAGGCCATTAAATATCTGGAGTTTTGTGTTAAGGATCCTAAAGTAGAATCTAATGTTTGGTTTAGACTTGGATACGCATACCGTCTTAACAATAAAATAGATGACGCTATTAAAGCATTTGAAAAGTACAAAGAGTTAGAACCGAAAAAGAAAAAAAATGCTGATAGAGAATTAGAGATTTGTAAAAATGCCAAAACATTAATGCTAAATCCAGTAAATGTTTCTTTTACCAATTTAGGGAAAGACATCAACTCAGAATTTGCAGATTATTACCCTTGGATTACAGCAGACGAAAGTTTTTTAGCATTCACTACTCGTCGCAAAGGGCAAACAGCTTCAAGAGTTGAAGTAGATGGTTATTATGCTTCTGATGTTTATCTTTCAAAAGTAGAAGCTGGTAAATGGTTAAAAGCAGAAAATCCTGGTAATAAAATTAATTCTTCTTTAGATGAACAGGTTATTGGTTTAAAAGCCGATGGGTCGGAGATGTTGATATACATTGATCACATTGACGTGTATGGAGATATTTATCATACGGTTAAAAAAAATGGGTTATGGGATAAGTATAAACCATTTCCAGAAAACATTAATAAAAAAATTGAACATTCTGCTTCTATAAGTGCTGATGGTAACACTTTATTTTTTGTAAGAGGTGATAACCGAGATGACCAAACCGACATTTACATTTGCCGTAAATTACCGAATGGTAATTGGAGCGAGCCATTTAAAATGGGGCCTGAGGTCAATACAGAATACAATGAAGACTTTCCATACTTATCTACTGACGGTGTTACTCTTTACTTTTCGTCGGAAGGACATAACACAATGGGCGGTTTTGATTTATTTAAAAGCGTTTGGAACCAAGAAGAAAATACTTGGACTAAAGCAGAAAACTTAGGTTACCCTGTTAATACAACTGACAATGACAGAAGTATTAGTTTAACTCCTGACAACAGAGCTGGTTACATTAGTGCTTGGCGACCTGGCGGACAAGGCGATTTAGATATTTATCGAATTAAGTTTAACGACATGGAACAAAAGCTAACTTTGTATTTAGGTAGCATTGCGTTAGGCGATTCATTAAACCAACCAAAAGAATTTATTGCCACTGTGTTAGCTATTAATACTGTTAGCCAAGAGGAATTTAGTTTCTTGCCAAATCCTACAAACGGTAAGTTAGTAATGGCACTGCCGGCAGGAGAATATGAAATCATGGTTACATCGGATGGTTTTGCTGATTTAAAAGATAAATTAACAGTATCTGATTTAGGATTACCAATCTCAGAAGAGAAGAAAAATTATAAATTAACAAAAAAATAATGCGTCAGTTAATTATTCTGTTTTTATTTATAAAATCATCCTTCCTCTTTTCTCAATCTTATCAAATTGGATTATTAAAATATAGTGGTGGCGGTGATTGGTACGCTAATTTAGAAACGTCTTTACCTAATTTAATTAAATTCTGTAATACAAATCTAAAAACAAGTATTAGTACTGAACAGGCCATTGTTGAAGTTGGTAGCAACGAAATTTTTAATTACCCTTTTGTTCACATGACAGGTCACGGTAATGTTGTGTTCTCAAATCAGGAAGCAGATAATTTAAGAAAATATTTATCAGCAGGTGGTTTTTTACATGTATCTGATAATTACGGAATGGATAAATTTATTAGAACAGAATTAAAAAAAGTATTTCCTGAACTAGATTTGGTTGAGTTGCCTTTCTCCCACCCTATTTATCATCAAGCATATAATTTTGATAAAGGCTTGCCAAAAGTGCATGAGCATGACAGTAAGCCGCCACAAGGCTTTGGATTGATTTACAAAGGTCGTTTAGTTTGTTTTTATGATGCTGAATGTGATTTGGGTGATGGATGGGAAAGTTTAGAAATTCATAAAGATAGTCCTGAAGCTCATGAGAAAGCTTTAAAGTTTGGTGCAAATATGATTAGTTATGTGTTTTTAAATACACAAAAATAATTTCTAGGATTTTATTAATTCCTCTAATGTTCTTTCAATGTATTTCTCGTGAGGCAGTAAAGCAGTTTGGATACGTTTAGCGTAATGAATGGAGTCGAGAATCTCTTTTTGTTTTTCTTCAATCTCTTTATTTTTATGTGTCAGCTCAAGATTAGCTAAATGCTTTTGTCGGTTGCTTTTATATATAAAAAAAGCAAACACAATTAAAAACAATAACCCAATACCACCAGCAACTATAATAATATTTTGGCGTTTGTGCTCATTGGCTGCCATAATATCTTTTTTGTCCTGCTCTGTTTTTAATTCAGCCTCTCGCTTTTCGTATTCATATTTTAATTGCTGTTTAACAGTCGACTTACGAGTCTTTTCACTATTGATACTATCCTTCATTAAAATATATAGCTCATGCATTTTTAATGCTTTTTCATATTTTTTTTGTTCACGGTATACACTATATAATAAAGATGCTGTTCTCTTAATATAATCAGGGTATTTGAGCTCATTTGATAATTCAAAACTTTTTAGTCCACACTTTAATGCCTCATCCAGTTTATGTTGTTTGGCAAATGTAGTACCAATATAATTCAAGGTATATGCTATGCCATATTTATCTTTTTTGTCTTCATAAATTTTTAAACTTTTGTTGAAATAAGAAAGAGCTCTTTCAAAATCTTTTTGTTCATCATAAATACATCCTATATTGCTTAATGATAAGGCAGTTCCTGTTATATCTCCCAATTTTTCTCTGATCTCAATACTTTTTGTAAAACAACCGAGCGCTAAATCTAATTGCTTTTGACTCAAATACATGCTTCCCATATTATTTAATGTAAGAGAAATACCAGATTGGTCATTTAATTGCTGCTTAATCTTCAAACCTCTATTATGATATTCTATTGCTTTTGTATAATCATTCTGTTCGCCATAAAGTGATGCTATATTATTTAAGGATGAGGCCATTCCACTTTTATCATTCAACTCTTCATGTAACTTTAAACTCCTCAGCCAATAGGATAGTGCCTTCTCAATAGCACCGTCATTATAAAAAATATAACCAACATTATTCAATGCATGAGCTTCAACTACTTTACATTTACTTTTCTGAGCTCTTATTGCTAGGCTATCCCAGTAAGTAACCCGCATATTATATTTTTCTTCTTCAATCAAAATCTCTATCGATAGCTTTGTAGAATCATCCTTTGCACGACTATATTCATTCTTTAGTGAGTCAATAGATTTAGATTGACTAAATGTATTGACTGAAAACAGTATAAATAAATATGTCAGTAATTTATTAATATCAGTTATTTTTTTGAGATAAGCGATTCAGTGTTCTTTCAATATAACTATAACCTGGAAGTAAAGCCGATTGTATACGTTTAGCATAGATAATAGAATCAATGATCTCTTTTTGTTTTTCTGCAATAACAGTATTCTTATCAGCTAACTCCGAATTTATTTTTTGTTTTTGCGTATTACTTCTATACATAAAAAAAGCAAATACCACCAAGAATAAAAAACCTAATGCGCCACAAATAATAATAATCTGTTGACGTTTATTGCTGGCCTTTGAAAGAATATCTTTTTTTTCTTGCTCATCTTTAAGAAATGCTTCTTTTTTTTCGAACTCATATTTGAATTGCTGTTTGGCAATAGATTCTGTGTTTTTTTGATTATTGAGACTGTCTCTCATTTGAAAAGACAATTCATGCATTCTTAAAGCCTGGTCGAAATTATTAAGTTTTTTATAAATCCTATACAATCCAAGGGAAGCTCTTCTTATAATATCAGGTTTGTTTACTTTTTTAGCTAATTCAAGAGCACGTAACGAGTAATCAAGCCCTTTATGCAAGTCTCCCTTACTTAAAAACAATGAGCCAATATTATTTAAGGTATTTGATAACTGGCCATTAAGTCCTATTTGTTCTTGTAGCTTCACGCAACGCTCATAATACAATAAAGCCCTATCAGGTTGTTCATGTTTTTTATAAAAGTAACCTAGATTATTCAAAGCCAAAGTAATGGCTTCAATACTCCCTTGTTCCTCTGCCATCTGCAAGCTCTTATTATAAAACTCAACCGCTTTTACAGTATCACCAATATCGTCGTATACGCCGGCAATATTATTTAATGAAACAGACATGCCAGTTT
The DNA here is from genome assembly GCA_046594225.1 of Bacteroidia bacterium. Lineage (GTDB taxonomy): Bacteria > Bacteroidota > Bacteroidia > B-17B0 > Aurantibacillaceae > UBA4416. Next base: position 18,956 of record JBKJPW010000073.1, read on the forward strand.
TATCCCCAAGTTCTTCCCTGATCTTTAAACTTTTTTGAAAATAATCTAACGCTTTTTTCTCATCTTTCTGATAGTAATAAAAAGTCCCTAAATTTATCAGAGAAGATGCAATACCAGCTTTATCACCAATGGTCTCATTGATTTTTAAACTGCGGCTATAATATTCCATTGCTTTGGGAATATCGCCTTGATCATCGTAAATGCCGCCAATATCAATCAAACAAAGCGCTACTTCTTTTTTATCTCCAATTTTTTCAAATATGTCTAAACGTTTATTGTATAATTCAGCAGCTTTATAATCATTTCCTTGTAAATGATACAACCCACCAATATTAGCCAACGCTTTAGCTTCTGCTCTAATGAAATTTGATTGGTGAGCTACATTAGCTAAACTGTCCCAGTAGGAAATACGCGTATTATATTTAAGCACTTCAATCTCAATACGAAGTAATAGTTTATTCGATTCACTTTTTGATTTTTTATAGATCAGTTCAAGCGAATCAATTTGCTTTTGTTGCGCTAATGTTCCAAAAGCAATAAATAAAAATAAATATGAAACTATTTGTTTGATGTACTAAAATAAAAGTTTTTTTGTAAATATTACTATATACCGCATTCAAAGTAACTCCTAAATTTAAAAATATTGGGTTAAACGACCTAACATTAAAACAACTACTAACTATAAACTAAATGACTCTAATAAACTTATTATGATATTTTACTCAATAGATTCGTCTTTACACTTTTTATTAACAAAAAAACGATAGGATATTCCTGCGGTAAATTGATATTGAGATACTACCTGCGTACCATTTACATATTGATATAATGGTATTTCGCTAAGTGCATAAATTATAAAGTTCTTTTGGGTAAAACTCAATTGAGGGACAAAAAATATTGATTTGCTGCCTGTAGACTTAACATCAATATTATATAATGCTAACATATCAATATTATGGTCCCATTTCATTTTATTTATCCATTCGCCTCTTACTTGTAGTGTAACCCCTAATTTTTTAAAGAATGTTTTGCCTGCAAAAAGTCCAACACTTGCATAATCACCAAACTTTTGTCCTAAAGGGTTCCATCCTTTTTTGATATAAATCAGATTAGAAAATATCCTGAATTTCTTATCAGGATAACCTCTATACAAAAACCCGTAAAAAATAAAATCCTGAGAGCCATTGGTTGGTTGCACTGTTGGAGGCGATGTTGTATAATATTTTTTACCGCTATTAGGATCAGCATATACAACAGTAGAATCGTTATATTTTCCTAAAGGAATCTTATACCCTAATCCTAAAGTAATTTCTGTTCTTGTTTTCTCTGTGTTTCGTGTAAAAATACTGTAACGTGGGAACAAAATCAGATCTCCAATTCCAGATGAACTAATCGTATCGACTTTATGAAGTCCTATTTGAGTTTTATTCACAAAATAACCTGATTCTACTGACATAGTTAACTTGTCTGTTAATCCATAAGCCAATCGCATATATAGGTAATTACTATACAGATTATCAAATAAGGATACAGTATCACTATCTCTTACTTTAAATTTATTTGAACCTGCATATTGGTAGTTTGCTGCAACTTCCACTTGTCTCTCTTGCAATACACCTTGCGAAGTTCCTCCAGCAATAGGGCTACCACTACCACCAGAACAGCAACCTTGTGAATACATGTGAATTGAAATAAAAAAAAGAAAACAGAATAGAAGGAATTGTTTCATACTTCAATTGCTTTTATAAATGCAAAAGCATTTTAATGGGTTACCATCAATTTAATTTGTTCTGATACGTCTGCAACAGAACAATTGATGAAATAATTACCTGCTGCTAATTCAGAAGTATTTACTTTAATTGTATTTTCTCCTGCCGAAAGATTTCCAATAAAAACATCAGAAATCTTTTGTCCCGATAGATTTTGAATTTCAATTTTAATTTTTGATTCTTTCGGCAATTTTAAAGATAAAATTGAAGATGTTTGAGTGGGATTTGGATAAACAGCTAAAGACAACTCACTTTTTTTGTTTTCAAGCACGCCAACAGCCGCTAAAGCATTATCAATCGCTGCTGTGAGGTTTGCTGTATTTACAGCATTTTTCTGATCAAAATATACCATATGATTTGTTCCGCCTAATACAACAACATGAGGCATACCACTTCCTCCATAATCAGCTTCATTAATAGCCGAATTTGAAAAACGTGTAGAATTTGTTATGCCATTTGTATTTGCCCAAGAGTTAATGGTAGAACAACTTGTATTTCCAACATCATCACATAAATAATAAAGAACTTGGCCTGGGTTTGATGTTGAATAATTTTGAGAGGTATTATAAGCAGAAATTGCAGGGCCAATGCAAGAAGTACAAGGCATAATCCAACATAGTACAATTACTTTTCCCGAATTCAATTCTGAAAATAAATCGTGATTTAATCCACTACAATCATTTACATTGAAATTTACAGCAGTCTGTGAAAATGAAGCTAAACTTATAAACCCAGCTACAAAAGAGAATAATGATTTTTTCATATTTTTAAGTTAAAGTTTAATTATTTTTTTTCTATAGATTGTATTATTTATTGTTTCAATTTCTATATAATAATTTCCTGAAGAGTGGTCTGATAATGGTATTTCTATTTCGTTTTGTAAAGATTGTACCACTATTTCTAAAACCTCTATACCTAATGAGGTATAAATTTTTACTCCTTTTATTATTTCTTCAATATTTTTAACGGTTACTTTTTCGTTAATTGGATTAGGATAGACAATAAAACTTGATGTATTTTTATTTTTCAATTCATTAATTCCTGCACTTAGAGTACTACCCGAAAAACTTAATGTATCATAATTATTAACTCCTGTTTCAAAGAAAATAAAAGTGGAATAACCTATACTAGGAATTGTATCTGTTTGAAAATTTGGCATTACAGTTTGAGTTGAATTTGCAGGAATCATAAAAGCATCGTGCATAGGTTTTGTAGGATCCATACAAACTGGCAAACATACACAAGATAACCAGCCTGATGGAATATTTAGAGAAATTCTACTGTATTCAAATTGTATTGAATCATTTGTGATATTAGTAACTAAAATTGGGGCAAATAATAAATCACCTGGTGCTCCAACTGGATTTAAATTTTGAGGTGTAATTATATAATTTTGAGCTTTTGCCCAAAAAGAAATAATTACAAATAAAACCACTAGTGTTTTCATATTCAAATATAACAAATTTAAACATAAATTTATATAATTAAACTCCTTTATATCAATAGTTCGAGCTAAATTATAGTAATCCTAAAACACATTGAAAATTAAAAATAATTGCTAACGCCAAATTGATAAATGAAGTTTGAATTTCAAATGAACAGTTTTTCACAAAGTAAATAGGATTTCATTATAGTTTAAATCTTACTCCTAAAAACCCTCTTATTCCCTGATTGGGAGCAAACATATATGTGGGATCAAAACTTAATGCGTAAGGGTTGTTAGATGTTGAAATAACTTGCCCAGATGCATTATACTGTACACCTTTATCAAAGGCATCGTATGGGCGAGCTATACTATTAGCAGGTGGTGTAAAGTTTAATAAGTTCTTAACTCCTCCATAAATTTCAAAACGCTTAAGTTTTTTTGTAATTTGAATGTTTTGAATACTCCACCATGGAGAATATTCTTTTCGAGGATCTAATACACCTAATAAAGGAAGTCGCATTGGACTATATATATTTCCAGTATAATCAAAACTCAGCCCTAACTTTTTCCACTCATAACTAACTGCCCATGTACCCGTAAAATTTTCTGTTAATACTTGGCGAGAGCGAATACTGTTTTCTACTTTATAATTATCCATATACGTTCCTCCTACTAAAAATTTTAAAGGAATTTTTTGAAATGCTAAGTCAATATTAGCAGAAGCACCTTTTGAAATAGCAAATCCATTTAAATTATTAAAATAAATCTTATCCGGGTCTGTATCATAATCTGCAATAATACGGTTACTAAAGCGAGTGTAAAAAACCGACATATCAATTCCTAGAATAAATTTCTCTTTGTAAAACTTGGTCACATAATTTAAATTTACGTTTATACTTTGCTCTGGTTTCAAATTATCTAAAACAATCACTTCTCTTGAACCAGTTAATGCTGCATGGTCCTCACTAAACACATTAGCCACTCTGTATCCTGTTCCTGCATTTAGCCGTAAAATGTTTTTTGAATTTAAAGTCCATTTGTAAGCAAAACGTGGCGTATAGATGTTGCCGTGCGTTTGATTATAATCATATCTAAACCCTACTAATAATTTATGATTACAATTAAATTTTATTTCATCTTGAATAAACACTCCTGGTAGCGCCACGTTATTAGGTTTATTTTTAGGATTAACTGTATCGTTAGTTTGTGTAATAACCGTATTATCGTCGTACCAAGTATAACGATACGCCACACCAATTAATAGTGATTGTTTTTCAAATTCTTTTTCCCAATACAATTGATTAAATAGTATTTTTTGTTGGGCATAAAATTTAATAGTACCATAATATGAATTTTGATCATGATTATTAAAAGATACATTATAAAAAAAACGTTCTTTTAATGGCAGTTGATATTTAGCAATCACCTCATACCTTCCGGTAAAAATACTTTCTCCGTAAACACTATCTGTTCCTCGCCATTTTTGATTCCACTTCATATCGCCACCCCATCTATCTTCGTAATAATAACGTAAGGCAATAGATGCTTCCCTGCCATTTTTTCGCTCAAAATTCAACTTATTAAATACAGAAATACGATGTTGCAAAGTTACATCCGTAAAGCCATCATTATTATTATCAACTGGGTTTTGATAATTGTAATAATTCAATCCCAATAAAGCACTTACTTTTTTTCCTAATTTATATTTAATGCCAGCATCAACGTTATATTCTTGATAAGACGTTGCCATCACATCTAAAGATAATTTATCGGCATTAGCAGTTTTTTTTGTGATAATATTAATTAAACCACCTACTGCTTCGCTACCATATAAAGAAGACGCTGGACCTTTCACAATTTCTATACGCTCTACTAAACTATTTGGGATTCCAGATAAACCATACACAGATGACAAGCCGCTCACAATAGGCATTCCATCAATCATAATCATGGTATACGGACCTTCTAAACCATTAATATGAATATCACCTGTATTACAAACATTACAATTCAGCTGAGGACGAACACCATTTACATTTTGTAACGCATCAAAAATACTAGGTGTGGGATTTTTTTTAAATAAAGCAGGAGTATATACTTCTACCGGAACAGGGCTTTCTGTTTTAGAAACTTCTTTCATGGTTCCTGATATAACCACTTCATCTAAGCCCAAAGCATCTGGAATTAAATTCACATTTATATTTATGGTTTCGTTTTCCTTAAGTATAATTGATTTCTCGAAAGGTTTATAGCCAATGGCTGATACTCTTAAAATGTATTTTCCAAATTTTTCGGAAGTGATGTGGTAAAAACCTTTTTCGTTTGTATTAGTTCCAACATTTGTTCCAACCAATCCAACCGAAGCAAAACCAATTAAACTAGTGTCCGACTTAATGACTCCCTTTATAGACGAGTTTTGAGCTTTAGCAATAGCTACAATCAATAAAAATATAGTCAATAAACGAAATTTCATTCTTACTCAATTAAGCTGTAAAATTATTTATAGTTTATAAAATAATAATTATTATTTTTGGTTAACCAAAAAATTAATTTATGCAATCAGAAACTATAGAAAATTATTTAAAAACGATTTACCACCTTTCCTCTGGCAATTCTAATATCGTTAATAATAAACAACTGGCTAATAAATTAAACGTTATTCCTGCTACAGTAACCGAAGCGGTTAAAAAACTACATGACTTAAAATTGGTTATATATGAAAAATCTTACGGCACAAGATTAACCACTTCTGGTTCTAAAATGGCGTTAAGCATTGTTCGACGTCATCGAATTTGGGAAACCTACCTAGCTAATGAATTAGGGTTTGGTTGGGACGAAGTTCATGAAATTGCAGAAGAGTTGGAGCATATTAAAAACGATAAGCTAATCAAAAAATTATCGGAGAAACTAGGTCATCCAAATTTTGACCCACACGGAGACCCGATTCCTGATGAAAAAGGAAAGATTCAGAAAAGCAACTTTATTAAGCTATCCGAAGCAACAGCAAAAGGCAATTATAAAGTCATGGGCGTTACCGATCATTCCAGTACTTTTTTAAAATATTTAGAAAAACATCAGTTAATCATAGGTGCTTCTATTACTATCAAAATCATTGAAGAATTTGATAACTCAATTATTTTAATTTGTCAGAAAAAAGAAGTGGCTATTAGCCCAAAAGCAGCTGAATGTATTATTATAGAACCACTTCAAAATTAATATCATCTATTAACAAAGGCTCATCACTTGCGTAATGAGCCTTTGTTTTGTTAGCTTAAACTAACGTTGCTTAGCAGCATCCAAAAGGACAACCAACACAACAACATACTACTGCACCTGCAACTACTAAAGCTGCTGTGATGCCTATCATTAATTTTGTCATTTTATTTGATTTTGAGATTAAACATAATTTGATTTAAAAAACTATCTAAAAAGACAGTATATATCAAATTAGTTTTGGTGGATGCCAACACTCTGACAAATAAGAGGAAAGAGGTTTGTCCTTTTGAGTACTATTTTTTTCTATATCGCTACCGGCCTGAATTTGAAAATTAAATTGCTGGATTCCAGTAAAATTACAATTACAGTTTTGAACATAGCAACAAGAATTACAAGCCGAATTATCTTTGTCTGTTTTTTTATTAGAAGACTGTTCTTTTGAACAAGTAGTCATACTATTGCATACCGTCGGCACTACTAATAGAAGTAAAACATATGTAAGTAATATGGCTGAAAACACTCTCATTGAAAACAAAGTTAAGCTAATTATAGTTCAAGATCATTTCCTTATACTTTTTTAACAAGATTTACTAAAGTAAATCAACAAACCAAAAACCTTTTGTAATCACATTCGATGAACAAACATCATCTGTTGTTTTTATTTCGAGTGGTTTGTAAATTTTATCTCCAATTGTAAATTGAATTTGTTTTTTAAAAATAGGTCCTTGATAACAAAATGTATGGTATTCTCCATTCTCTCCGCAAGGGTCTACATTACTTGGTAAATATTTAATAAAATGCTCATCAATTTCTTTTCCCACCCAAGTCTCATCTAAATAACCATCATTCACACAACAAGTAATCGTTTTAAATTCTTGCTTCAAGAAATCGTGAATTAAAACATTTGTATCTATGTTCCATAAAGGAAATACTGCCTTCATATTTACTTTGTCCATATTATTTTCGCGATAGGTTCTCAGATCTTCTAAAAATATATCTCCAAAAATAACGTGCTCTATTCCTTCTGATTTTGCTTTTAATAATAAAGCTTCCATTTGCCTTTCATATTCCTCATTAGTTCCTTCACTTACTAACACTTTTAACAAAGGAATACCTATCGAATCTGCTTGTTTATCTAATAGTTCTTCGCGCACGCCATGCATAGAAACTCTTTTAAAATTAGCATTTACAGTGGTTAATAAATATTGCACATCAAATAAATTTTCTGATAATACTTTGTGTAAACAGTAAGAAGAATCCTTACCTCCACTCCAACTAAATATGGCTTTTGGTTTCATTTCGTTGCAAGTATACAAAAAAAATGGAACGCAGATAACACAGATTTTTTATGATTTATAAGATAAATTTCAAAAAAGTAATATAAATCAAAAATTATATTTTATCATACTCAATCAGCGATATCAGCGTCCAATGTTTACTAATTACAAGCAACGGCCATGTGCTTTGGGGCTTTTACCTGATACATTAAGGTTAACTTTTTACTATCCTTTGCTTGTATAGTAGAACGCCATTTTAAAATACCAGTTACTTCGTCATACTTAGCGCCAGATACTTCTTTTCTATCAATCATCACTGATTTATCTTGAGCTAAAGGAATTTGATCTTCCACTTCAATTTCAATTTTTGTTGCTCTAGAATTTTTCATCGTAATTTCAAATGTATACTGATGTAAAATATCATTGTCTAATACTTTTTGAGAACATTTATCTTTTATCTTCTGACGTTTGATGGCAATGTTTTTATCAATCCCTAACGACAACTGAATAGTATCTTCTGTGCCGCCAGGTGTTAAACTTGTATTACCTACATAAGAACCATCATAATAAATAGAAGCTTCTCCACCCATCGTAATCGCATCTTCCCAATCAGATAATACAGCGGTTAAGTATACGTTATTATTTAGTTTAGGAATAGCTTTGTAACGGTAATTTGTTTTTAAATCTTTTACCATAATAGCCGCAAAATGTTCTTTACCATCACTTGGTATATTATAATTTAATTTAATTTCATATTCTGTTTCAATCACATTTTCACTAACAGAAGTATAATCATAAGCATTTTGCGCTACTTCTTTTTGTTCTTGTTCTAATGAGAGGTAATCATCTGCTTTTTTTGCTCTGTCCATATCTCCAGAAACAGCGCCCATTGCTGAGGATGGCGAAGACAATTTATAGTCTTTGTTTTTTATTGGGTATGGATTATAACCTAAATACCATGGAGATAGTTTTGGAATATTATAAGAACGACTTGGATTTGCAGTTGAAAGCACCAACTTAACACTACCCCAATCAATACCTGACTGCTGATGAATTTGTGCTTTGTATGTTAATTTCACATTTTGCTCACTTGAAATTGCTCTTAAATCGTAAGAAGGTGTCCAACCTGCGTTAGTGATGTAATAATTTAAATTTACGGTTGCTTGCGTTGCTTGATCAGCGATGACGTGAACTAAAATACGATAATCCACTTGCTCCACTTCACCAGTATTATTTTGATTAGTTAATTCGTTACTGATGTTAATGAGGCGCTCGTTTAAAATCTTTTTTTTAGCTTCAATTCTTTCGCGTTCACGCTTCAATTTGAGTTGTTCGTTATTGATATTATATAACTTCTCTCTTAAATAAGTTAAACCATCTTTTAAGGAGGCAATGCTATCTCGCTTTGATTGACCTTTATATAAGCTGTAATTTAATAGCACATTTTTTTCTGTAGAAAGTGCGTCTGATTTATAAGTAATATCTTCTATTAAATAATTCAATTCCTGTAAACTATCATTCACGTGTTTTAAAAGTTTTTTATAACGCACATCTCCATTTAATTTAGCCTTATCAAATTCGGGATAATGAACTTCATGCTGAATATCCGCAATAATGAAATTTCCATTACCAGAAGCTTGAATGGCAGAGGCATTGATACAATTTTCTAATCCTGAAAAGATGATGGTATTTTGGCCCGCTACTAAATTAACCAATGTGTTGCGATGTACTTGTGCACCTTGTGTGTACACAATTATTTTTTCGGGTTTTGATTTAATTGTTTTTTCTGTTTCGCCTGCCTTTGCTTTTACTATTGTTAAGCATAAGACAAATATTAATAGAGATTTCATAATGTATGTTTTTAGAATTTCTATGTAGATGTATAGAAATTAAAAATTCCATAAATGATTTTCCAAAAAGTTTGGATGCTGAGCATGAAGCCTCATCCCCAAGCCTTCTCCCTCTGGAGAAGGGAGTCCTAGCTTTAAAGGAATCACCTCGCTAAACTATTATTATAAGGAATACGATTAACAATAGAGCGCCCTAAGGTAACTTCATCCGTATACTCTAATTCATCGCCTACAGCATTACCGCGAGCAATAG
>JBKJPW010000008.1:0-92008 GCA_046594225.1 Bacteroidia bacterium
GTTTGTGATTTTTTCACTTTAAATCACAAATTGTATGGTAACCAACTTTCACATGCCAGAATTTACTTTATTAATGCATTAGCGGCATTTGGTGGTTATGATTTAGTAATGAAATAGCCATGTTATAACTTTCAACAACATAAATAACTAAGCAGGTTATACCATAACAAATAAAAAAAAAGTAGAAAACTATGTATGAAAGCCTACAAAGAAGCTATTAAAGAAAATATCGCTTTTACTCTTATGGAGATGCGATGTTGATTTTGTAAATGCATTTTTAAAAAATGGATTAAAAGCCATAACGTAAGTTGTGGTTTTTTTTGTTAACGAATCAAAGAAATCTTTTGTGAAAAATTCAAATATTTTAAAAAATATACTCCATTATCTAGTTCTTGGAGATTAATATTTATTTTATTAAATTCATTATTTCTTATTCTATTATTAATCGAAATTTCCTGACCTGAAATATTGTAAAGTTTAATTATATTAATATCTATTTTACTTTTCATTGAAATGGTAATCTCATTATTAGTGGGATTAGGAAAGGCAATAAAATTATTGTTATTAATTTTATCTTCACTTACAGAAACAATGCTTTGACTTCCTACCAAATTAGAATCTGTTTTATAGAAATAAATATCAGAAAGAATTGCTCCAAATCCATACGTATAACCTACACAAGCGTATCCTTTATCTTTAGTAGCTATTATTTTAAAAGTTTCGTCATCTATAATTGATCCAAAATCAATAGCATTTTGATAATTTAGGCCTAAGTTCATTTCTAACATTTTAGTTTGAGTACCAAAGCCGTTAAAGGTTTCTTTCCCTAGCGCATTAACAAGATTAGTAGTTCTATTTGAGAACACTAACGAGTTGAAGAACTGATAGCTACTTGATGTATTATCTAATCTTTGAAAAAGATAATTACCAGAATTATCTGTATGAAGAACATATCCATTCATTTTTGTTACACCAAACGATGCTGTTCCACCAGCAATATATAAATCTCCACTTGAATGTTCAATAATTTGATTCCCAAAATCTTCAGCACTTCCTCCATAAAATTTCCGCCATAATGTGTCTCCAGTTGTATTTAATTTTAATACCCACACATCACCCGAATCAATATCATTATAACTCTTTGTATAACCAGTTAAAGCATAATTACCATCTGATGTTTGTATGATCGATTTAAATTCGTCATCGTTTATTCCGCCAAAAGTTTTTGTCCAAGTGGTATCACCATTGGCATCTGTTTTTATCACATAGCCATCTGCATTACCGTTTCCAAAGCTATAGGTAGTTCCACCAATAATAAAACCGCCACCACTTACTGTATCTATACTATTGGCAAAATCCCAATCAGGGCCACCAATCGTTTTTTGCCAAATTGAGTTACCAGCCTTATCTGCTTTTACTAAAAACACATCATAGCCCCCTACTCCAGTTGAACTTGTATAACCTACTATTACAAAACTCGAATCAGCTAACTGTACAATGCTTTTTCCTATTTCGTTATTTAATCCTCCAAAAGTACTTTGAAACACTTTTTGTCCCATACTATCTAGTTTCAATAAATACATATCTGTATTTCCTTGTCCGTAACTGCTAGTTGAGCCAGTAATAATATAACCTCCATCTAAGGTTTGTTTTACATCGTAGCCCACATCGTAGCCATTACCACCGTAGGTACTGTAAAATTTTTTAGGTGGTTGGGCATTGATAACTAAACCAATAACAAAAAAGAATATGAATAATAGTTGCTTCATGATGTATTTTTTAACCATAAAAGTCATAAAAGGACATAATAGGGTTTTATTTAGTGTATGTTTTTTTAACTATAAAGATAATATAAGGGCATATAAAAAATTTGTCATTAATTTTCTCTATTACTTTTTCTTTTTTGAACTTTTATGACTTTTATGGTTCAATAGTTTTAATTTATCGTTTAAATTTTTTAGCAATACTAACAAACATACCTTGCCCGTAAGTGTTAGTTGGAGAAATATATCCCTGTAAACTGTTACTACCTAATTTAAAGAACCATGCTTTTGAATTATATGAAAACGCTAACCCTACATTTAATTTACTGTAACCACCATAAGCAATATGTAATGCTCCCGTAAATTTTGTTGTAAATTTATATTCGGCATCTGTAAAAAAATAAGGTTTAAAATTTGAATTGAATAAATACCTAAAGCCAACTCCCAATGCAAACTTATTAGTGAATTGTATTTTATTAATGATTAATAAATTAGTTGGAATATTTACGTTAAATGACTCTTTACGAGCATTAGTAGTACCTTTAATAATACTATCTCTATTGATGGCTGATAAAGTTGAATCTTTTAAATCCAACAAATTATCAATATGGTAGCCGTCAAATTTAAACGTAGAATCGCTATTGTATTGCACACTATTATCAAACCAATGCAAAAAACCAATATTATTAGCATTCACAGTTAATACGCTTCCTTTACCAAGGTTACCTTTGTAAGGAGTTTCAAAAAAGATATCTGCACTTGCCCCTATTCCCGAATAGGCAAATGGATTATTTTTATTTGTGGTATCACTCAATGCCATGTCAAAATCCGAATTAAAAACTAATTCAGTACCATCCGAATTTGTGTATAAAGAGGAGCCTTCTTTTGCTTTTACATAAAATAATTGTTGTCCTTTTAATATAGATACCGACACGCCAACTTTTGCTGTTGTATCAATTTTATGCCAAATAAAGCCCAATTTTAATTCTTGAAAACGAAGCGAATTAATGCTTGAACCAGCCAAATTTTTTGTTTCGCCCATGTATGGTTTATTACCATAAAATATTAATTGATAAAAATCTTGCGTGTAGGATGAGTTAAATATTTGTTGGTCTTTAAAGCCAACTAAATAGGAGTACTTTGTATTTCTTCCAAAAAATGCTGAAACATCATAATTCATATTTGCTCCCATTACATTGAGCGCTTTCATAGAATTGTTAGAGGCGTCTTTTGTTTTTTTATCTATATAGCCACCGTATATAAACTTATTTAAAAGAGAGTTATACATTCCGTTGGAACCTAATTCATACTCGCCATTTAAAGAAATACTTCTACCGGTTTGAGAAAAATTTAAAAACTCCGAATTATACTGCGAAAAAACAGATAAGGAGCATAAAAGAGAAAATAGGATTAGTCGTGTTCTCATTATTTTGCTTTAACATTATAATTTAAATACGCATGAACTACTAAATCCAAATAACTATCCTCATTTATTTTAATAGGCGTTGGTTGATTTGGAAGGTATAAATAACTGACGAATTTAATTTGCTTGCATTGACTTAAATTATTAATTTTTGTTTTATCAAATACAGCTTCCAATTTTGAATCAACATAATTTAAAACAACATTGTTGACATCTGTAATGGCCGATTCTACTATATTTTGACCAGGAACAAATAAAGAATCAATAATTTGATTTTGATCGTTTAGCATATAACCTTGTATTTGCGCTTTAAAAGGATAGTTATTACGTGTCTGCATAATAATTTCACATGAGTTTACATTGTTTAATTCTTTTAACTGCGTTAAGTCAACTTTTGAATAATTAACTAAGCTAAAATAGTTAGCCGATAATGCCAAAGGAATATCCACGTCGGCAATTACTTTTAATCCTCTTCCATAAAAAGCAAAATCGTTACCTGCCGAAATGTTTCCCAATGGATTTAGTGTTGCTTTAATAGAATATCCTAAATAATTGGGTAAATTTTGCAAAAATGGGTTTAAATTGGAGTTGGATGAATTAACATTAATTTGTTTCACCCAAGGATAAACAGGATTTGACGGATTATTGGTTTTACTGGCCCTGTTAACATTGATAGATTGTAATAAATTTCCAGCATTAAGAGTAACCACATTAGGCGGAGAGATTTTAATAGATTTCATACTATTAATAGAACTACTCATCTCAATACCAAACTCATTAATAATTCTAAAATTAATAGCAGATTGAGTTAACATTAAATTACTTGGATTAAAATTACCAAGTAATCCCAAAGAAGAAGAGTCTGGACCAAAAGATAAATCCTGTTGTCCAAAATACCCTTGAACATATTCAGGAACAATATCAACAAAAGATAATTTAATACTTAAACCTTGCCCTACCTGTAACACATCGGCTGTACCACTTGCATTTGTGCTAATAGTATAAGATTGTACTAGTGTATTAACTTTATTGCCGGTTTCGCCAGTTAAATTTATATTGTAACCATTTAAGTTATAGAGCTTGGTAAATGAGGAATTTGAGCCTATAGTTTGGTTTACCGTTAAGGGAACTCCCCATATACTTGCCGAATTAATTATATAATTAAAATCTAAAGGTTGAGTATATGTGTTTGAATATTCAATTTTTAAATAACCCGATCTAACAATAGATTTATTAAGTTCTACTCCATTACTTATATCGAATTTAATCTCTTTATCTGTTGTTGAAGCAGCATTACTATATAATACAACTCCAGGGCTTAAAGGTTGTGTGAAAAAGAAACTATAGCCAATATTAACGGTAGTATCTGGAAGATTTACTAAACTATCCATCGTATAATTAATTAAATCCTTGCTAAAAGCAATATGCAATAAGCCTGTGGGGTCGGCATTAAAAATAGTGTCACCAAAAAAATTACTGATATTTAAATGGCTTTTTGCTAAAGGAACTGCTAAATCAACATCCCAACTAGTTTCTTTTTTACAAGCAACTATCGAAACCAATAAAAAAAGCCCAATAACTAATTTTTGTGAAAAACGCATATTACAAACTTACCGTTTTTTAAACATAATACCAATCAAATATTTGGCAAAGTTTTTGCTTTACAGTGTCAGAAAAACGTTATTTTTGTCCTCTATGCTATATTCTTTTAGATTTTACTTAAGTTGGATACTTGCCGCAGTATTAATGTATGTGGCTTTTTATTTCTGGCATGGTATATTTTTAAATGATTTGAATCGTATTACTTTCTCAAAAGCATTGTTTTTAAGCTTAGCTGCTTTGGTTTACTTGGTTATTTCTTTTGTATTATATAGAACATACGAGTCTAAATTATTGGGAAAATATGTTTCACAACCTATGCTAAGAGGCTTAGTAAGTGGTTTTATTATTGGCTTTATTTTATTTGCATTAGTTACTGTTTTAGGAGTATCATTTTCTAAAAACATAAACGTTACCTACATCATGGCAGATTGTGTTTGGCAAATTGTTGAGCAAATATTGGGAGGTGTAATAATTGGATTATGTAAAATCTTAATTTTTGAGCCTATTCCTGAGTTAATTCATAGGGATTAATTTTAAACCATATAAGACATATAAGAAAATTCAATTAAATGAAATCTTTTATGTTTTAATTACAACGACAATTGATACACCTATTACTTCAAAAAAACATATATGCCTTATATGTTTTAAAGTAGTCAATACCCGTATTTATCCTTCCATCTTTCTTTCAAAAACTCTTTTAAGTCTCTTTCTCTTGAATATTCAGAAGGGTTATAAAAAGTAGTCCCACTAATTTCGTTTGGTAAAAACTCTTGAGGCACAAAATGGTTATCAAAATCATGGGAATACTTATACTCCTCACCATATCCAAGCTCTTTCATTAATTTTGTAGGGGCATTTCTTAAATGCAATGGCACAGGCAAATCTCCAGATTTTTTAACTTCTTGTTGAGCTAAATTAATAGCCATATAGCTACTATTACTTTTTGCCGAACATGCTAAATAAGTCACCGTTTGCGCTAAAATAATTCTACTCTCAGGGTAACCAATCACATTAACAGCCTGAAAGCAATTGTTAGCAATCACTAATGCTGTTGGATTCGCATTTCCTATATCTTCGGAAGCTAAAATCAATAAACGACGAGCAATAAAACTAGGGTCCTCTCCTCCATCAATCATTCTGGCTAACCAATATACAGCTCCATTAGGGTCTGAACCTCTAATGGATTTTATAAAGGCAGAAATAATATCGTAATGCTGTTCGCCCGACTTATCATACAATGCCAAGTTTTGCTGAATGTATTGCTTTACTAATTCATCTGTAATTATAATCTCTTTTTCACTAATACAATTAACAACTATTTCGAGCGCATTTAATAATTTACGTCCATCACCACCTGATATTCTTAATAAGGCTTCTGTTTCTTTTAAAGTAATATCTTTTCGTTTTAAATTTCCATCGCTTGTTATAGCATTGTTTAATAATTGAATTAAGTTGTCCTTTGTAAGATGCTTTAAAACAACTACTTGACATCTTGATAAAAGAGCTGGAATCACTTCAAAAGATGGATTTTCGGTGGTTGCTCCAATCAATGTAACAATACCTTTTTCAACAGCATTTAATAATGAATCTTGTTGAGATTTACTAAAACGATGAATCTCATCTATAAATAATACTGGTTTTTCTTGCTTAAAAAATCCTCCATCGGCAGACGCTTTTTCAATAACCTCTCTCACATCTTTTACCCCCGAATTAATAGCGCTTAATGCATAAAAAGGGCGTTTTAAGGTTTGTGATATAATTTGAGCCAAAGTAGTTTTACCAACTCCTGGTGGTCCCCATAAAATAATAGATGGTAATAAATTTTGTTCAATGGCCTTTCGTAAAGCAGAATTTTTACCAATAATATGTTCCTGACCAATGTAATTGTCTAAATTGTTGGGTCTAACTCTTTCTGCTAAAGGCTGCATAATATTATAATATCTGATAAAGATACCATCATTTGAATAATAAGATTGCTATAAATTGTAGATTTTAGTACCTAAAAATATTAAGAAATTGTAAACACTCCAATTGTGGCACTATTATTTCATTAAATTTACCACAATCAAAAAAACTACACAATGAACTTAAAACATATTATTATCTCGGCCTCAGTTTTAGCACTTGGAATATTAGGCATGAATGCTATTAAAAAAGGAGAACCAAAAGACACTTTAGACAAGCGCAAATTTACAGTTACTATGACTGAAATAAAAGAAGGGGCGCCTCCAAAAAAAGGAGTTGAAGATGAATTAGAGTTTAAAGCAGGAAAAGGAATGTTCAGTATGTTCTTGTTTGACAAAATGCAACTCAAGTGGATAAAGTATGAAATAACAAAAGACTCTACTTATACAGATGAAGAACAAAACGAAAATCATTATACTGAAGCCGAAATATCTACAACTGATGAAACCGACCAAACTGTGATTGTGAAATGTGTAGTTGATAATTACGACATTAGTGGAGAGATAAAAGTCACTAAAAAAGATAAGTTAAAGAAAAAATATGAGTTTGTTGGTAAGGAAAAAGCTGTTAAAAAGAAATAAACTCTTTTACACTCAAAAATTAATAGCCGCCGTAGTGCGGCTATTTTTTTGCTTAAAACCCAACTAAAATACGTTTTTTTACCTAAAAATAACGTCGAAATTGTTTTGTAATTCCCGCCAAAAAATTATATTTGTAAGATAAGGAATTACTATGCAAGAAGGAGTTATGTCAACCGCAAAGGGTTTAAGTTTTGAGGATTTCAAAAAAATTGTTTTAAATGATTTTCGTTTGATTAACGAAAGCCGTCAAACAAGTTTATTAGGCCGTAAAGAAGTTTTAACCGGAAAAGCCAAGTTTGGTATTTTTGGTGATGGAAAAGAATTAGCACAAATTGCCATGGCTAAGGTATTTCAAAATGGTGATTTTAGAAGTGGTTACTATCGTGATCAAACTTTTATGATGGCTATTGACCAATTATCGTTACAAGAATATTTTGCAGGATTATACGGTCATACAGATTTAGAGAAAGAACCCATGAGTGGCGGAAGGCAGATGGGTGGCCATTTTGGAACTCAAAGTTTAAATGCTGATGGTACGTTTAAAGATTTAATTAATCAAAAAAATTCATCAGCTGATATTTCACCAACTGCTGGGCAAATGCCGCGTTTATTAGGCTTAGCTTATGCTTCACATTTTTATAAAGTAAATACCGATTTACATCAAGGTAAATTTTTAAATTATAGTAACAAAGGTAATGAGGTTGCATTTGGTACTATTGGCGACGCATCAACGTCTGAAGGATTATTTTGGGAAGCCATTAACGCTGCCGGTGTATTACAGGTTCCCATGTTAATGAGTGTTTGGGATGATGGACATGGAATTTCTGTTCCAAAAAAATACCAAACAACTAAAGAAAGTATTTCTGAGATTTTAAAAGGATTTCAAAGAGAGAATGGTGGAAACGGTTACGAAATATTTAAAACTAAAGGTTGGGATTATGCTCACTTATGTGAGACCTACGAAAAAGCAGCAAAAGTTTGTAGAGAACAACATGTGCCAGTATTAGTTCATGTTGAAGAAGTAACTCAACCGCAAGGACATAGTACATCTGGTTCTCACGAACGTTATAAATCGAAGGAACGTTTACAATGGGAAATTGATTTTGATTGCGTTAAGAAAATGCGCGAATTTATTATTCAAAATGCATTAGCTGATGAAGCTACATTAAATGCCATTGAAGAAGATGCTAAAAATGCTGTGAGAACGGCTCAAAAAGCTGCTTGGACAGATTACTTAACACCAATCAAATCAGAAGTTGCAGAGGTTTCATCATTGTTAGATGAATTATCAGGAAGTGCAAATGCATCTACAATCAATTCTATCAAAACAGAATTAAATGCTATTAAAGAACCTATTCGCAGAGAAATTCATAATGCCGTTAAAAAAGTATTACGCTTAACTAAATCAGAAGATTCCTCTTCTCGCTCAAAATTAGCAGATTGGTTACGTTTAGCTAATATTGAAAATACCGATAGATACAGTTCTCATGTGATGTCTCAATCTACACAACAAATTTCTTCTGTTGCACCAGTAGCAGCTATTTACAATGAAGAAAAGCCAGTTGATGGAAGAGAATTATTAAGAGAAAACTTTGATTATATATTAAATAAATATCCTGAAACTTTAATCTTTGGCGAAGATTCTGGTAAAATTGGCGGTGTAAATCAAGGATTAGAAGGCTTACAAATAAAGTACGGAGAGCATCGTGTATTTGACACAGGAATTCGAGAAGCTACTATTATGGGTCAAGCTATTGGATTATCCATGCGGGGTTTAAGACCAATTGCTGAGATTCAATACTTAGATTATTTATTATACGCTTTGCAAATTATGAGTGATGATTTAGCAACGGTGCAATGGAGAACAAAAGGAATGCAAAAAGCACCGGTTATTATTCGTACTCGTGGGCATCGTTTAGAAGGTGTTTGGCATAGTGGTTCACCAATGGGAATGATTATTAGTGCTTGTAGAGGTATAAACGTTTGTGTTCCAAGAAACATGACCCAAGCAGCTGGGTTCTATAATTTATTATTAGAAGCTGATGAGCCATCTTTAGTGATTGAACCATTAAACGGTTACCGTTTAAAAGAAAATTTACCATCAAATATTGGCGAATATAAAATAGCTTTAGGTATTCCTGAAACATTAGTTAACGGAACTGATGTGACTTTAGTAACTTATGGTTCATCCATACGAATTGCACAAGATGCCATCAAACAATTAGAAGAACATGGTATTTCAGTTGAATTAATTGATGTTCAAACGTTATTACCGTTTGATATTCATCACTCAATTGTTGAATCATTAAAGAAAACAAACAGAGTGGTATTTTTTGATGAAGATGTACCAGGTGGTGCAAGTGCTTACATGATGCAAAAAGTACTCGAAGAACAAGGTGGTTACCAGTATTTAGATTCTAAACCTATTACGATCGCATCTAAAGAACACAGGCCGGCTTATGGTTCGGATGGAGATTATTTTTCAAAACCAAGTGCAGATGACGTATTTGATGTTATTTACAATTTGATGTTAGAAGTTAATCCTAATAAGTACGCTAAAATCTATTAATAAACTTAAATTTACAAGCAATTATCGTAAGGATATACTTTAAAAAGCAATTATTATGAAGTTAACCACATTATTTTATACCATAGCATTTTTATGTTCGGTAAATATTTTATCGGCTCAAGAAGCAAAAAAAGACGAAAAAAAAATACAGGAAGTTGTTAATATTCAAGCGGATCCTGTTTCTTTGCCGCCAGATGCAGATGGTAATGTTCCAGTAGATACAAATCCACCAAAAGGAATGGGTGTATCTGAAATTTTAAAGCGCGCTGTTAATTTTGTAAAAGTAGAATCTACTAAATACACAAAAGGAAATGGTGTAACAACTGGAAGCAAAGCTGAGTGCGTGGTAACATTTAATTATAAACCAAAAGAATTAAATCCAGTAGCTGATGTTCAAGGAACAATTACGATGCATGTTAGTATAGATGCTAAAGAAGGTAAATACCGTTACACGATTTCTAAATTAAATCACAATGCTAAAAATGCTGATTATACTGGAGGAGATGTATATAGCGAAGTGCCTAAATGCGGTAGTATGAAACTACCTCCTGAATTATGGAAACGTATTAGAAGCGAAGCTTTTAAACAAAGTGGAGTTATTGCAAATGATATTAAAGAAGCCATGAAAATATCTTCTTCAACTCCTGCTGCTAATGCAGACGAGTGGTAATTAAAATTGATTTAAATATCAAATCTTAGCGTTATATGAAAAAATCATCTACTTCATTTACCAATGTAAAATCATTGATGATTTTTTCAAAAGCCTTAATCTTTGACATTTAAATCAATTTTAAATAATTTATAGTCCCTACTGGGACTTTTTTTTTGAACCAATTAATCTTATAATGAAATCCTTAGAATTATATTCAAAAAAAGATATTGAACATCTTACTCGAAAAAGAACTAACGAAATTAAAATTGGCGAAGATGTTACTGTTTTAAAATCAGAAAAAAATTGGGAAGAAGAACTATTAAATTCTTCTTGTAAATTTGTTTTATTAGGGATACCCGAAGATATCGGCGTAAAAGCTAACTACGGTCGCGGAGGAGCTCACACCGCTTGGAAACCAGCCTTAGATAGTTTTTTGAGTCAACAAAGCAATGAGTTTTTAAATGGAAAAGATATTTGTGTACTTGGTCATGTTTTTGTAGAAGATGTAATGGAAAAATCAGATTCACTAAATGCAAAAAACAAAAATGACATGGCTGAATTACGAAAATTAGTTACTGTTATTGATCAACGTGTTTGTGAAATTGTTACAAAAATAATTACCTGTAAAAAAATTCCTATCATTGTTGGTGGTGGTCATAATAACTCTTACCCCATTATTAAAGCCTGTTCAATGGCTTTAAATAAAAAAATAAATGTGATTAATTGCGATCCACATACCGATTTTAGACCTTTGGAAGGAAGGCATAGTGGTAATGGGTTTAGTTATGCCTATGAAGAACATTATATGAATAACTACTCCGTATTTTGTATGCACGAGCAATACAATACAGCAAGTGTTTTAAAAAATTTCACTTCAAATAATAATCATTTGTATTATAGTACATACGAAGATGTGTTTGTTAGAGAAAATAAAACCTTTACTGAAACCTTACAACAAAATATTAGTTTCGTAAAAAAAGATACTTGTGGAATTGAACTAGATCTAGATGCCATTACCAATGTTCCATCGAGTGCTAAAACCAGCAGTGGTATTTCGCCGGTGCAAGCCAGGCAATATGTTTATCAATGCGGAAAATTATTAGAGTCGTTATATTTGCATATAGCTGAGGGTGCACCTATTCTATCGCATATTAAAGCAGATAATAAAACAGGGAAATTAATAGGCTACTTAATGGCTGATTTTATAAAAGGTGTTAATGATAAGTAACTAGGTTACTTTGAAAATTATTTCAAAGTGAGCACCCTTATCATTATAAATTTTCAGTTCAGCATTTATTTGCTCTGATAAAATAGCAACAATATCAAGTCCTAATGAACCTACACTAGTTAAGTCAAAATCAGCGGCTAAGCCTTGACCGTTATCCGAAACCTTTAACTGATAAGTGTTTTTAACCAATTTAGAAAGTTGTACTTTAATAATACCTCCATTATCGTTAAAAGCGTGTTTATAAGCATTTGAGAGTAATTCATTGGTAATTAAACCTAAAGGGATGGCTGTGTCTAAATCAAGTTCTAATTCTATAATATGAGATTGGATAGTGATATTTTTTTTTGTTAAAGAAAAGCTTCCAGATATTTGATTAATTAAACTTTCTAAGTATTCATTAAACAACAAGCTAGTCATTTGATTATTGCGATACAATAACTGATGTAACAATGCCATAGAGTTAATACGATCTTGAGCCTCTCCTAATGAATTTTGGATTTCCAAATTATTGGTTTTACCCGACTGTAGTTTGAGTAAGCTTGAAATAATTTGTAAATTATTTTTAACGCGATGATGAACTTCTTTAATTAATAAATCTTTTTCTGATAACGATTTATCAATAATCTCATTACGAGTTTCAATTTGATTGTTTTTGATTTCCAATAATTGTTTTTGATTTTTTGTTTGTTTTAGTTGATATGAAATAAATACAACAACACTAATTAATATTAAACCACAAAATAATAAAGCATTTCTAATTGTTTTTTGTTTACTTACCTCAGAGTTTTTTTCTTGAATATTTTTTTGGCTTTCAATAATCAAATTTTCTTTTTCTGCAACTTGGCTAGCAACCTGAGAAGAAATCAATTCTTTTAAATTTTCCTTATAATCTATGCTATCTTTATAAGTAAGGTATCGATTATAATAATCTATAGATTGCCTGTAAGCTCCAACTTTATCGTAATAAATAGCGTACTGCTTGATGATATTTAATTTTGATTTATAATCTTCTATTCGCTGTAATTTGGCGTTAGCATTATCCAAATATTTTTTACACAATTGGGCTTGGTTTAAATTTAGGTAGCAACGTGCCAGTTCTATTTCACTAATAGCAGCATTCAATGTGTCTTTAGCATTCATGCTACTTTTGATGTCCTTTTCTAATAAAGGAATCGCTTTTTTATATTCTTTTTGTTCAATATAAACTTGTCCAATATTTCCCTCTATTAAACCTAAAACAAACTCATTATCTATAGTATATGACTTTTTATCTTTATGCAACGAATAAAAAATTTCTTTAGCAGTATTAAAACATATTAATGCACTATCTAAATTCCCTTGTTTTTGCCAGAATAATCCTCTGTTGTTAAAATAACCCAACACCATATGTTTGTTTTGTCTAATTTCATCAAACTCCAATAGCTGTTGATTTAAACACTCGTTATACATTTTCATTTCATAATAAATGATACTCAATTTAGGATGAAATAACCAGGAATTAATATCTGAATGGCGAGTTTTTAAACTCATCATCACTTTATGAATTTCAATAGCTTTATTAAGCGAATGTAACTTGACATATGAATTTTTTAAATAATATAAAACAGAGGCACTATCTTTATAGCTTTTGATTTTGCCCTTTGCTAGCAAATCGGTAAACAATGGAATAGCTTTAGAATAGTTTTTGCGAATAAAAAACATCTGTGCTTCAATCTTAATAAATTTCTCCAAAATTTCGACTTGATGATCGATAATCGCCTGCTCTCTAATTTTTTTTAATTCATCCTTTACATAAGGATAACAAGCTTCTTTAAAATCATTACTTAGTGTATCAAAAGCATTTACTTTGCCCGCTAAACTTTGAGCTTTAAAATACCTCAAGAATTTTTTCTCATAACCAACTTGAGAGCTTATCCTACTTGAAAAGACAAGAAGAATAAAACTGATTAAGCTATATTTAGTTATTTGATTAAGTAAATTCAAGTATTTTAATTAGGTTAAAGATATTACAATAAATGGTGAAAATTTATCCATATTAACTAACTATTGCATTGTTTATAACTAGTTATTCGCGTTTTTCACACTACTAACAATTCAGTTAACAGTAAATTTACTTTACTTATTAAAACAACTACTTCTGATAATCAACTAATTACATAAATAACAACAAGCTATTAACATACTAATAAACATACTTATGAAGAGTTGATTATCAGCTCAAAAAAACGTAACTTCCGTTATTAGAAAGTATTGAGCATTTTTACCCTCCTTACTATTATTATGCAAAACTTCGATAACCAAAATAAAACCCGCAAAAAATTATACACTCCTTTAACCACTAACGAGGTTGGCAAATTACAACCACAAGCCATCGAATTAGAAGAAGCAGTTTTAGGAGCTATGCTTTTAGAGAAAGATGCTTTAAGCACTGTGATTGATGTACTCTCTGCCGAAAGTTTTTACAAAGAACAAAACGGAATTATTTTTAAAGCGATTTATAATTTATTTAATCGCTCCGAACCAGTTGATATATTAACCGTTACTCAGGAATTAAAACGTAGTGGCGAATTAGAATTAGTTGGAGGTTCTTTTTATGTATCATCATTAACTAACCGAATTGCATCATCTGCAAACATTGAATACCATGCGCGTATTGTTGCTCAAAAATATTTACAACGCGAGTTAATTCGCATCAGTACCGAAACCATTAAATCTGCTTATGAAGATAGTACAGATGTGTTTGAATTATTAGATTCAACAACACAACATATTTTTGAAATTTTAGATTCAAATGTCCGTAAACAACATTCGGGTATGACGTCTTTAATTGCACAAGCCATTACGGAAATTGAAATGGCCGCTCAACAAACCGATGGTTTATTAGGTGTTCCATCTGGCTTTACGGCTTTAGATAGAATAACTGGTGGATGGCAAAAATCAGATTTAATGATTTTAGCAGCTCGTCCTGGTATGGGAAAAACAGCCTTTGTAGTTACGATGGCAAAAAATGCCGCTGTTGAGTTTAATAAGCCTGTTGCTATTTTTTCTTTAGAGATGTCATCTTTACAATTGGTAAAACGTTTGATCTCTTCTGAAACAGAAATTAATCAAGATAAAATTTTAAAGGGTAATTTAGATAATCATGAGTTTGTTCAATTAAACGAGCGCATCAAAAAATTATCTGTTGCTCCTTTATATATTGATGATACTCCTGCCCTATCTATCTTTGAATTACGTGCCAAAGCTCGTCGTTTAAAAGAACAACAAAATATTTCCATGATCATTATTGATTATTTACAATTAATGAGTGGCGGACCAGATAGTAAAGGAAATCGTGAGCAAGAAATTTCTGCTATTTCTCGTGGTTTAAAATCATTAGCTAAAGAATTAGAAATTCCAATCATTGCATTATCTCAATTAAGTCGTAATGTAGAAAACAGGCCTGGTGGAAGTAAACGTCCTCAATTAAGTGATTTACGTGAATCTGGAGCTATTGAGCAGGATGCGGATATGGTAATGTTTATTTACCGCCCGGAGTACTACGGTATTGAAGTAGATGAAAATAATCAACCTACTAAAAACAGAGCCGAAATTATTATTGCCAAAAACCGTCATGGATCTATTGTTGATGTTCCATTGAAATTTATTGGTCAGTTTGCTAAGTTTACCGATTTGGATTATAACGAAGGCTCTGATATTTATGCTAGTAATACTTCTTCTGGCATGGTTCAAAATACTGATTTCTTATCTCAACCAACTACAAAAACTATTCAATCAACTAAGTGGGACGATGATGATGCGCCAAGCAGCGATATCATCAGAAGAAATGATATTGACGAAGTTTTTTAGTTTTAATAATGGCAAAAGTAAAAGAAATATTTAGTTCCATTACTTATTTTAAAGGAATAGACTTATTACGATTTATTTGTGCAACAGGAGTCATATTTCATCATACAACTAGTATATTAAATGATAAAGGGATTAAAACAAATGCGGAATTAATTCATCGTAATTCTGGCGGATTTTTCTTAGATGTATTTTTTGTAATAAGTGGTTTTTTAATTTCTCTCATTTTAATGAAAGAATTCCAACAAGGCACTTTTTCTATTAAAAACTTTTACATACGAAGAATTATCAGAATCTGGCCACTCTATTTTTTAGTTGTGCTAGTTAAAGTTATAATAATACCTATGATGCAGCATTATCCAATGCAGTTTATTATAAAAGATATTTTGTATGCAAGTACCTTTTTTGTAAACTTTCAACTGCTAATAGAAACCATAACTCCTGCCTATACAATCCTTTGGTCTATCTGTATTGAAGAACACATTTATTTATTACTCCCTATATTACTTTTTATATTTAATGGGAAATTTAAACACATTGGTTGGTTTTTAATAATTAGTGGATTTATATCTTGGTTATATTTTAAAGGAGTACCTTCTATTAGCGGCTTCAATACTCCATATTTTGTAAGTAGTAGTTACTTTTTATTTTTTGGTATAGGAACTTTAATTGCATGGTTTTATAGCCAAGGAACAAAACTCAAACTATTGTTTTTACCTCCAATTCAAACTATATTACTGTTAATCATTATGCTATTTGTATTTAATGTTATTCCACACACATCAGGTATAGTTAAAATATTACTAGTGTACGGTTTAACAAGTGGCTATTTGGTATGGGCAGCTGCCCAGGATAATTTTGTAATCAATATAGGAACCAAATTAGCTAAATACTTAGGGAATATTTCTTATGGAATGTACATTACTCATATTATGATTATTACTCCTACAATTAAATATTTTAAAAAGAATGATTTTGAATTTAGCGAACTTTTATTTGGATGGGGAATTCCATGTATAACAACGCTACTAACTATGGCTTTAGCAACTTTATTGTATTACGGATTTGAAAGGCCTATTCTGAAATTCAAGAAAAGATTTACAACTGTTTCCTCAAAGTAACTATTTTGATATAACTATCTTTTTAGTAGATATTGATCCTTTATCATCTGTTACTTTTACAAAATAAATTCCATCAGCTTGCGTTAACAAAGACAGATTTTGTTTTCCAATTTCCATTGATTGATCATAAACAATTTCTCCTAATACGTTAGTAATGGTTATTTGAGATTTGGAAGTAAAATCGATAGTAAATGAACCGTTGTTAGGATTTGGGAATATTTTTAAACGCTGCTCCACTGATAAAGAATTTTTGACATCATTAATTATTGATATTGCATTGCAGCTGGCAAGGTCAACAACTGAGTCATTAATTGGCATTACCAATGGAGTACCTGTTATAGCTGAATCATTAGTAAAGGTGATAGGAAGCAAAGAACTTGGATAGTTAGGATTGAAACTTCCAAAACCAATATAAAAAGTATTATTAAGTATAAAACATCCATAAGCATGAACAGTATAAAGATTAAAAGGATAGCTTTTAATTAATGTGCCGCTTGGTGAAACAACATTTATAAATTGACTTTGAAATCCGGATGTTCCAGTAATAAACCAAACGTTACCACTGGTGTCAACTGCAAGATCGGCAGCGGTATGGTATGAATTGGCTGAATAAATAGTATAGAAAGAAGTACCATCGTATTTTATTATTTTACAAGTTGGAGCATTAAAACCGGCATTATCTTGAAAATATAAATCATTCCCGAATCCGCCAGCATTTGAAATAGCGGTAGATGGAAATACCGGTATATTATTCCATCCAGTGCCATTGTAATAACCTGCTGTGTTATAGAACGTAGGGCTCAGGGCACCTCCATTTAAATTATTACATATTGCCAACGAATTTCCAAATCCCTGCGCAGTGAACATTTGTGGCACAACTATATTTCCATTAATGGTATATTTCCTAATCTGGCCAGAAGCTGATATGCTCCAAAAAACTCCGCTATCACAAGATAAAGACAATGAAGTTGTTGTAATAGAATGATTATTTTGTTGACTGATTTTTATGATGGAATCAATGGGAAGATTTAACTCCGGATCTATCTGACAAAAAGATCTAAAACAGCCAAAACAAATAGTTAGCAAACCGTAACGTGATATTTTCATATTAATTTATTTTGCAGATATTTACTTTTAGGAATACTTATTAATATTTCAATTACTACAACACGATCTCTTTCTTCTTTCTCGCAAAAAATAAACAACCTCCAACAACTACTAGTAATAAAATAGAACCAATCATAGCAATACTATTACCTGTTTTATAAACTTGTGGCTCAAATTTAAATTCTACTTTGTGTTTACCCGCTGGTAATTCCATACCACGTAATACATAGTTTACACAAGTGTGTGGTGTTAAATTTCCATCCACATAAGCGTTCCAACCTTTAGGATAATAAATTTCAGAGAATACAGCAAAGCCTTTGTCTTTACTTTCTGTTTCATACACTAAATCGTTTGGTTTGTAGGATTGTAACGTGATTTTTCCATCGTTTGAATAAGAATCCGCAACCGTAAGACCTGCTTTATTTTTTTCTTGAACAACTGCTTCGCGTTTAGTATTGATACCATATAAAGCTACAATTTCGGAATCTGCACTAGCAACCGTTTTGATGTTTTTTACAAACCAAGCATTTCCATTAGCTTGCGGATTAGGAATAGCAAACACTTGGTCTTTTGCCGGAACAATTACATATTTTGTATTCAACATATTTAATACGCCTAATTTAGCCATGTGAATACGCATTAGAGAATCGTTTTGAGCTGCTGCATTTAATCCATCATAAAAGCCATTTATTTCTTTATCCAAATGAAAATCAATAATCTCTTGGTATTTTTTCAATTTAGCGCCATGGTAACCACCAATAGATTTGTGGTAATAAGAAGTTGCCGCATCATTAAATGTACTAGTTGATAAATTCAACACACGGTAATCTAAACTCTTATCTTGTAATATTTGTTCATCGGCAGCTGTTTTAGCTGGCGGAGCATCATACTGTGCTTTTGGCACATAGTTATTATTATCTAAATATCGTCCGGCAACAGGCCACAAATCAGCACATAAAAATATACTAAACGTCACTAAAAATAATTCTAGTTTTAATTTTTTAATAAGGTATAAAAACAAAAAGATGGATGCTAAACCTATGAACATTAACGAACGACGAGCATCCGATTTAAAAATAGACTCTCTTGCTTTTTGAATGTTAGATAAAAAATCAGGCATAAACTGTGCTATTTGCGCATCGCTTGCCCCACTTTGTTTTAATTGATTTACGATTTGTGTTTCTTCGCCAGCAGGAATAAATGAATTGGTCATTTCTGGTAGAAACGAACTTATTAAACAAAAGCCTCCAACAACCGCTACCGAAATAATCAATACCTTTTTAAGATCTAATTGCATTTTAGTAAATGGCAAAGTAAAGGTTTCGTTTTTTGCTGTTGCTTTAATGAATTTATCTAAAGCCAATACCGCTAATAATGGAATTGTTAATTCGGCAATGACTAAAATCATGGATACGGCTCTAAACTTATTGTAGCCTGGGACATAATCCATAAACAAACTAGTTAATCCCATAAAGTGCTTACCCCAAGCTAACATGACTGATAATAATGTACCTGCAACCAAAGCCCATTTTAAAGGATGATCGATAATAAACAATCCTAAAAATGCTAATAACATCACAATAGCTCCAATATAAACCGGACCACTTGTAAAAGGTTGGTCGCCAAAATAAGGACTACTTTGTGCCACTTGTTCTCTCATTTGTGGGTCAACACTTTTTAAAGCATCTTTATCTGAACGGCCAATGGCACCAGAACCACCGCCTTTAAAATTTGGAATTAAAAACGTAAAAGTCTCCCCTATGCCATAACTCCATTGCGTTGCATAATCTTTATCTAAACCTGAAGTTATATTTCCTTTATTAGTTTGTAAAGCAGCATTCATGGTTAGCTCAGTTTTACCACGAGTTGTATAATTACCATATTCATAAGTGGTTAATAGATTTCCCGCATTTGGCAAAACTCCAATTAATGAAGCAGCTATAAAAAGACCAACACCAATAAAAAATGGTTTAATAGTTTTTTGTTTAAATGCAATGATAAAATAACTTAAAAACACTAAGCCAAATAACATAAAACCATAGTACGAAATTTGAACGTGGTTAGCATTTAATTCTAAAGCCATAAATAAGGTGGTAACTCCAAATCCCAACCAATGCTTGCCACGCATTAACAGAATAATACCTCCTAATAATGGCGCCAAATAACCTATAGCATTGGCTTTTGAGTTATGCCCTGCCTCAATAATAATAAAAAAGTAGGACGAAAATCCGTAAGCTAAAGCGCCAACTAAAGCCAGCCAAGGACTAATTTCTAAACATAGTAATAAGATGAAAAAACCAATGAAACATAAAAAAATGTACCCACTTGGATGCGGTAAAAATAAGTGAAACACTTTATCTATATGCCCTAACCAGTTACCTGGATGCAATGTAGATACCTGATAAGCTGGCATACCGCCAAACATAGAGTTTGTCCATAAAGCCTCTGAATGCTCAGCTTTTCTAAAATCCGTCATTTCCTGACTCATTCCTTTGTATCTCACAATATCGCCTTGCTCTAATACCTTATTAGATAATAAAGGACTAAATTGTACTAAAGTGATGATAGCAAATACAACAATGGCTGCTAAGTGTGGCAAATACTTTTTAAAGTTCATATAATTGGTTTTTAGACAAATATAAGAAACTGTTTAGTTTTTAATACGTGAAAAAAGTATAATTTATTCGTAATTTAGCGGCCAATGAAAAAGCTTTTTTCGGTACTTAAATACACTAAAGGATACAAAGGATATACTGCCTTAAACATTTTGTTTAATGTCTTTTTTTCTGTTTTTTCTGTTTTTTCTATCTCCCTTGTTATTCCATTTTTAGAATTAATTTTTAAAGACGATATTTCAAAACTTCAAGCCACTGTGAACCTTGGATTACCCGAATTAAGCTTTTCGATGAAAGGTGTTACCGAATGGGGATATTACCAAATGTGTTTAATGGTAATTGAACAAGGTAAAGCACAAACACTTTTAGTAATTTGTTTGGTAGTATTTTTAGCCACATTCCTAAAAAACATTTCTCGTTATTTTGCCATGTATTTTTTAGCGCCAATTAGAAATGGTGTTGTTAGAGATTTAAGAAATAAAATGCTTCGTAAATCTTTAGAGTTACCTCTCTCCTATTTTAGTGATGAACGCAAAGGTGATATGATGAGTCGCATGACAACCGACGTGATAGAAATTGAATGGAGTATTATGCAGACTTTAGAATTAATTTTTAGAGAACCATTAGTAATAATCATTTCATTAGCTGCACTTATTTTCATCAGTCCTTATTTAACACTCTATGTTTTCTTATTATTACCTGTTGCAGGCTTAGTAGTTGCTTTGGTAAGTAAGAGTTTAAAAAGTCGTTCGGCAAAAGGGAAAGAAGTATTTGGACAACTATTTAATATTATGGAGGAAACCCTAGGTGCTTTAAAAGTAATTAAAGCATTTACTGGTGAACGTTTTGTGCAAAATAAATTTGAAAAGGTAAACGAAACCTATAATAAAATATCGGTTGGATTATATCGTCGTGCCGATTTAACATCACCCATTAGTGAAACAGTTGTGTTAGGTGTTTTATTATTGATATTATATACTGGCGGCGTCATGGTATTTGATGGAACTGGTGGTTTATCTGGTGCAGCATTTTTAGGATACTTTGCTGTCGCTTCTCAAATTGTGCCACCTATTAAACAAATAACCTTAGCGTATAATAATATTCAAAAAGGTTTAGCTTCCGAAGAGCGTATTGATAAAATATTACAAGCCGAAAACCCAATCGTTAATAAACCTAATGCTACTAAAATTGAAACCTTTAGCAAAGGTATCGAATTTAATAACGTGTCTTTTTCATACAAAAAAGGAGATGATGGTTATGTTTTAAAAAACATCAACTTATCTATACCAAAAGGAAAAACTATTGCTTTAGTTGGGCAAAGCGGAAGTGGAAAAACAACTTTAGCAGATATGATTCCGCGTTTTTATGATACCGATTTAGGGGAAATTAAAATTGACGGCATTGCTTTAAAAGATTTAGATATTGAAAGTTTGAGAAAACAAATTGGAGTTGTAACGCAAGAAAGTATTTTGTTTAATGATACTATTGAAAACAATATTGCTTTTGGTATTGATAATCCCAACAAAGAAAAAATTATAGAAGCTGCTAAAGTGGCAAATGCACACGAATTTATTTTACAGCAACCCGACGGCTACCAAACTAATATTGGCGACCGAGGAGGTAAATTAAGTGGCGGCCAACGCCAACGTATTAGTATTGCTCGAGCTATTTTAAAAAACCCACCTATCTTAATTTTAGATGAAGCAACAAGTGCTTTGGATACCGAAAGCGAACGTTTGGTGCAAGATGCTTTAAATAATTTAATGAAAAACAGAACGAGTATTGTTATTGCTCATCGTTTAAGTACTATTATAAATGCAGATGAAATTTTTGTGATTAACAAAGGTGAATTAGCAGAAAAAGGTTCTCATAAAGAATTATTAGAAAAAGACGGTATTTACAAAAAGCTGTTTGATATGCAGGATTTTAAATAGAAATCATGAAACGATTTCTCATATTTTTATTATTCATTTCCATTGGGTTTAAGATCTACTTTCTAGTCAGAAAAATAGAACGTATTCAAAAAAATAACGGACTTTATATATTACATAATTATAAGGATATAAGTTATAATGAAGGTTACCAATATTTTGTAAATGAATTACAAACTAAATATTCTGAATTTCCACAAATAAGATTACCCTAAACGTAATATTAAAAAATCAATTGATACATAAACTCATCTTCAAATTGATTTTTAGAAATTTTATTCCATTGTTTTTTTATTCCGATTTTTTCGAAACCACATTTTTCAAATAGACTCACACTTTCATTGTTTGATAAACTAATGTTACAAAACAGTTGATTTAGTAATAAGGTATCACGAGTATATTCCTTCACTAATTCAACAGCTTCAAAAGCATAGCCTTTTTTTCGATAGGTTTCAAAAATGAGAACCCCTACTCCTATTCTGCCATGCAACGGCTCAAATTCAAATAAATCAATAGTGCCAATAGGTTCGTTAGTTATATTTAAACAAATCATGAGTCGCAATTGCTTTGTAGCATAAATATCTTGATGAGCTGTTTCTAAATATAACTCTAAAACATCTTTACTATAAGGCGCTAAAGTATTACTCACTTTCCATACAGCTGTATTATTTTCAGAAGTGTATAAGGTATTCACATCTGATGATTCAAGTGCTCTTAAATAAATATGTTCTGATTGAATAAACATTATTCTTTGTAGTAATTAGCGCGTTCTGTTTTTATAATTTCTTGTAACTGTTGATTAGAATACATAGGCAAAGAAAACTCGCTCTCCTCTATTTTTCCTTCAATATTTAACCCACTAGTTAATTCAATGTATTGATTTTGCTTTAAACGTTCTACTAATTCAAACAACAATTCTTCCTTGTTTTCACAAATTGCATAAAATTCTTGTAAAAATAATTTAATAGGACTTAAACAAGAGGCTTCATTAACTTTTACTTGAGTATATTGTTTGATATAGTATTGGCAAATTTCTTTCTGGTAATCAGTACTAAAAACCGGATGTTTCTTTAGCTGAATAAATAACGTTTCAATTTTTTTTTGTTGAATAGTTTTTAAAAGAACGTTTATATTAATATCAATTTCATGGCCCTTAATAGTTAATGAATTATAACTACCATCTATTAAAATACCAATATGTGGTGGTGTTCTGGAAGCATGTAAAATAACTAGCCATGTATTTTTAAGTAAGGACTCTTCCTTAAAAGAATCAGAAACAGATAGTGTATATGGACTTTGAATAATCATTGTTTAAATTTACAGAAAGATTTTAGAAGAGAGATAACCCTAATTTTTTACTAATAACTCCTTCTTTTAATGAGAAGGTAGATACTCGCATCTGTTTTAAATTTAGTTCTTTTAAAATAAAATCAATTAATAATACAGATATCACAATCATATCTACTCTCATATCAATTAAACCTGAAATATGATAACGTTCTTTTAAAGTTGATTCTTTTATTTTTTTACTAATAAAAGCATAATGATTTAAATCAACGCTATATTCTGTGTGATCATCATTTAGCGCTTCTGTATTAAATTCCCCTGCTATCACATCAATTACCGAATCAAAAGCACCAGACGAACCTATTAATTCCGTTGGTTTATAATGTTGAATAGCTTCAAATAATGGAGCTAATTCATGCCTCAAATAATTATTAAAATCAATGGTTTCATTATCTGTTATTGGATCTGATAATTTAAATTTCTCTAATAGTCGAGCGGCTCCTAGTAAAAAACTTTTTTTCCATAAAATGGAATGTCCGTTTCCTAAGATAAATTCTGTACTACCACCTCCTATATCCATAATTAATGAAGTAGATTCATTCATCTTTACAGCCATTCGGTTGCCGTAATAAATTAAATCAGCTTCTTCATTGCCATCAATAACCGATATGGAAACTCCAGCAACTTTTTTTGCTTGAGTAACAAATTCATGACCATTACTTGCTGAGCGGATTGCTGATGTAGCAAATGCATATGTATGCTCCACGTTATAGTCTAATAAATATTGTTGAAATTGTTTTAAAGCATTGATGCCTCTTTGAAATGGAGCATCAGCAATGTATCCAGAATTTATGGTGCCTTCTCCTAGCTTTACTGCAATCTTAGTATTGAATATCTTTTTGAAGGTAGCATTAGAAAATCGCTCTGCTATTAGCAAATTAAATGTATTGGTTCCTAAATCTATAACTGCAAATACCATAAAGCTTATTTATTACTTTTACCAATTTAACCAAAAAAATTAAAACACCTATTTAATTAATAAGGTATTGATATCTTTGTTTAGTAAATCGTTTATCTAATCCTCTTCTTTTTTGATCAGTTCCCATCATTGAAGAGAAAATGAGTGTTAGTTCATGCGAACCACTTTGGTATTTTCTTAATGGAGAAGTAAGTATATCATACGAATAGGTAATCTGAAATTTATCTTTTATCGTACAGCCCAAGTGAAGTGCAACTGCATCGTTTAATCTAAAACTAAAACCTGCAATTATCTGTTTTTTTATGTGTGCACGCAAGGTATAATCAAATGAAAAGGGAACGCCAGGAACATATACTGCCAAAACAGAGTTCTCAAAAGTAAACTCTGGATCATCTGCCCAATTAAATCCAGCAGAAATATTATAATGTGGAGTATTGGTATATACTCCTTTTTTCAAAGAATCGGTTTTATAAAACTCTAGTTTACTCCCAGCAATATTATTAGCACCCACCCCTAAATGAAAACGGTCGTTATAATATAATAAACCAAAACTTCCATCAAAAGTGCCGCTTTTGTCGGATGTATATTGGTTAATTGCTTTATCCTGTTGATTTCTTAATGTAACATCATTACCATTAAAACTTGTTTTCAAATAGTTACCTTGAACGCCAAAAGATAATTCTGAATCAGAAAATTTTAAGTGATAGGCTGCAGTTAAGCTACTGTTGATAGTTTTAAAAGGACCAATATCATCCTTAAATATAAATCCTCCAACGCCTACTCTTCCTTTCCATAAACGGGAGTTTAAAGATAAAGCATAGGTTTTTGGCGCACCTTCATAACTAACCCATTGATTACGATAATTAATTCGAACATCAATTAAACGTTTTGTACCACAAAATGCAGGATTATATAATGTTTGATTATTTCGGTATTGTGTCCACCATGGATACTGCTGCGCAAAAGCATAACACGAAATAATAGAGAGAATTACTATGAGCTTTTTTCTAATCAAAAGAATTGAGTTTAGAACGATTAATTAGAAAAAATATTGTTTAATTAATACGAGTTCCGTCTTTATACTTGGCTATAAAGCCATTATAACCTTTTGATTTTAACTCATCACGAAATTTAACGGCCTCATCTAATGTTTTAAAGTTTCCAGTAGTTACTTTATACATACCATTTATCAAGTCTATATTTACTTTTCCAGCGCCAGAAAATTTACTTTTATTTGGTTCAATTGAATAAGCGCCAATTTGAACTTTAAATGACATTCCTGCCTCTGAAGTAACAGGGGTTTTCTTTACAGGAGCAGCTTCTACTGGTTTAGTTTCTGTAGGTTTTGTTGCTACAGGTTCAACAGGTTTAGTTTCCACAGGAGTAGAAACAGTAACAGGTTCAACAGGTTTTGTTTCCGCTGGTTTTGTCTCAGTAGGTATTGTTGCAGCAACAGCACTACCTCCACCAATAGATATAACAACAGGAGTAGCTTCTATTTCTTTTTTCTCATTATTTTCTAAATAATAAAATTTTTGAGAAAATGTAACTGAACTTGGAGCATCTGAGGCAACTTGAATTTTTAATTTTACAGTAAATTCAGGGTCACTTGGAACAGAAACCCACACAATTTTAGCACGTTGATTTTCAAATGTAAAATTACCATTTTTTGCATCTATAGAAGAAACGATAATGCCTGCAGGCACATCCATTTGATATTTTGCAAAATTACCTACCGTACCTTTATTAATTTTAACATCCACATCTACTGATGAACCAGCACCCATTGAAGTGGGGAAATTGCCATTAATAGTAATTTGAGAAAAAATAGCTGAAAAGCTGGTAAGTGCAAAAATTGTTAATAGTTTTTTCATATAAATTGAATGGTTAATCACACAAATATAATTAAATTGTTTTTAAAACAAAAACTGTATTTTTATTGTACATTTTCACTTCCTATTCTTTGAAGATACTCAGTAATTGGAATGTTTATAGATAAATTTAAGATTTTATTATTTTAAGTTCTTCAAATTCTTTTTAACGATTAAAACAATCCTGTTATCATTTTATGTATTTACCTAAATTGATTTAATAAATTTTTAACACTTAGGACTTCAATTGTGTCGTAAAAATGGTATATTTTTGTGTTTGATGTAATTAAAAAATCAGATGAACTGCATACTTCTAATTCATTTAATAATAATATAATACGGCTACTAATTAAATAATTTATGAAACAACAATTAAAATTAAACATTCTGCTTTTTTTCATGCTTGGATCAACTGGTTTTTATGCTCAATCTGTAGATAAGGCTTCTTTAGCTAAACAAACAGAAAAGATATATTACTATAGCTTTTCAGGAGTATTAAATCATGAGAATATTGAGATTATGAAGGAAGAAATTATGAGAATGCAATTTGTTACTGAGGCCAAAATAGAATATAAGGCTGAAAAGGCTATGGGTCAGGTTCGCTTGATAGCAAAGGAGTTTTATACAAATAACGATACCGATTTTGAGTTTAGCATTTATAATTTAAAAATGCTGTTGATTCGAAATAATTTAATGCCTTCAGAATATAAATTCGAAATCATTTCTAAATAATATTATCTCATTCTTTTTCAATATTTCTATGAATAAAATATACGTTCTATTATCGTTTATATGCTGCCTAGGTTATACTTATTCTCAATCAGATAATTGTTCTGGCGCTATTACCTTAGCTGTTACAGCTGGTTGCACTCCAGTTTCAGGTTCTACTGCTGGATTTACACAAAGTATTAGTGGCTGTGCTGGTACTGCCGATGATGATGGTTGGTACAAGTTTACTGCTACAGCAACTTCACATTCTATTTCTGTTACTGGATCTGCCAGTTTTGACGCGGTTTTAGAAGTTTTTTCGGGAACATGTTCTACATTGGTTTCATTGGCATGTATGGATAATACATTCAATGGTCAAACAGAGGCAGTAAATGTTACTGGACTAACAATAGGAAATGTTTATTATATAAGAGTGTATCATTATTTTGCAGGTTCAGGCTCTAGTACTTTTAATATTTGTGTAACCAATTCCCCCACACCGCCGGCTAATGATGCATGTTTAAATGCTATTAACTTAACTGTAAATGCAGGTTGTACAAATACTTCTGGTACAACTGTTGGGGCAACGCAAAGTTTAGCTGGTTGTTCGGGTACAGCCGATGACGATGTTTGGTATAAATTTACAGCCAATAGTTATACGCAAACTATAACGATGACTGGTTCAGCAGGTATTGATGGTGTTGTTGAATTATTTTCAGGTACTTGCGCTAGTCTTACTTCTATTAACTGTATGGATAATACTTTTACTGGTGGAGTAGAAACGATTAATGCGGTTGGTTTAACACCCGGTCAGGTTTATTATTTAAGAGTTTATGATTATTATTCAGGTGGAGGATATTCTTTTTCTGTGTGTGTAGCTGGTAACCCAATAGGTGGTGGTCAGCCAAATGATAATCCGTGTACAGCCATTCAATTACCTACAGTAACTTCTGATTGTAACTATTTAAATTTTTCAACTGTTGGTGCAACAAATACAGGCGCGGGATTAGCCCCTACTCCGGCATCATGTGTTGGAGGAAGTGGTGGTTCTGGTGGTTATGTTGCCGGTTCTTTAGATGTTTGGTTCAAAATTACGGTTCCAGCAAGTGGCGCTGTGTATGTTACTCCATTACCAAATCAAGGAGCTGGTTATATTACAGATGGTTCGATGGCTTTATATAGTGGTGCTTGTGGTTCATTAACTCAAATTGCTTGTTCAAGTGATTATACTTTATATCCTGGATCAGGAAATGATTTATTGCCCTATATAGCAGCTACAGGTCAAACACCAGGAGCTACTCTTTATTTAAGATATTGGGCGTTTGGAACAAGTTCTGGTAATTTTGGTATTTGTGTTCAATCACCGACAAATGATAATTGTGCTAATGCTTTATATGTTTGTGATATTAATGGATATTCAGGTTCCACTAGCGCTGCTTATACGCCCGATAGACCAGGAACAGGTGCTGGACAAATGTATGCTAATAATGAAACATCAGCTGGGGTTAATCAACCTGACGGTACAAATACTTGTGGACCTTTTGGATATTATCCTGCTTGCCCTGCAACAACTGCTGGCCCTTATTCTTCTCCATTAATAGACGTAAATATCGAAAACAATTCTTGGATTAAATTTACAGCTGGAGCTGCAACAGCTAATTTGAGGGTTACTGTTGGAAATTGTTGGGTTGGAAATTATCCAACCGGCGGAATTCAAATGCAAATTTTTTCATCCACAGGTTGTAATAATTTTGTTCCAGTATCTAGTTTTAGAGAAGGATCGTCCACATTTACGGTTACTGCTGCAGGTTTAACCGTTGGTAATGATTATTATTTAATGGTTGATGGATATGCGAAAGATATTTGTAACTATACTATTCAAGCTCTTAATGGTGTTGCTTTTCCTCAGATCGTTGCTACCCCTACAGCTGTTTGTCCTGGCCAAAGTTCAACGTTAACAGCTCCGAGCGGAGCCTCTTCATACGACTGGTATCCAGGTGGTGAAACAACACAAACTATTACAGTCACTCCAGGATCGACACAAACATTTACTTGTATTGTTGGAGGAGTTTGTGGTTATAAACAAACATTAACCAAACAAGTGGTTGTAAAATCAGTACCTACTGTTTCAATAAATGCAGGAGCTGCAATTACAACTTGTGGTTCACAAACTATTACTTTAACTGGAGGTGGAGCTAATACTTATTCGTGGAGTACAGGAAATACAACGACT
Source organism: Bacteroidia bacterium (assembly GCA_046594225.1). Classification (GTDB taxonomy): domain Bacteria; phylum Bacteroidota; class Bacteroidia; order B-17B0; family Aurantibacillaceae; genus UBA4416. Next base: position 29,485 of record JBKJPW010000008.1, read on the forward strand.
TCATTTACGGTTGCACCTTCAGGTAATATAACCTACTCCGTCATTGGAACTGCCGTAAATGGATGTACCAATACGGCTGTTAGTAATGTAACTGTTAATACAGTTCCAACAATTATACCTGCTGGAAGTAATACAATATGTAATGGTTCAAATACAAGTTTAACAGTTAGTGGAGCTAATACTTATACTTGGTCGCCTTCCGCTACATTAAGCCCATCAACAGGAACAGCTGTCACGGCTTCGCCTACTACAGGAATAAATTACACAGTTATTGGAACGGCGGCAAATGGTTGCACAAATTCAGCAACGTATTCAGTTACCGTTAATCCAAAACCTAATGTATCTTCAACAACAACAGGTTCGGTTATTTGTAGTAATAATTCAATAACATTAAACGGAACAGGTGCCTCATCTTACACATGGTCAAGTGGTATATCCGACGGCGTGGCATTTACGCCAACAGCAACTGCCACTTATACAGTTATTGGAACTAATGCAGTTACTGGTTGTACAAATTCAGCTGTTAGAACCATTACAGTTAATACTACTCCAACTATTACAGCAAATGCAAGTAATTCGGTGGTTTGTTATGGTTTTCCTGTAACATTGAGTGGAAGTGGCGCTTCAACTTATACATGGTCGGGGGGAGTTACAAATGGAACTGCTTTTAATCCAACAATTACAACTACTTACACTGTTAATGGAACAGCTGTTGGTGGATGCACAAATACGGCTGTAACAACTATAACGGTTAATTCATTACCTACAGTTGGTTCATCAGTTAGTAATGCTACTATTTGTAATGGTAGTTCGGTAACGTTAAATGGAACAGGAGCTAATACATATACTTGGACAGGAGGTGTTTCTAATGGCGTTGCATTTTCTCCTACATCTACAACAACTTATACAGTCAATGGTACTGATGCAAATGGTTGTATAAATTCTTCAGTTAGAACAATTACCGTTAACTCAATACCTACTTCAACAACAAGTACAACGGGTAGTATTACTTGTGCTACTAACACTATCAATTTAAATTCTACATCGGTAGCTGGTGCCAGTTATACTTGGACAGCTCCTGGAGGAAGTTCTATTACTAGCGGAACTAATTCTCAAAATGCTGTGGGACAAGGTTCTGGAACATATACTTTAAATGTATTAAGTTCGGCGGGTTGTTCATACTCAACAACTTTAGCAGCAAATATTAATACAACGGTTCCTTCTGCTTCTGCAACAAACGGAACATTAACTTGTGCTCAAACATCAACTGTATTAGTTGGTGGTCCGGCATCAGGAGTAACATATAGTTGGTCGGGTCCAGGAATATTAGGAAGTAATACAACGGCTAATATTACTGCAACTGTTGTAGGAAACTACTCGTTAGTAACTACAAGCACTTTAACAGGTTGTTCAAGTACAGTTTCTGCTATTGGAACAGTAACTAATAATTTAACAACACCAACAGTTACGGCAGGGTCTAATCAAGTTATTACTTGTGCAGTTCCGTCAGTAACTTTAACAGGTAATGCCACAGGTGGTTCGTTATTTAGTTGGAGTAACGGAGCAACAACTAATACAACCACTGTAGGTGGAGCAGGCATTTATACATTAACGGCCATGAATCCGGGAACAGGTTGTACATCAACATCTACTGTTCAAGTTTCGCCAAGTGCTGGTACGCCTAATGGCGCTGTGAGTGCGGCATCTAATTCAATTACCTGTACTCTCACTTCTGCATCTATTAGTATTACTTCTACTTTATCCCCTCTTACTTATTCTTGGACTGGCCCTGGAACAATTTCTTCGCCAACTTCATCTGCAACAACTGTATCATCTGGAGGTACCTATACTATAACAATTACAAATACAGCAAGTTGTTCGCAATCGTATCAGGTTGTTGTGCCAACTAATACAACGCCAGTTAATGCAATGGCTAATGTTGCCGCTTCGGCAAGTATAACTTGTAATACAACAAGTTTAACATTAAGTTCAACTCCTACTGGAACAAATTATGCTTATGCATGGTCTGGTCCAAATATTTTATCAGGAGCTAATACAGCAAATCCAATTGTTGGAACTGGAGGTAACTATACAGTAACTATCACTGATATGATTACAGGTTGTTCGGGTGTAACGGGAACTACAAATATTGCTGTTCCTACTAACACAACAGCACCAAGTTTGACCTTAGCCGCATCTTCTGTTACAACTACATGCAGTAATCCTTCAACAACATTAAGCGTTACTAGTAATTCAAATCCAAATACGACCTATACTTGGACTGCCCCATCAACTGGAACAATTAGTAATACATCTGTTAGTAATCCAACGGTTGGAGGCACTGGTGTTTTTACTGTAAATGTTACCAACACTATTAATGGATGTGTATCTGCTATTGGTACAGTTACTGTTTACCCTGATGTTAATGTTCCAACTTTTAATTTATCTTCAACCACAGCTACTATTACATGTTCAAATCCAACACCGAGTGTATCATTAACTTCTACATTTACACCAGTTACTTATTCTTGGAATCCAGTTCCTAGTTCGGGCGCATCAACTGCAAGTCCTACTTTTACTACTAGTGGTAATTATACTTGTACTGTTACCAATACATCTAATGGATGTTCAACGAGTGCAGCTCAAGTTGCTGTTGGAACAGATACAACTATTCCAATATTAAATGTATCTCCAACTGTTTCTATTACATGTTATTCATCAACAATTGCTGTTACATCAACGGTTAATCCAGTTAGTACTTATACATGGTCGGGAGTTGGAATAGTAGGAAGTGCAAATAATTCTTCAATTACTGTAAATGCGAATGGTAATTATATATTGACAGTTACTAACCCTGTAAATGGTTGCACTACTTCAGCAACATCTTCTGTAGGAACAAATACAGTTGCTCCAAATCTGACAGCTTCTTCAACTAGTTCTGTGATTACTTGTTCAACTAACAGCAGCACATTAACTGCTACATCAACATTAACAGCAACGTGGTTAATACCTTCGGGTGGTTCAGCAGCTAATCCAGTTATTGCAACTGTTGCTGGTGATTATACGGCAACCGTTACTGATGCTTCAAATGGTTGCTCTACTCAAACAGTATTGACTGTAGGAAGTAATATTATTCTTCCAAATGCAGACGCAGGTGCGGCATCTATTATGCCTTGTAATTTATCCGTTACAACATTAACAGGAACGTCTACGTCTACAGATGCTGTATCTTATAGTTGGAGCGGTCCAAATGGATCAAGTATTACAGCTGGTGCTAATAGTTCTACTCCTACAGTAACTGATACGGGAATCTATACATTAACGGTTACTAATTTAGTGACTGGTTGCTCACAAACAGCAACTGTAAATGTATCGCAAGATAATGTTATTGCTGCTTTTTCAGCAGACCCTACAACAGGAGAAGCTCCTTTGACAGTTAATTTTACAGACGAAAGTGTTGGTACAATATCATCTTGGAATTGGAATTTTGGCAACGGAGATATTTCTAATAATCAAAATCCAAACTCTATTTTTACAACAGAAGGAACCTATACAGTATTTTTAATTGCAAGTTCAACTTTATGTTCTGATACCATTTCGCATATAATAGTTGTGGAAGGTGGATTTGTAATTGAAGTGCCAAATGTGTTTACACCAAATAATGATGGCGCTAATGATATATTTAAAATTAAAGTGTCTGGTGTAAAATCAGCTGAAGGAACTATATTTAATCGTTGGGGACAATTATTATATAGCTGGGATGTATTAAATGCTTCGTGGGACGGTAAAGCAAGTAACGGCGAGAATTGTCCCGATGCTACATATTTCTATATCATTAAAGTGATTGATAAAAAAGATAAAGAACATATTGTTCCAGGTTATGTGTTGATTGCAAGATAAAACAAAAGAGGCTACTTTTAAAGTAGCCTCTTTTTATTCAGTATTATTTGACATTACTTCCAACTTGAAAGAGAAATTACAATGACGTCGTGTTAAATCCCCAAATTCATATGAGATCTAAATGATTTATCATAATCTTTCATGCTTCTTCTAATTACTTCATGCGCTTCTTCTCTGCCGTATGTTTCTGTAATTTCGACAATAGCTGTTGATTCTCCTGGAATATTTTTATACGTTAAAAAGTAATGACGTAAACGATTAATTAATGGTTCAGGACAATCTAAAATATCTTTCCATTTACTATAAATCTCATCCTTTGCCATTACCGCAATAATTTTGTCATCGGCTTCATTTTTATCAATCATTCTAAAACCACCAATAGGAATAGCTTCTACAATAATATCGCCGCTGGTAATATTGCGTTCAGTTAAAACACAAATGTCCAATGGGTCGCCATCTCCAATAATTGAAGTACGACCTGTTCTTTCATTAGCTCTTTCTGCAACTAATTCTCCACAATAAGTTTGAGGAACAAAACCATATAATGCAGGAATGATGTTAGAGAATTTTTGAGGTCTATCTACTTTACGGTAACCAGAGGCTTTATCAATTTCATATTTTACATGATCCGCAGGAACCATTTCGATAAAAGAAGTAATAATTTCAGGACATCTTTCTCCAATAGAGATGCCATGCCAGGGGTGCGCTTTGTGAAGTTGAACTTTCATGTTAGTACTTTATTTAAATAATTTATTAAACAACCAGTAGAATGCAATTAGTCCTATCATTGAACATATTAAAACAATAATAAACTGATTATTATTTGGAATGATATTTCTGTTTTCAACAATATTAGGATTTTTTTTGAGGAGTTTATGTAATCCTAAATTATCTTGTAAATAACGTTGTTCTTCATCATACGAAATGCCCGTTGTTTCGGCAAAATAATCTTCTTTGATGTTTTTGATGTATTTACGGCTACGACTACAAAAATCTAATTTAGAATTGTCAATCTGAAAGTAGTTAGAATAAATAATCCACTCATCACCTACTCTTAGTTCTAGTTTACAAGGGTCGGTATCATTAAACAAAATTTTAAAATCCTGTGCTAACATTCCTTTATATAATTCAGATATGGTAAAAATGGCTTCACTATTCTCTTTATTTAATTTAATGGATTTGATAGTTCCTTTAAAAATGATTTCATATTTATTTAATTCCTCAGCGTTTAATTGAGTTAATGGGCATTGACAAGCAAACGATAGTTTGCATGACAGGATGAATAATAATACTATTGTTTTTTGTCTCATCTTTTTTCTTGCCTCTCGACTATGGTTGAAGTGATAAACTATACGTAATTTTAAATACTTAAAGTTTTAACAAATTGTAAAGTAGCTTCTAATTCTTGATACATAATTTTATCATCTTTAATAAATGGGATTAGTTTTCTGAAATCAGTTAATACGTTTTCAATTTTTGGAGACGATTTCAATGGCCTTCTAAATTCTATTGCTTGAGAGGCATTTAATAATTCAATCGCTAATAATTTTTCAACGTTTTCAATAACTTTATAACATTTAGTAGCTGCGTTTGCTCCCATACTCACATGGTCTTCTTGTCCGTTACTCGATACAATACTGTCAATACTTGCTGGTGTACATAATTGTTTATTTTGACTCACAATACTAGCAGCTGTATATTGAGGAATCATAAAGCCTGAATTTAAACCTGGCTTAGCTACCAAAAACGCTGGTAAGTTACGAATACCTGAAATTAATTGGTACACGCGTCTTTCAGAAATACTTCCTAATTCTGCAATAGCAATTGCTAAAAAGTCTAATGAAATTGCTAAAGGTTGTCCATGGAAATTACCACCACTAATGATTTCATCGTCTTCAGGAAATACCGTTGGATTGTCGGTTACTGAATTAATTTCTGTTTCAAATACAGAGTTCACATAATTAGTCGCGTCTTTAGTAGCCCCATGCACTTGAGGAATACAACGAAAAGAATATGGATCTTGTACTTGAACTTTTTTCTGTGCTAAAATTTCACTTCCGTTTAAGTTTTCGCGAATTGCACGAGCCGTTTGTAATTGCCCTTTGTGAGGACGAATGATATGAATATTATCTTTGAAAGGTTCACTTCTTCCATCAAAACCATCTAATGAAATAGCTCCAATAAAATCGGCTAGTGTATTTAATTTATTTGATTTTAATAAACACCACACACCATAAGCACTCATAAATTGAGTTCCATTTAACAATGCTAGACCTTCTTTTGATTTTAAAGTGATAGGTTCTAAACCTAATTGCTTTAATACAACTGCCGCCTGGTATTTATTACCTTGATAATTTACTTCACCCATTCCTAATAAAGGCAACGATAAATGAGCTAATGGAGATAAGTCACCAGAAGCACCTAATGAGCCTTGCTGGTATACAATAGGATAAATTTTATGATTGTATAAATCAATTAAACGCTCAACTGTTTGTAATTGCACGGCGCTTTTTCCGTATGATAAAGATTGAATTTTTAATAGTAACATTAAACGGACAATTTCCAATGGTACTTCATCTCCCATGCCACAAGCGTGCGACATGACTAAGTTTGTTTGTAATTTTTCTAATTCATGATCAGGAATAATAACGTTACACAAAGAACCAAAGCCTGTATTGATACCATAAATAGGTGCTTTTTGTGAAGCCATTTTTTTATCTAAGTATTCGCGGCAAGCAACAATATCTTTTTTTGCTTTATTGGATAATACTAGAGTGGCATTTGATTCTAAGATATGTTGTATATCTTTTAGAGTAATTAGTTTGTCAGTTGTAATTGAATAATTCATAGGTGTTCAATGTTTTTTAAATACGAATTGTTTACGAATATACGAATCTGGGTATGATAGATTTGTATATTCGTAATAATTATCGTTGTTCGCTAGTGGCGTTATCTTTATTAATATTATTTAAGTTAAATACAATTGGATATTTTGTTTTGTAACGTATTAATTTTCCATCTTTTTTTCCTGCTTTCCATTTTGTTTCACGCATAATACGTATAGCTTCTTTGGTACATAAATGATTAAATTCTTTTTCAATAGCAATGTTACTAATAGTGCCATTAGGTTCTACTATAAAGTTCATAGTCACTGTACCTTGTAAATTTTGTCGAATAGCAAGATCTGGGTATTCTAAATTTGATAAAACAAATTCACCTAATGCCTCTTCGCCTTTGTAATATTCTGGAGATGAATCAGCTCTTGAATAAATTACAAAACTAGTATCAAATAATGATTGTTCTTTGTGAATTTTAAATCCTCTATCTTTTATAAATTTTTTGTAAGAATCCGTATTAAACTTAAATACTAAAAAACTTTGTGACGCGACATTTACATTGCCAATTGTAGCAGGTGAAAATTGAAAGAAGCGCAATAATCGTTTTGCTTCGGTTTTAAATTCTTCTTTGTACTCATTTTTAAATTCGATATTTTTTACAGAACCATCTGTAGAAACAGTAAAGTAAATGGCAATATCCTGACTGATTTTATTTTTTAATAAATTTTCAGGATACATTACTTGTGACTGAAACACATAATCTACATCTATTTGTCCGCCAACAGGCTGAGCAGTTTTTTCCACTGATGTTTCTATCTTTTCTTGAGAAAATATGAAAGAAGATAAAAATGTAAAAATTATGAGAAGGTGTTTCATTTTTTCTGTGCTTTTAAAAATCGTTCTTTGCCACTCATGTCTTTAATAATCTCCGTAAAATTAAAGATTTTACTGGCATTTGCATAGTTTTTTACATCATTTGCATACAACGGATTTAGTTCAAAATATAGATACCCATTCTCATCTAAATGCTTCTGACACAAGTCAATAATGCGTTTATAAAAAATAATAGGATCATTATCTTCTACAAAAAGAGCCAAATGAGGTTCATGCTCTAAAACTCGTGCATCCATGCTTTTCGCTTCTGAATTAAGAACGTAAGGAGGATTACTGACAATTAAGTTGTAAGAAAGAAGTTTTTGGTTGTTTGATTGAGAAGCAAGTATATCAATATTCAAAAATTCTACTTCTACATTATTTTTAATGGCATTTGATTTAGCTATTTCTAAGGCTTTTTCGGAAATATCCAGCCCAGTTACTTTAGCATTTGGCAAATGTTTTTTAAGAGCAATGGGAATACAACCAGAGCCAGTTCCAATGTCAAGGATAGTTGTTGGAATAAAGTTATTGGTTGTTTGAGATTTTAAGATAATATCTACTAGTTCCTCAGTTTCAGGTCTTGGAATTAACGTAGATGAATTGACATTGAATTTTAAATTATAAAAATCTGCTTCACCAAAAATATATTGAATGGGTATTCCTGTTTTTAATGCTTTGGCTGTATCGTATATTTTTAAAACATCTGATTGATTTAAATTTCCTTGAAAATTTAAACGTGTATCAGTTTTTGAATAATTCAAATAATGTTCGCAAACCAATTCAAAAATAGCGTAAAGCTCATCTTCATCATAAACAGAAAGTAATTCTGTTTTATAAAATTCGTATAAATCTGATAGTTTATTGGTGGCGATTTTCATAAGGGAGATAAAAGATTAAAGACACAAGATTAAAGATTGATTAAAACTTAAACGGTCTATCATCTTAAATCTTTTGTCTTTTATCAGATTTTTACTTGTCATTTAACAATTTCTCTAAACCAAACATTTCATCGCGTAAGCTAGCTGCTTTCATAAAATCCATTTCTTTTGAGGCTTTTAGCATAGCAGATTTTAGTTTGGTTATTTGTTTTTTCAATTCATCTTTACTCATGTATTGAACTACTGGATCGGCGGCATAACTTAATTCTTCTGGTTCAATATATGTCCTTACTAATTTGCCATCAACCGTTACTTCTATGCCATGATCATTAGGTTGTAATAAGGCTTTTTTACCGGCTTGTTTTGGAGTAATTCCGTTTTTGTAATTATATTCTATTTGGCGTTTTCTTCTACGACCAGTTTCTTCAATGGTAATACGCATACTATCCGTCATTTTATCAGCATACATAATTACTCTACCATTTACATTACGTGCTGCCCTACCGGAAGTTTGTACTAAGCTTCTCACATTTCTTAAAAAACCTTCTTTGTCAGCATCTAAAATACATACCAATGATACTTCAGGTAAATCTAATCCTTCTCTCAATAAATTAATACCAATCAACACATCAAACATACCTACACGTAACTGACGTAAAATTTCTACACGCTCTAACGTATCTACTTCACTGTGAATGTATCGGCAACGTATTTGTAGTTTAGTTAAGTATTTTGAGAGTTCTTCAGCCATGCGTTTAGTTAAAGTTGTCACTAAAACACGTTCGTCTTTTTCAACTACTTTATGAATCTCATCTAATAAATCATCAACTTGATTGGCACTAGGACGAACTTCTATAATTGGATCTAAAATTCCAGTAGGACGAATTAACTGTTCTACTACAATTCCCTCTGCTTGTTCTAATTCATATTCAGCTGGAGTAGCTGATACATAAATAACTTGATTTAACATCGATTGAAACTCTTCGAACTTCAAAGGTCTGTTATCCATTGCTGAAGGCAAGCGAAAGCCATATTCAACTAAGTTTTGTTTACGAGAAAAATCACCACCAAACATTGCTCTAACTTGCGGTAAGGTAGCGTGACTCTCATCAATGATCATTAAATAATCTTCTGGAAAATAATCTAATAAACAGAAAGGTCTTGTGCCAGGTGCTCTACCATCCATGTATCGCGAATAATTCTCAATGCCACTACAATAACCTAATTCGCGCATCATTTCCAAATCGTAGTTCACTCGTTCTTCAATACGCTTAGCTTCTATATCTTTTCCTTGTGATTTTAAAAAGGCTACATGTTTTACCATGTCCTCTTGAATATTTCCCATAGCATTTTGTAATGTATCGGGAGCAGTTACGAAAATGTTGGCAGGATAAATTCTAAAATCTTCATGTTTTTCAATGATGGTTCCGTGGAGTGGATCAAAAGTTTCAATAGATTCTATTTCATCTCCAAAAAAACTAATACGTACGGCATAATCTGCGTAAGATAAATTTACATCCACTGTATCACCTTTAACTCTAAAAGTGCTTCGTTTAAATTCTTCGGTTGTTCTTGAATATAATGCACCAACTAATTGATGTAATAATTTATTGCGAGAAATTACTTTTCCAACTTCAATCTCAATAATATTCTTTTTAAAATCGGTTGGATTACCAATACCATAAATACAAGAAACAGAGCATACCACAATCACATCTCTTCTACCCGATAATAAAGCAGAAGAAGCACTGATTCGAAGCTTTTCAATTTCATCATTTACTTGTAAATCTTTTTCTATGTATGTTCCTGTCGTTGGTAAATAAGCTTCTGGTTGATAGTAATCGTAATAACTCACAAAATACTCTACGGCATTTTCTGGAAAAAACTGTTTAAACTCGCTATACAACTGAGCAGCTAAAGTTTTATTGTGACTTAAAATAAGTGTGGGCTTATTAACTTGCTGAATAACATTAGCAGCCGTAAAGGTTTTCCCTGAACCAGTTACTCCTAATAATACCTGATGTTTTGTTTCGGAATTTAAACCTTCTACTAATTGTTTAATAGCAGTTGGCTGATCGCCAGTAGGTTGAAAGTCGGATATAAGTTTAAATGACACAGGCTAAAGATACTAAGGAAATAGGGAAAATTGAAGTAAATTCTATTTCTTATTTACTAATCACTAACTGTTTATTAATAGCTCTTGTTCCATCATGTAATTGAACAATATACATTCCGTTAACGAGATGTGAGGTATTTAGTTTTACTTCGTGATTTCCTTCTTCATATACTTCTTTTGAAGTCGAATAAACTTTTTCTCCTAAAATATTAAACACATGAATGGCTAATGTCTTAGTTTGTAATACATTAAATTTTATAGAGCAATTATTACTTGTTGGATTTGGGAAAAGTGATGCCTCCTGAATCATTTCGATAATATCTTTTGTTCCGGTGGTAATGTCAATATTAATGTCATCAATAAAAATATTATTACCCCCATGTCCGCTAAATACAAATTTTAGTCGGAAACCACTTGTAAATAAAAAAGGTGGTAAGGTTGCTGTTTCCAATTTCCAGTCAGTTGCTTGAGAAGGATAAAAGTCCGTAGATTGTATAGGAACTGTTTGTAAAGTTCCTCCGATAGCAGAGAAACGTTGAAGAGATGATCCTCCGCAAGAATTTAAACCAAATAATTGTAATTGATCAACGCTATTTGAGTCTCTTCTTGCATAAGCATATTTAAAATTTACATTAACTGCAGAGGCACCTGCTAAGCTAATTGTTCTACTAAATAATTCATCTTTACCATCTAAATTGCAATTAAAATTATCAATCATAATGCTTGTGCTTCCAGAAGCTGAAGCTAAATTGGTTAATTGCCAAGTATTGCTTGTATCTAAATTATTTGAATACCATTCTGTACCATGCAATGTAGTAATGGTTTCAAAACTTTCAGTGTAAGGATAAGCGGCTCCAGTATTAGTTTGTACATTGATGTAATTTTGTTTAATAACAATAGATGAATCATTTCCGTTTTTTACTTTTAATTGCACGGCATAAGAACCTACTGTTGAATAACTTATTGTTGGACTTGATAAAGATGATACAGATGGTGTTCCGCCGGCAAATATCCATTCAACCGAAGTAAAGGGGCCACTATAAGATGTGTTAGTAAAAGTAACGGAACTTGCACTTGGGCAAACCATTGTTTTATTACTTACAAAATTAGCTTTGCATAAAGGTGCAGTTGTAAAAACACCAGTTGCCATTAAATTAGAAGGTTGCCATAAATTATTTCTTCCAGCAATGGGAGAATTTAAACATGCTTGCATACGTGTTTTTTGTCCATCTGTAAACATGATATTACAGTAACTATAATCCATTGCATTTTGAACATTGTCAACTACGTTACCACATGAAGCGCCATTTAAGTTACAGCTTTGCCAACCGATTGTTGGAGGGGTATCAGCAACTAAATCATCAATATTACAATCTTTGTTTACGTCTGCACAGGGATAAAAATAAAAGCCGGGAACATTATTTCCTCCCCAAATGTGTTGTAAATTTAAATAATGTCCGCATTCGTGAGCAAAGGCAACCGACTGTGTTAAGTTTGATGTACCAATAGTTCCAACATAGGTATGAGATAAAACAATTCCGTCCCATAATGGAATTGTATCCGCATCACTTGGCCATACAGCATGACCAGCTAAACCAGCAGCATTAGCAACTATATAAACGTTTAGGTATTGAGTCGGTGGCCAATGAATTAAATTTTTTACTCGATGGTCTCCACTTGTAGTTAAAGGAGAGGCTATTCTATTAATACCGCTATGGCAGTTACCATTAGGATCTAATGTTGCTAAGCGAAATTCAATATCGCAATCGGCATGAATAGGTTGAAAAGCCGCTACAATACTGCTATTGTTAGGGTGCTGTTTTCTGAACGTTTTATTAACGATGTCCAATCCATCTTTTAATTGCGCGTCCGAAATATTTTCAGTTCCATAGTTATGGATGACATGATACACAACAGGAATAATATAAGTAGCCGTACTATTTGTTTTTGCTGCAGTTAAATTAGTGTTCACATTTTGTACAAAATTTTGAGTAAAGCTTTCTAATTGAGCATCTCTGTTGATAACAGCCTTTGCAATAGCAGGATTCTGTTTTAAAGTGGATATACGTATTTCATCTGCTCCGCAGTGTAAAGGTGCTTGAGCGCATATTTTTAATGAAAAAACAATTGCAATAATGAAAAATAAAATTTTGTTCATGGTATATAATTAATCTATTAAAAATACGAAGAAGAATTGACTTTTTTGGTGCCGGAAAAATGAAATAATCATTTTTGAATTAAATACGGAATCTAATGACATCCATTCGACTATCGCTCAGGGTAAACTCTACATTATACTCGTTCATATCTTTACTCCTATAATGCAGACATCATCTACCTGCTCTAAAATGCCTTTCCAAGATTCAAATGTTGTATCTAATGACTTTTTTTGCTCAACTAAAGACTTATCGCTTATAGCAATGAAATGGTTTTTTAACTGGCTATATTTAAATTTCTTACCCCTCTCTCCGCCAAATTGGTCAGCAAAGCCGTCAGTAAAAGTATAAATCATATCTCCTTTTTGAAGCTGTGTATTAAAGGTTTGAAAAGGAACAGCATTTTCCATATATCCTACTGGCATTTTTTGAGATTTAAACTCTAATAATTCTTTTTGACGAATAATATATAATGAATTATTTGCTGAAGCAAACTGTAAAGTTTGATTCTCTGTGTCAATTTTACAAAGTGTTGCGTCCATCCCATCCATCGAGTAACCTTCGTCAGTTTTTAAGGAACGAATAATTTCTTCACGCAACATATTTAAAATTGTGCCAGGGTCTTTTATTTTTCGTTCAATCACAATTTCGCTTAATAAGTTAATACCTAACATACTCATAAAACCGCCTGGTACACCATGACCTGTACTATCTGCTGTAATGTAATACAGGGTTTTTCCATCTACATACAACAATAAAAATCGCCACTTACAATATCTTTTGGTTTAAAAACAATAAAACTTTCGGCATTTAATTTTTTCACTTCAGCTTCAATGTAATTGTTAGAGGTTAACATTGCATCCTGTATGCGTTTGGCATAAGTGATACTATCAATAATTTCCTTATTTTTTTGTTCTAAACTTGATTTTTGTTGTTCAATTAATTGCTTTTGCGAACGAGTGGTTTTTAATCTCTTATTAAGTATAATGGCAAAATAAATAACAATTAATAGTACAATAACAATACTTACTATTATTAAAGTTTGACGCTTTTCTTTTTCTGCGACAATGGCTTCGCGAGCTTCTTTAATTATTTTTTGTTTTTGTAATTGTTTGTCGTATTCATACTGACTTTCCTTTTTAAATAATTCTCTCTGACGTTCTTCTCCAATCACTTCTTCTTTTAAATGTGTGTATGTTTTTAAATAAAAATAAGCACTATCTTTATTATTAATCATTTCAAAACAATTTGCCAAACGCTTAGCCGACTCATATTGTTCACTAATGGCATTTAATGCTTTTGATATGGAATAGGCTTTTTCAAATTGAGGAATCGCTTCTTTGTAATGTTGCTGTTTTACTAAAACATCTCCAATACCATTGTAACCATATATCAAACCAAACTGGTTCCCTACTCTACTATTGATGTTAATAGACCCTTGAAAATAATATTTAGCCGAATCTAAAATACTTTGTTTGATGGGCGTTTTAGATTTATAATTGATATTAATTGCAACAATGGTTAAAGAATCATCGGATAAAGAAGACATCATATCGTAAATAGTTCCAATATTAATGTGAGCAATAGAAATACCTATTTGATCGCCACCTAAAGCGTGGAAGTCTTTACTTTTTTCAAAAAACTTAAGAGCTTTAATGACATCATGATTATCCATAAAAACGTTCCCAAGGCCGTTGTATGATGTCGCAATTCCTCTATTATTATGTAATCGTTGATGAAGACTCAATGCTTTAAACAAATACTTTTTTGCTGACTCTTTTTCATTTAATCGATTATATACTTTTCCTATATAATTACAAACATCAGCAATACCAGCACTATCTTTTATATTGCCATATGTTTTAAGTGCTTGTAAAAAATTTTCTAAAGATTTTGGAAAGTCACTTAAGTCGTAAAAAACATTACCAGTTTTAGCATAAGTATCTGCTAAGCCTTTTTGGTTTTGCGTTTCCTGAAATAAACTTAAACTTGTAGCATGATGAGGCAAGGCTTCCTTATATTGACTTTGGTGCCATAGTACCAAACCCAATAAATTGTGTGCTGTTGCTAATTCGTTTTTGAGTTGGTGTTTTTCTGCTAAAACAATTGTTTTATTTAAAAAATAGTTAGTACTATCATAATTACTTTGACTTTCAAAAATAGATGCTAATTGATTACAGGCTGTAGCTACTCCTTTATGATTTTGTTTTTGAGAACTAAGTGATAAAGATTGATGAGCAAATTGTAATGCACTCGTAACATCACTTTTTTTTAATACTTCCTTGCTCTTTTCAATTAAACTAAAAATCTGAGTTGAATCCTGCGCAAAAACAGAATAGGAAATCAGTATAGTTATAAATAGAATAAGGCCTTTCATGGTTCTTTGTAATATTCAAACATACAACAAAGAATTTGAAATTTCAGTCAAAAATGTGCTAAAAAGCCAAATTAACAGCTTGTTTATCAGGCTTATTGTGTTTGATGATTAGCAATAAAGGAAATGGTTTTGGTTACAGCTTCTTTTATAATGTTTGCATTATTTACTATTTCGCCAGTTGCTTTATTCTTCCAATACATAGCAAAAGTTATTTTGGTTTCATTGTCTGAAATAAACTCTGCAAAATTATCTACATGCCCACTAAAAATGGGATGTTCAATAATCTCAAATTTAACATGATATGGAGAAAATGTGATTTTTTCTACAACTGTGTTTACAGGTCCGTTTATCATTTGAATATCCATTTGACGAATAACATATTCATCATTTTTTTCCTTAATAGTCACATTACTCACTCCGGGTACAAAGTGTTGAGGATATTCAATTTTATAGATAAAATGCTCCCATACATCTTTTAAGGAAGTGTTAGCAATCGCTGAATATGATATCATGTTTTTAAGAATTGTTTTTTTGGCTTTTCCACCAAAAAATTATTGTAAGAATAATAAAAATTAATGTTAATATTATTGACATTGGAATTAAAGATTCTCTATTTGTTGCTATATCCTCTTCATTTGATGTCAATATTCTGTAAGTTTCATTAACTGCTCCAACAGTAAATAAGAGTAAAAAAACGGCTATTACTTTATTTTTATTCATTGTCTACATTTTTTATTTCTTGGTAAAATAGATTTTTTATAGAAGGTTTAAAGATAAAATAGACAAAAGCAGAATGAAAACATAATTTTAAAATATAAGAGGACGTGCTAGGCAAATCTATTATTTGACTATATGAACTATCCACATCTGGTAATTGAGAAGTCAGGTATAAATAAGTAATGTCCATAATGATTTGGTAAATAAGCCAAAACAAAAACATGAACCATCCTGCTTTTGTTTTCTGCCATAAAAAGTAGATAGTAATGGGTAGATATAACAACTCTATGAAAAACCAATATATTGAAAAATCGGATCCAGAGAAATTAGTAATAGTATATGTAATAAGATTATAACTATTAGCTAATTGAAATAAAAACATGAATAATAGAACAACGCAAAGTATAACAATAGATTTCTCAGGTGTTTTCTTCGTGAAAGGATCTGCGTATTCTAAAAGATTGGAGGTTTTATCTTGAATGTTTTTACGTTTCTTTTGATCTAGTTCTTCTTGTTGTTGAGCTTGCAACCTTTTTTCATTAAAATCTTTATGAGCTATTTCTACATCATTTCTACAAGCTAACTCACTTTTAGCCGCTTCAATAGCTATATATTGATAGTCTTTACTGTTTTCAAGAATTTCAAGAAGTTTAGATGTTGAAAAAGTTTTGTATTTGTCGGCAAATTGATTAATCATTTTTAATCCTCGTCTTCATATTCTAATTCAGCATCTTTTTCCCAAATTTCCATTTCGCAAGGTTTGCAATTAAATTTCAATTTGTAAGCATTATCACCATGTGTTAAGGTTAAAGGTTCCACTACTTTTTCGCCCATGGTGTCTCTTTGAAAACGAGCACATTTTCCTAGTTCATACTTCACGCAGTATTTAGTAACCATGACGCGCGATTTTCCTGGATCCCATTGCAATTCAAATGCTTTTTCAATTTCGGTAACGCCATGTCTTTTATAAAAAGCTCTCGCCATTTGGTTCGATACGTTGTAAGTAAAATCTAATTGAGATACTGGATAAGGATGATTTGTTTTTTGAATTTGAAATTCTTCGCGGTGATAGTCTTTTACTCTAATATCAATTAATTGTTCTAGTACTAGTCTTCTTACCTCGTTAACTTTTGAAATTGGCAAAAACCAGTTTTGAGAAAACTCAACTTTAACATCATCTACTATAAAAGGTGTGTTACCTGTTTTCGATAAATTCTTAATAATATTAGGAGTCGTAGATTCTTCATTCTTCGCTAATTCTTTAGCTGAGTCAAATGAGGATGTACTTTGGTGACCATCTTCATCAATAGCAACTAACATAAAGCCATCATTGGTTTCGGTAAACTTTAAATTAACACCAATTTTTCTGATAGCGCTATCATCACGTTCTACTAATCTGTTAAATTCCGCATCTGAATTTCTGTAAATAACGGTTCCAGATGGAATATTTTTAAATGTATTTGGAACAACTATATTATTGACGATAATATTAATTTGCATACCATCCGGTTCGTTATTTTCATTAATAAAACACAAGCCATCACCATTATTTAATTTCTCGTAATTTTCAATAATATAACCATTGGCTTTAGTTTCAATTAACTTACCAATGTATTGCCCTTGTGATTTGGGACTATCCCATGAACCAATCTTCTCAGTGCGTTTGTTTACAAAATAATCGGTGTAACCTCTATTGAAGCTTCTATCCATTTCGGCTTCAAAATTATAAAAGGTTCTACCAGAAGATGCTTTTTGAAATGTATCGTTATTCTCTAAAAAAGTATCTAGCTTTTTACGTAAGAATGATGTATTGTTTTTTACATACACCATATCTTTTAAACGACCTTCAATTTTAAATGAGGTAACTCCCGCTTCTATTAAATTTGGTAATTGGTCGCTTAAGTCTAAATCTTTAATAGATAATAAATGACTATTAGCAATCAATGTTTTTCCTGTGCCATCAACTAAATTATATGGTAAACGACAGTTTTGAGCGCAGGAACCTCTATTGGCGCTTCTTTCTCCATTTGCAATACTCATATAGCAATTACCGCTAAATGATACACAAAGCGCGCCAGACACAAAAAATTCTAATTCAACATCTGTTGCTTTGGTTATATCTTTAATTTGGTCTAAGTTTAATTCTCTTGCTAAAACTACACGCTTCATCCCAGCATCAGCTAAAAATTTTACATGTTTTGGATCACGATTATTAGCTTGTGTACTCGCATGAATTACTATGGGAGGTAAATCCATTTCCATAACAGCCATATCTTGTACAATTAATGCATCCACGCCAATAGCGTATAATTCATGAATCATTTTTTTACAATCCTCCAATTCATGGTCATACAAAATGGTATTAACTACCACAAATACTTGTGCTTTAAATAAGTGAGCATATTGCACTAATTCCTTAATATCTTCAAGGGAATTAGTAGCATTTGAACGAGCCCCAAATTGAGGCGCTCCAATATATACAGCATCAGCTCCAGCATTAATGGCGGCCATACCTTGTACCAGATTTTTGGCAGGTGATAAGATTTCTACTTTCTTCTTCATTTTAGGGCGTAAAGGTCTGCATTTATTTGCTTGATTGCAAGTAAGATATGAAATAATAAGACGCTTTAATTATAGATGAACTATCGTTAAGAATTATTTAATCTATTTAATGATTTATCAATATACTTTTCGTTTGGTAACAAAGCAGTTTGTATACGTTTAGCATAATGAATAGAATCCATCACTTCTTTATTTTTTTCTTCTAAGTGAGCAAAGGCTTCATCAACTAAAACTTTTTGTTTCTCAATAATAAGCTTCTGTCTTTGTGTTATTTTAAAGCGGTTAAATACAAAACCTAAAAATACAATCACCAATATTAAACCACCATATAATGCTAAGCGTTGTATTTTTTCTTGCTTTAACTGTGCTTGTTGACCTGTTAGTAAAGCATTTTTTACTTTTTGTTCCTCAGTATGTTTCACGCTATCAGCTGCTGCCTTTTTCTCGTATTCATACTGAAATTGTTTTTTGATGCTTGCTTTTTTTGTTTCTTCATTATTAATACTATCTCTCATTTGTATTTCTAACTCAAACATATTTAAAGCCTCTTTAAATTTATTTTGTTTTTGATAAATAGATTTAAGTAAAGCGGCTGAGTTTTTTATATTTTCTGGATAACCAATTTCTTTAGCTGTTTCCATGCTTTTATTGGCATAAGTTAAAGCCTCGTCAAGTTTACCTAGTTTTAATAAAATAATACCTACATCTTTTAAAGAATTATTGATGCCATAAGAGTTATTTATGATTTCAAATATGCTTAGTGCTTTTTGATAATAGATTAAAGTTTTAGTATAATCTTCTCTTTTAAGATATATTGTACCAATTGCATTTAAACAAGCGGCTATGCCTTCTTGATATTCTATTTCTTCACAAATTTTTAAACTCTCATTAAAATAATAAAGAGCTTTATTATCGTCTTTTAAATTTTTATATCCATTACCTAAATTATTTAAAGTAAATGCAATTCCTGATTTATCTTTAATTTCAGTATAAATACTTAAACCTCTTTTATAATACTCTAAACCTTTTTGTATATCATCTTGATTAATATGAACAAAACCTATATTATTTAATGTTAATGCAATACCGCCTTTATCATTAATTTTTTCTTGAATTTTTAATGCTTTATGATAATATTCAAGTCCTTTAGGAATATCACCCTTATTCTCATAAACTCCACCTATATTACAATAAGAGGTTGCTAAACCTTTTTTATCATTTATCTCTTCTCTGATTTTTATACTTTTATTAAAAAATGACAAAGCTTTTTCAATATCTCCTTCGTGTTCAAAGATGATAGCCATATGGTTTAAAGATGCAGCAATACCTTCTTTATCATTAATTTCTTCACTTATTTTTAAACTTTTTTTACGATACATCAACATCTTTTCAATCTCTCCATGTTCTTCTGAAAGAAAACTAGCATTATTATATGCCACCGAAAGGTGTTTTAAATATTTATTTTTATCTGTTGGTATTTTGCAATTTGAACTATTTTTTTCAGCTATTACCATCAGTTGATCATTGTAAGCCGTTAATGTTTCTTCATCGGTCTCAGAATCAATTAAAAAATTTAAAATATTGCAACGTACGGTGTCGTGCTTTGCATTTTTAAGAGCCAGTTGTAAAGAGTCAATGGTTCTGTTTTGTGCTAAAACAGAAATAGGAAAAATAAATATGAAAATTATAAATGATTTCATTAATTCAATTCCTTTAATTTACGTTCAATGTATTTTTCGGAAGTTAATAAAGCTGTTTGTATGCGTTTAGCATAATGAATAGAATCGAGTACTTCTTTGTTCTTTTCTTCGAGATGAGCAAAGGCTCCATCAACTAATACTTTTTGTTGTTCAATAATTATTTTTTGTTTTTGAGTTACCTTAAATCGGTTAAACACGAAACCTAAAAAGACAATGACTAAAACCAAACCACCATATAAAGCCAAACGTTGTGTTTTTTCTTGCTTTAACTGTGCTTGTTGAGCTTTTAATTGTGCGTTTTTTACTTTTTGTTCTTCGGTATGTTTCACACTATCGGCAGCAGCTTTCTTTTCATATTCATATTGGAATTGTTTTTTGGTACTCGCTTTCTTAGTTTCTT
The DNA here is from genome assembly GCA_046594225.1 of Bacteroidia bacterium. GTDB lineage: Bacteria > Bacteroidota > Bacteroidia > B-17B0 > Aurantibacillaceae > UBA4416. The sequence goes on from JBKJPW010000008.1 coordinate 50,004, forward strand.
CATTAATAGTACTATCACGCATTTGAATTTCAAGTTCATACATTTCTAAAGCCTCTTTAAACTTATTTTGTTTTATATATATTTCTCTAAGAGTACTTGCTGAATGTTTAATTCTATCGGGGTTTCCTAATTCTTTAGCTATTTGCATACTTTGTTTAGCAATTGTACTTGCCTCAACCAAATTGCCTAGTCCAAAAAGTGCACGTCCTTTATTATTTAAAGCCATTGTGATTCCAACTTTATCTGAGATTTCGTTATAAATAACTAAACAAGAATTGTAATAATTAAGCGCGCTTTGAAGATCCTTCATTCTTGAATACATGGAACCTATATTGTTTAAGGAATAAGCTATACCGTATTTATTATTGCTTTCTTCTTGAACCTTTAAACTCTTGTTATAATATTCTAAAGCTTGATGAGTGTCATGTAGATCGTCATAATATGATCCCAAGTTACTCAAAGCATAACCTATTCCTTTTTTATTATTAGTTTTTGTGTGTAAAATTAAACTCCTTTTGCAATACTCAATCGCTTTTTGATAATCCTTTTGACTTCTATAAACAACCGAAATATTATTAAGAGCGTTGGCAATTCCGTTATTATTATCTATTTCTTCATAAATTTTTAAACCTTTAAATAAGAATTCTAAAGTCAATCGGGTATCGCCTATATTACTATAGTCTGAACCTAGGTTAATAAATGAGTTTGCCATTCCTAATTTATTATTTGTTTCTGTATAAATCGTCAAAGCTTTTTGATGACATTCCAAGGCCCTATCAATATCACCGTCATCAGAACATTTTACTCCTATGTTAGTAAGAGCTCCACTTAAATGTTTCAAGTAGAAAAGGCTGGTGTTATTATTTTGAGAGGAAACCTTCGCCAGATTTATTTTGCAAATTGTAACACACGGATCAGCAAACTCTAAGATGTTTTTAACCTCACAGACCTCACTTAACTCCAATAACAATTTAACTTTAGTCGTATCGTGCTTTGCATTTTTAAGTTCTAGTTTCAACGAATCGATATACGGATCCTGCGCTAAAAGGATAAAAGGAAAAAGGAATATTAACAGTACTATTTTTTTCATTAATTTAATTGATTGAGTTTGCGATCAATATACTTTTCGCTGGTTAATAAAGCTGTTTGTATGCGCTTAGCATAATGTATGGAATCCAGCACTTCTTTGTTTTTTTCTTCAAGATGAGAAAATGCTTCATCTACCAATACTTTTTGCTGTTCAATGATTACTTTTTGCTTTTGCGTTACTCTAAAGCGGTTAAACACGAAACCTAAAAAGATAATGACTAAAACCAAACCACCATATAAGGCCAAACGTTGTGTTTTTTCTTGCTTTAACTGTGCTTGTTGAGCTTTTAGTAAAGCATTTTTTACTTTTTGTTCCTCAGTATGTTTCACGCTATCAGCTGCTGCTTTTTTTTCATATTCGTATTCAAAGTGTTTTTTTATACTCACTTTTTTAGTTTGCTCGTTATTAATGCTATCGCGCATTTTTATTTCCAATTCATAGGTTTCTAATGCTTCTTTGTATTTATTTTGTTTTTCATAAATAGTTTTTAAAGTAATCGAAGCCCTCATTATATTTTCAGGAAACCCTAATTTTTTGGATATATTTAAACTACGAATAGAGTATTCAAATGCTAATTTCAATTTACCATCTAATAAAAGGGCCTTTGCCATGTATGATGTAGAATACGCTAGGCCTTCTTGGTCATCATTTTTTTCCTGTAATTTTAAACTTCTTTTATAATATTCAATAGCCTTTTGATAACTACTCTGCTTAAAATAAATAAAACCAAGATTCATGGATGATCTTGAAATTCCTTTTTCATGATTGAGTTCTTCGTGTATCCTTAAACTTTTTTGAAAGCAATCTTTAGCCTTTAAAATATTGCCTTGTTTTTGACAAACAACTCCGATATTATTAAAGGCAAGAGCGATGCCTACTTTATCATTTAATTCAGAGTATATTTTTAAACTTTTATAATAATAATCTAAAGATTTTGGATAGTCTTTCTGATTATCATAAATATATCCAATGTTATTTAATGAGAGAGCAACGCCTTCCTTATCTTCTAATTCTTGGCAAATCTTTAAACTTTTATGATAATAATCCAAAGCTTTAGATATATTACCTTCTGTATCATAAATATATCCAATTCCTTCTAGCGCATAAGCGTAATGTTTTAAATATTTTTTTTTGAGAGAAGGTAACTGATTTGTTTGTTTTAAATTTTGTTCAGTTATTTGCAATAACTTGTTATAATAAACTATCCATTCATCTTGGTTCACCACATCCACAAGTTCATGTAATATATTACAACGTGTTGTATCATGCTTAGCATTTTTTAAAGCTATTTTTAATGAATCGATCATTTTATCTTGTGCTAAAACAGAAATTGGTAAAATAAATATGAAAATTATAAATGATTTCATTAATTCAATTCGTTTAATTTACGTTCAATATATTTTTCACTTGTTAATAAAGCCGTTTGTATACGTTTAGCATAATGTATGGAGTCCATTACCTCCTTATTTTTTTCTTCTAAGTGAGTAAAGGCTTCATCAACTAATACTTTTTGTTGTTCAATAATTACTTTTTGCTTTCTTGCAACCCTGAAACGATTGAATACAAAACCTAAAAAAGCAATCACTAAAACCAAACCTCCATAAAGTGCTAGGCGTTGCGTCTTCTCTTGTTTGAGTTGAGCACGTTGAGCAGTCAATAAAGCATTTTTTACTTTTTGTTCCTCATCATGTTTTACGCTATCGGCAGCAGCTTTTTTTTCATACTGATATTGAAGCTGTTTTTTGATACTGGCCCTCCTGCTTTCTGTATTGTAAATACTGTCCCGCATAAGTCTTTCCAACTCATACATTTCCAATGCGTTTTTAAAGTTATCCTGACTTTTGTAAATTTCTTTTAAACGCATCGCCGCACGACGAATATTTTCGGGATACCCCAATTCTTTTGATATAGTTAAACTCCATATACTATATTTTTGAGCTTCTTTAATTTTCCCGAAATCTTGTAAGGCTGTTGCTATAAGATTGGTTGAAAGCGAAATTCCTCTTTTGTCTGATAGTTCCTCTGCAATCTTTAAACTCTGATGAAAGTATTCTAAGGCTTTAGTGTGATCTTTCTCTTTATAATAGATTAGTCCAATATTGTTTATTGAGTTGGCAATACCCATTTTATCTGCTTGTTGTTGCCTTGCTTTTAAACCTTTTTGAAAATATACCAGAGCTTTATCTAGATCTCCTTGTTTTTGGTAGATATTGCCTATATTATTTAAACAACTGCCAATTAATTCTTTGTCTTTTATTTCGTATAAAATAACCAAACTTCTTTGATTGTAGTCAATGGCTTTTTGATTGTCACCTTGTCCGTCATAAATAAAACCTATGTTAATTAATGATGAGGCAACACCTTTTTTATCATTTACTTCTTCCTGAATTTTTAAGCTTCTGTGCAGGTATTCTAGTGCTTTGGGTATATCTCCCTTGTTGGTAGCCAAATAACCAGCATTGTTAAGCGCAACACCCAGGTGCTTTAAATAAATGGGTTTTAGAGCTACGTTTGCTTTTGTTACCGATTTTTCTGCAAGCTTCAAGAGTTGCTCATTGTATTCGGGCCACTCTTCTTCACTAGCGTTCTCTGAAAGAAGATTTAAAATACTACATCGTGTGGTATCATGCTTCGCATTTTTAAGTTCTACTTTCAAAGAATCAATAAATGAATTTTGTGCTAAAACAGAAATAGGGAAAATAAATATGAAAATTATAAATGATTTCATTAATTCAATTCGTTTAATTTACGTTCAATGTATTTTTCGGAAGTTAATAAAGCAGTTTGTATACGCTTAGCGTAATGTATGGAGTCTAATACTTCTTTATTTTTTTCTTCTAATTGTAAAAAGGCGGCATAAACCAATACTTTTTGTTTCTCAATAATAACCTTTTGTCTTTGTGTAATTTTAAAACGATTAAATACAAAGCCTAAAAAAATAATTACCAAAGTTAAGCCGCCATATAGTGCTATGCGTTGCGTCTTCTCTTGCTTTAATTGAGCTTGCTGTGCTGTTAGCAAGGCATTTTTAACCTTTTGTTCTTCGGTATGTTTTACGCTATCGGCAGCAGCTTTTTTCTCGAACTCGTATTGAAATTGTTTTTTTATGCTTGCTTTTTTAGTGACTGAATTATTAATACTGTCTCGCATTTGAATTTCTAATTCATACATCTCTAAAGACTCCTTAAACTTATTTTGTTTTTTATATATCATTTTTAAAGCGGATGCAGCGCTTTTAATAATATGAGGAAAACCTAACTCTTTCGCAATTTTTAAACTTCTATTAGTAAGAGCTAGTGCTTCAAATAGCTTACCCTGATTTTGTATAATGCTTCCGATATTAATAAGAGAGGATGCTATCCCTGATTTGTCTTTAATATCTTCCTGAATTTTTAAACTCTTTTGATAATACTCTAATGATTTTTTAATTAATTGTTGCCACTGAGTTGTATTACCAAGTTTTTTTTCAGCAGCAGCTAAATTTGAATAAACTCCCCCTATATTATTTAAAGAGTTCGCTACTCCATGCCTATCATGTATTTCATCTCTAATCTTTAAACTCTTAAAATAGTATTCCAGTGCTTTTTCTTGAGCAGCTTTATAACATACTTCTTTTGAATCATGACAATTAGGATCGCCATGATTATCATAAATAAATCCAATATTATTTAATGAAGAACCAATGCCGTGTTTGTCGTTCATTTCTTCCCACAATTTTAAACTTCTATGATAATATTCTAAGCCTTTTTGAGCATCGCCTTGGTTTTTATGAATAATACCTATGTTATTTAAAGCGTTGGCAATTCCTTTTTTATCTTTTATCTCTTCTCTTATTTTTAGGCTTTTGTGATAATATTCCAAGCCTCTAGTAATATCACCTTGATCTTTATAAATACTACCAATATTATTTAATGAGTAAGCAATCCCTTTTTTATTTTTAATTTCTTCTTCAATCTCTAAACTCTTTAAATAAAATTCTAAAGCTTTAGAAATATCTCCCTGATTTTGTGCTAAGTAGCCAATATTATTTAAGGCACCAGCTAAGTGTTTTAAATAAAATAACTTCCTAGCACTGTCTTTGGCCGATTTATAAGAACCACTTTTAGCTAATCTAAGTAGTTGGTCGTTATACTTAGGCCAAACTCTATCGTCGCTTTCAGAATCAATTAATTCGCTTAAAATATTACATCGTGTAGTATCATGTTTCGCATTTTTTAAAGCTATTTTTAAAGAATCAATAGTGCTATCTTGAGCTGAAAGCAAAAAAGGGAAAAGGAGTATGAAGAATATTAAAAGCTTCATGAATTCAATTCGTTTAGTTTACGTTCAATGTATTTTTCGGAAGTTAATAAAGCGGTTTGTATTCGTTTAGCATAGTGTATAGAATCCATCACCTCTTTATTTTTTTCTTCCAAATGAGCAAAGGCTTCATCTACTAATATTTTTTGTTTTTCAATAATTACTTTTTGTTTTTGAGTAATCTTAAAACGATTAAATACAAAACCTAAAAAAATAATTACCAAAACTAAGCCGCCGTATAATGCTATACGTTGCGTTTTCTCTTGCTTTAATTGAGCTTGCTGAGCAGTTAATAAGGCATTTTTCACTTTTTGTTCTTCTCCATTTTTAACACTGTCGGCTGCTGCTTTCTTTTCATAGTGGTATTGAAATTGTTTTTTTATGGAGGCTTTTTTGGTTTCAGTATTATTAATGCTGTCATGCATGTTATTATAAACTTCATACATTTCAAATGCGAGTTGATATTTACTTTGTTTTTCGTAAATGCTTTTTAACGTGAAAGCAGTTTTTGCGATGAGATCAGGATATGTTAAATCATTTGCGATATGATAGCTTTGTTTTGCAATTTCCAAAGCCTCATCAATCCTTTTCATAACAACCAACACATTTGCTATACCATTCATACATATAGTAATTCCTCTTTTGTCATTTGCTTTTTTCATTAAGACCAACGACTGATTTAAATAACCCAGACTTTTTTCAAATTCGCCTTTCTTCTTATAAATAGCACCGATATTTCCTAAGGAGCTTGCAATACCTCTTACGTCCTTAATGCTTTCCCTTATTTTTAGGGCTTGCAAATTAAATAACAACGATTTATCGTTGTCGCCGTTAATGCTGTAAACTAATCCAATATTATTTAAACTCAAGCCCTTTCCTTTTTTATCATTAATTTTTTCCTGGATGGCTAATGCTTTTCTGAAGTTATCTAAAGCTTTTGGCACATCGCCCTGATTTCTGTAAACCATTCCTATATTTGTTAATACAACTGCAATACTAATACTATCGTTACAGAGTTCATTACTTTTTAGTGATTTGTAATAATACTCTAGCGCCTTGGCTATAAAGCCTTGGTTGTCATATATTCCTGCAATGTTATTTAAAAAACTCCCAATAGCCTTTTGATCATTTACTTCTTCAGATAATTTTACAGCCTTTTCGTAATATTCAAGTGCTTTATCAAATTCACCTGCCCTGCTGTAAATAGCTCCCATATTATTTAGTGTAGGAGCCATATCTTTTTTATCGTTTAATGCCTCATATATTTTTAAAGCGCGTAGGTTTTTATTTAAAGCCTCCTTTGGATTACCATACTGATCATCCAAAAAAGCAATATTATATAGGGCATCAGCTAAAAATCTTAAAAACAATTTATTAGAATTTAAAGCCGAGTGAGCGATATTGTTTTCAGCTATTTTTTTAAGTTCAATATTATAAGCCAGCCATGGTTCATTTTCTTCTTCTAAATCAATGAGTTGTTCTAAAATATTGCAACGAGTGGTATCATGCCTTGCATTTTTAAAAGCTAATTTTAGAGAGTCAACCGTGATATCTTTCGCCGAAAGCAAAAAAGGAAAAAGAAGTAGTATTAGCAAAAACCTATTCATTAACCAAACTTAATAAAAAAGCATGATTAATGAAAGTTACGATTAGTTATAATATTACCCCAACTTAAAATAAGCTTTAGCTTGTTCGGCAATTTCGTTACCATATGCTAAAGAGGCTGTTGCTGCTGGAGAAGGAGAATTAATAACATGCATAGAGTTACCTGAAAATTCAATTTTAAAATCATCTAACATATTACCTTCGCCACTTAATGCCATGGCTCTAATACCACAACGCTCAGCAGGAACAATATCATCCATTTGTAAATCAGGTATCAACTTACGTAAACGATTTAAGAAATAAGCTTTACTAAATGCACCACGGTATTCATCCAAACCAAAACGCCAATGTTTTTTAAAAAATTTCCAGGTGCCTATAAACCCAAAAGCGGCTAATGTATCTCTTAAACTAAACGCTGTTTTACTATATCCTTCTCTATCAAATACGAATACAGCATTTGGTCCACACTCTACACCACCTCTGATCATTCTAGTAAAATGAACTCCTAAAAATGGAAACTCAGGATTTGGAACCGGATAAATTAAATTTTTCACCTTGCTTCTACCCTTCTCTGTTAAATCGTAATAATCTCCTCTAAAGCCTACAATAGCTGAATCTGTTTTTACATGATCTTTTTTGGTAACTCTATCAGCTTGTAAACCTGCACACGAAATAATATAGGTAGCATTAAAAGTGCCTTTTTCAGTTATCACATCTGTTGTATGGTCACTCTTTTTAATAAAGTCTGTTACTTTATGACTCGTTAATACTTTGCATCCGTTATTTTTAGCATGAATTAATTCAACATATTTTTTAGCTACATCTGCATAATCTATTATACCAGTGCATGGCACCCAAATACCTGCAATGCCTTTGCAATGCGGCTCAATTTCGCTAATGCGCTTGGCATCAATCATCTCTATGCCTTCAACGTCGTTTGCCACACCATTATTAAAAACTTTGGTCATGTGAGCTAATTCGCTTTCCTCGGTAGCTACTATAATTTTTCCGCAAATATCATGAGGGATATTGTGTTCTTTTACAAAACTTAATAATTCTCTTCTACCTTCCACACATTTAATGGCTTTGTACGAACCTGGTTTATAGTAAATACCTGAATGTATAACGCCCGAGTTATGACCCGTTTGATGAGCCGCAACTTCCTTTTCTTTCTCAAGAACTAAAATTGTTTTTGTTGGATTTTGAGATTGTAGTTTATAAGCAGTGGCTAAACCAACTATGCCTCCTCCAACAATAATGATATCGTAATGTGTAGTGCTCATTTGTGAGTGGTCGTAAATTTGTCAAAAATAAGAATTTTAAAGTTGAAAGTTATGAAAGTTGTAAAGTTTACTAGTTGTAAAAAAACATTAACTTTCTAAACTTTAAACTTTCTAAACTTAAGTATATGAAAATAATCTGTATAGGGCGAAATTACGCCGAACACGCCAAAGAATTGAAAAATGAAATTCCTACAGAGCCTGTCTTTTTTATGAAGCCAGACACTGCATTATTAAAAGATAGCGAGCCTTTCTATTACCCTGATTTTACCAAAGATTTGCACCATGAAATTGAAATTGTGCTTAAAATAAATAAGGTTGGGAAACATATCGAAGAGCAATTTGCACATAAATATTATGATGAAATAGGATTAGGTATTGACTTTACTGCCAGAGACTTACAAGCTAAAGCAAAAGAAAAAGGCTTGCCTTGGGAAAAAGCAAAAGCCTTTGATGCTTCTGCACCTATTGGAAAATTTGTTGCGAAATCATCTTTAGGAGATTTGTCGGATATCGGTTTTGAATTAAAGATTAATGGACAAGCTCGTCAGCTTGGTAATACTAAAGATTTACTTTTTAGTTTTGATAAAATCATTGCTTACGTTTCTAAATTTGTTACTTTAAAAGTGGGAGATTTAATTTATACAGGAACACCAGAAGGTGTTGGCGCAGTTAAAATAGGAGATAAATTGCAAGGTTATATTAAAGGCGATTTATTTTTGGAATTTGAGGTGAAGTAGTTTATTGACTAGTGAACACTTCGAGAACCTCAGTGTCCGACATTACGAACGGTGGCTGAGGCTCTCGAAGCTACCGACAGTTTTCCTTCTATAAACAACAAACCCACTATTAAAGTGGGTCTCATTGTTATTAAACTAAAAAACAAAATTACTACTTCTCAATTACAATTTTTTTATTCATCACCTTGTCACCCACTATCATTCTTACAAAGTAAACACCACTGTATAAAGTTTTAGTGTCAAAATACACGATGGTACTCCCTTGGTATAAGGTTTTTTTCTCAACTACTTTACCAGTTATATCATACAATGTGATATCATAATTCTCTTTCACTAAATCTTTAATTTGTATGGCAATTAAATCAGTAGCAGGGTTTGGAAATATATTTACTTTGGATTCATCAATAGTATTATCAGAAATACCGGTTGTTGCAGGAGGCGTGTAAGTTGTTACTGCTTCCGAAATAGATGTTACCTTAGCTGCTACTTTTGTTCCATAATAAGTTGGCCCAACTAAATAGGGATAAGCAGAATTCCAATTTGCATCTACAGTTGCAAAGTAACAGTAAATACCAGCTGGATATTCGGGTGTTACACAAAAGCGTCCGTTATGGATATCTAAATAATCAGAAGTTGTTGGCGTATTAAATTGGTAATCTTCTTTAAAGGTTCCTAAAGGATAAGTTGTACTTACATTTGGTCCAGCAGTTACAGAAGCTCCAGTGTATAAAGTATTTCTAACTGTAATATTTCTTAAACCAAAGCTTGATTTTATTCTCACAATCCCACCAGTTCCATTGCTATTTTTATAACCATAAGCTCCGTAAACAGGAAAACCATCATAAGCAAAGCCAATTAATGGGGAGTGAACTGTACTATCAATCGCATATAAACCATCAGCATCATATAAACTACAAATTGTTGAAATCACATTTAAATCCAAATCAAATGCGCTTGGGTTTTGATGATGATGGTAATTTCCCATAGCAGGATGTCCTTTTGAACAATCAAATCCAGCTTTTTCTGCAGGTATGGCATCTCTATTCCAAATCCCATCTCCCATTCCACCAATTGGACCGCCAGCATAGGCACCTGTTGAATTTTTCCAAGAAACGCCATCACGATAATCAAACATAGCTGCTCCATTAATAAATACACCAATGTTTCCACCAGTTGTACTAACAGCAGTAGCCGTATTTTGAACAGGTGTTAAAGGAAACTTAAAAATAGCATTTTGATTACTTGCTTGGCTTGGATTGCCATCTAAATATGGCCCTACAACATACGAAGGAATGCCTTGCGTTGTAGCATACACAAAATTTGTTGAATACTGAACAGTTTGTACATTAGCAGTTAAGGAAGCATCATTTATAGGAGTTGAATTCCCTGACACATAGTGACGACCTTTCACAGTTGTGTTTTGTAACCAACTTGTAATAGCAGGATTGGTTTGAGCAAAAGCTAATATACTTCCTGTTATAAATGCAGATGTGGTAATTAATTTTCTCATAGTATTTTATTTAGGGTTATTTTCTAAGTTTAAAGTAAAAGTATTAATTGTGAATTGAGTTAAAAAACAAAGGAGGTGAATCTTAATTATCTTGCGATATAATTACTTTTTAGGAAAACCATGTTTAGTATTAAATAAAAACGATTTATCAGTAAGCGTTAATAAAAATGCGGTTAAATCAACCTTTTCGTTAGAACTTAACACCATTGGTTTTTGTAGATGAAATGATAATGTCTGACTTTGTATAACTTCATTTGTATAATGTTTTAACACAGCGGCAATGGTTTTAAATCGACCATCGTGCATATAAGGAAACGAAAATTCAATGTTACGTAATGTTGGTACTTTAAATTTTAAAGAATCATTTTTGTTTTTAGTTACTTTCATTCTTCCATAATCGTTTAAAGTGTTATCAACAGCTAATCCATTGTTTTCGAATTGAAGATTAGTAAATAGTGGTTCAGCATGACATGAGGAACAATTTTTTTGAAACAGAGCGTACCCATTTTTTTCTTGTGATGTAAATTGTGCTTGCTTTCGCATCACACTATCGTATTTTGAGTTTGAACTTACTAAGGTCAGCATAAATTGCGAAATAGCTTTTAGCGTATGTTCCCCCGTAATGTTACTATCTCCATAGGCTTTATAAAATAATGTTCGATAGTTTTTTGATTGTTGTAATTTTAAAACAACCGACTCTATTTTTTCTCCCATTTCATCTGGGTGACTTATAGGAGCTAGTGCTTGCATATCTAAATGATTAATAGCGCCATCCCACATAAAAGATTGATGCCAAGCTAAATTCATTAATGCGGGTGAATTACGTGTTCCTATTCTATCGTCAATGCCATGGCTCAAATCATGGTCCACATGAGTAAAAGCTGTAAAGGGCGAGTGACAACTCGCGCAGGAAATTTGATTATTTTTCGATAGTAATGGATCGTAAAATAAACTTCTTCCCAACTCTACTTTTTGTAACGTTAATGGATTTTTACTAAAGTCATATACAGGCTTAGGCCAATTAAGTGGCGTTTTAAAAAGTGGTTCTTTAGTAATTTGAAAAGCACAAAGTACTAAACACAATACGATGCCAATACTCCAAATCTTTTTCACTGTTTAATACTTAATGAGTTAATAATTTTCTGCGAAAAATCCATAGCGTCTTTCCCTGGCGACATAATATGATGTTGTTCGGCTAAATTAATTTGATTAATTATTTTTTTTATATCAATACCAACTTCTATATTTTGCATGGAGCCTGCGTCTGTAAATAGCGTTTGTAAGTTATTATATGGAGATTGGTATCCACCTAAATGAAATTGAAATTCGTTATGACGTGTTTTGCAAACAGTACTTGTTCCTTCTAATTTAAAATTAATATAACCACTTTGCCAAGTCCAATACATGCCTTTAGTTGGATCTAAATCTCCTCCTAAAGCGCCAGACACATTTGTTGTACTATCAACTCCTAAATTAAATTTCAACTTGGTATAAGAAATAGTTGAAGGAATATCGACTGTCAATGTTTTTTCGATAAAAGCATCCATCAAATGAAACTGAATAGGATCTTTCCAAATCGTTTTGTTTTTATCTAGCAATTCAATACTCGAAATGTAAAATCGTAAGGCAGTAATTTGAATACTATCGGTTGAATTTATAATATAAATACTATCACTTGATAATATTGAAGAACCAAAGCTAGGGCGAAATTGGATAGAATAATTAGCTTGAGAAAAAAGCGAGGCTTTTGTCAAATGCATCATTACTATTAAAATCAAACTATATTTTATCATACAAAACTACCTATGTAAATATAAATAAAATTGTAGGTGCAATGTATTTCTTATCAACTGTATTCATTTAAAATGAGGTGAATCATGTTATTTGATGGGCAAAACTATTTTTACAGAATAAATTTTATAATTATTTAATATAAATAAAAAACTATCGTCTGTTATTTGTGTAAATTTACATGACCTTAAATTGTTATATCATGAAAAAAATAAATGTTGCCATCAATGGATTTGGAAGAATTGGAAGAGTATTCTTTAAAGTTGCTTTCACTAATCCAAACATTAATATAGTTGCTATAAACGATATCACAGATTCTAAAACCCTAGCTCACTTATTAAAGTACGATTCGGTGCATGGAAAATTTGATGGAGAAATTAAACACGATAATGACCATATTTACGTAAATGGTAAAGAAATAAAAATATTTGCAGCTAAAGATCCTGAGAATTTACCTTGGAAATCTTTAGATATCGATATAGTAATTGAATCAACAGGGTATTTTTTAACGAGAGAATTAGCTCAAAAACACATTACAGCAGGTGCAAAAAAAGTAATTTTATCAGCGCCCGCTACGGATGATACAATTAAAACAATTGTATTAGGTGTAAATGAAGAATCTTTAAATGCAGATGATATTATTATTTCAAATGCGTCTTGTACTACTAATTGCGCTTCTCCTATGTTAAAGGTTTTAAAACAATGGGGAATTGAAGAAGCTTACGTTACAACGGTTCACTCTTATACTGGCGACCAGCGTTTACACGATGCGCCACATAAAGATTTACGCAGAGCTCGTGCCGCAGCTATGAGTATCATTCCTACAACTACTGGTGCCGCTAAAGCCTTAGGGAAAATATTTCCAGACTTAGAAGATAAATTAGGAGGTTGTGGTATGCGTGTGCCGGTGCCTGATGGTTCGTTAACTGATATTACTTGTGTTTTAACTCAATACCCAAGTGTAGAACAAATAAATTTAGCATTTAAACAAGCTGCAGAAAGTGATTTAAAAGGTATTTTAGAATATTCAGAAGATCCTTTAGTTTCTGTGGATGTTATTGGTAATGCTCATTCTGTTGTATTTGATTCTGATTTTACAAGTGTAGTAGGAAACTTAGTTAAAGTTATTGGCTGGTATGATAACGAATTTGGTTATAGTAGTCGTTTGGTAGATTTAGTAATTAAGATGCAAACGCTCTAATTATTTAACCTCATAGAGCACAGAGTTGTTTCGCTAAGAATTAGAGAAATTAAAATTAAACAATAATTAGGTTCTATGTAGCAACTAAAAACTTTGCGCACTCTGCCTAAATCTTTGCTTTATCTTCGGTTAATCAACAAAACCCTCTCATTAACACATCGTTAACAAATACTTTAACTTTTTTTGTATTCTTTTGCTAAACATGGCGTTATAATCTTAATTACTTTCGCTTTAAGCAAAACTATATGAAGAGATACCTACTCTATTTATTATTATTAAGTGCCATCTCTTCTTTCTCACAGAAGTTAACTGTTTCAGGAAACGTTCAAGATACATCTGCCAAAGGTCCTTTGCCTAATGCAATTATTATGGCCATAAAGTTAATGGATTCTACTTTAGTAGGATTTACGAGATCTGATGAGAATGGTTTTTTTAAATTAAAATCCTTACCAATTGATACTTATCAGGTAATTATTTCTCATCCTAAATTTGCCGATCAGGGTTATTTTATTTTTGGCGACAATAAGAATTTAGAATATGATTTTGGGAAAATCATCCTTCAGTCAAAAAATGTAACTTTAGATGAAGTCACTATTTTTGCATTTAAAGACCCTATCTACTATAAAGGCGACACGTTGATTTATACGGCCGATTCGTTTAAAACAAAAGCCAACGCAACGGTTGAAGATTTACTAAAAAAATTACCTGGATTAAAAGTGGATGCCGCAGGTAAAATTACCTCACAAGGTAAAGCTGTAGATAAAGTATTAGTAGACGGAGATGAGTTTTTTGGTGGCGACCCTACCGTTGCTACAAAAAACTTAGCGGCTAGTTCTATTGAATCAGTTCAAGTATATGAAAAGAAAAGTGACGACGTTGCTAATTCTAGCACTGGCGAGGAAACTCAAAAAATATTAAATCTTAAATTAAAAGACGAAGCTAAAAAAGGATACTTCGGTAAAATAAGCGGCGCTAGTGATTTTCAAAAGTTTCATGAAGGCGAGGTGTTAGCAAATTACTTTAAAAAGAAATTAAAAATTTCTGTTTTTGGTTTGGGAAGTAACACCCCAAATTCGAGTTTTGGTTGGGACGATGTATTTAAATATGGCTTAAATAATGAGTTTGATAGACAGGAAAATGAAGATGGAGGTTGGTCAATGTCAACGTCCAATTCTCAACCTCAGGGTATTCCTCAAACCATTAAGTCAGGTTTTTATTATACAGATAGACTTTCTAAAAACACAAAGCTAAACTTAAATTACTCATACAATAGCAGCGAGGTTGTTTCTAAAATCAGTAAAAATTCACAATATTTTTTAACCGATACAAGTTATACGTCTTCCAACGTAGCTCAAGCTATTCAAAAAAATGAAGCCCACGCTATAAATATAGGATTAGAACAGCGTATCGATTCTTTAGCTGATTTTTATTTTACCTCTAAAGTGAAATTGTTGAATAATAGTTCAGTGAGTTTTGACGAGACTGATTTTTTAAGTAGCGATAATATTAAAACAAGAAATACATCAATTAATAACTCAAATGCAGGTTATGGTTATGATGTAACTAATAATTTAAAATTATTAAAGCGATTTAAGAAAAAAGACAGATTATTAACCCTTAATTACAATAATGCATTTTCTAAAAACAATTCAAATGGTATTTTAAAAACTGATAATTATTTTTATGCAGATTCTACCTCTTCATTTAACACGGTTAATCAAAAAAAAGCAAGTGAAAATAATAATCAAAGCCATTTTGGAGGTATCTCATTTATAGAACCTATTACTAAAAAAATTAAGATAGAAGCTTCTTATGACTTTATGTATTACAATAGTAAGCAAGATAAAAAAGCATTTAATAATATTGGTGGCGAGTACAATCAATTAGATTCCACATTAACAAATGATTTTGAAAATGTGAAACAAATAAATAGAGCTGGTTTAAAATTTATTTATGAAGTTAAAAAACTACGTTTCACTATTGGAACCAAAGCGCGAAATGTATTCGTAAATAATAATAATGTATTCAGAGACCAACGTATTACGCAAAACTTTAATAATATTCTTCCATTCTCAACCATGCGTTATAAATTTTCTGATAATAAGTCAATTGATATTAGGTATACAACTAGTTCTCAAAACCCAACCATTAGTCAGTTACAGCCAGTAAGGGATAATTCAAATCCTAATTTTATTAATGTTGGTAACCCTAATTTATTACCAACCTTTTCGCACGGTGTCAGTTTAAATTTTAATTCCTGGAAATCTATTAGTGGTAAATATACTTGGTTGGGAGCCAATTATAATTTTACTAATAATGATATCATTAACTCTACTGCTTATGACAGTATAGGAAGAACAGTTTCGAAAGCTGTTAACGTCAATGGTAATTATAATGTAAATGGTTATGTTGGGACTAGTATGCCGTTCTATTCTAAAAAATTAGAATTAAACCCCAATGGTGATTTCTTTTATTCAAGTAACAAATCGTATGTTAATAATTTAGAAAATATTACTCAGGATTTAAGATCAACCGTTAGATTAGATTTACGTTTGAATTTAGATAAAATTAGTGCTGGTATATCAGGATTTTATTCATATAACTCTGCTTTCTCAACTTTAAATTCAACCAGCAGTACGCCCTATTCTTCTCAAGGTTTATCGGGTAATGTTAATATTACTTTCCCTAAAAAGTTTATATTAGAAAGTAACGCCAATTATACCATCAACAGTAAACGAAGTAATGGATATAATATAAACTATTTAGTTTGGAACGCTTCTCTTTCAAAAACATTCTTAAAAAAAGAGAATTTTATCTTAGGAATTTATGCTTACGATCTTCTTAATCAAAATATTAGTGTAGATAGAGATATTAGTAGTAACGTCATTACAGACATTAAAACCAATATTATTAGCCGTTATTTTTTATTGAAAGCCACATTTAAGTTTAATAGTAATAAAACAAAAGAAGAAAATGAATTTTAGATGTTTAGTAGCTACTGTTTTTTGTTTTTTGCTGATGCTAAATGTAGCCTCAGCTCAAATTACTTATGGTAAAATTACTTATGAACGCAAAACCAATTTGTATAAAAAGTTTAAAAATAATGGTGATGTAAAAGAATGGCTCAAAGAAGAGGATAAAAATAAAATAGATGTGTTTGAACTTTACTTTAATGATTCCTTATCTGTTTTTAAACCACAAGAAAGTGATTTGGTAGAACGCATGAGTTGGTCAACTACCAAAAATGTGGTTTATCAAAACTATCATACAAACTATCGATTAACAGAAAAAAGTATATGGGGCGAACATTTTTTTGTATCAGATTCGGTTAGGCAATTTAATTGGAAGATGACGGACAGTAAACGCTCTATTTGTGGTTACCAATGTCGTAAAGCTATATGGCAAGCAAATGATAGTACTCGTATTTATGCTTGGTTTTGTGCAGAAGTTAATCCATCCATTGGTCCCGAAAGTTTTGTTGGCTTACCTGGGGCCATATTAGGTTTAGCAACTGAAGATGGAGGTGTGATTTATTTTGCTAAAAGCGTAGAGGTTGTTAAACCAGAAGTTATATCATTGTTGCCAAAAAAATCAAAACAAAAAACCTATAAATCAGCGGAGTTAAAAGCTCAATTAGAAAAAGATTTTGGAAAAGAAAAGTGGGGAAAAGCTATGATTTATAATAATTTCTCCATTTGGTAATTTTTTCAAACTACATAGATCCGATAGCTATCAGATCTATGTTTTTCTCTTTTATTATAACTCCTTTTCTTTTTAATCTATGTGGTTAAAAAATATAGTACTAATTTTGCTATTTAATAAGACTCTTAGCCTCAAATTCCACATTTATTACATTTCTTCATTATATTTGTAAGGATGAATAGGATTCTTTTTTATAGTCTTTTTTTAGTTTGTTCGCTTGAATACAGTTTTGCCCAGTTGGTTGCAAACGCTGGTCCTGATAAAATTGCTTGCATCAACGGGAGTTTAACTATTGGTGCTACTCCTAGTGCTAGTGGAGGAACGCCTCCTTATAAATATTCTTGGTCGCCGGCTACATTTTTAAGCTCAACTACTGTTGCTAATCCTACTGTTACAGGCATTACAAATAATATCACTTATACCTTAACCGTAACAGATTTTGATACTACTATCGTATCAAATTCAATGAACATCAATATTGATTTGATATATTTGTATGGAGCAGGTTTAGATACTGGTTATTGTTATAGCCAGTCAGGAGGAGTTATAATTGGTTCAACAAATAACAATAGTGCCTTTGCCAATTTTAATTGGACACCAAGCTATGGCTTAGATAACCCAAATGCTACGCGTCCTTTAGCAAATCCAAGTGTGACTACTGTTTATACCTTAACCGTATCTGATGGTATATGCCCAAATAATGTCTCTCAGGTTACTGTTACTCCTTTTTTACCTCCTTTTGTTGATGCTAGCCCAGATACAATCATTGAAGAAGGGCAAACTATTACTTTAATAGGTACAGGTGGCACTATCTTTTGGTGGACTCCTGATTATCATATTAAATATAGATCAAGTGCCCAGGCAGATGTTTGGCCTATTACAACAACAACGTATACCTTATCAACGCAAGATCAACACAGTTGTGTATCTTATGATATTGTAACTGTTAAAGTAATAAACGGAGACAAACTATTTTTTTACAGTGCTTTTACACCAAATGGTGATGGAGAAAACGACTTTTTTTATATTGGTAATTTAGAAAAGTATCCTGACAACAATTTAAAGATTTATAACCGCTACGGTAAATTAGTGTATAATGCTACTAATTACGATAACTTATGGAACGGCACCTACTTAGGTAACTTACTGCCAACTGGTACTTACTTCTACATTTTAAATGATGGTAAGGATGAACAGTATAAAGGTTCTGTTACTATTTTGCGGTAGATAGATTTAATTTCAAATTTGTATATTAGTGTATAGTTTTGCAAGCTGCATATGGCTTGTTGCTTTTATTAAAATAACAACCTCATTCATTGAATAAACTTTTAAACATATTTTTTCTTTTGTTTATGTTATGTTTTTGTTGTGAAACAAAAAGCCAAGTTAATTTAGTGCCTAATGGTAGTTTTGAAGACACAATAAGCTGTCCTAATACAACAGGTGGATTATCTAATTGTAAATATTGGTACGATCCCAATTTATGCTCTTCTGATTATTTTAATAGTTGCGCACCAATATTTACAGACGTATCAATACCTCAAAATTTTGCAGGTTTTCAAAACCCTCGTACAGGTGATGCTTATGGTGGTTTTTATGTATTTGTGCCCTTTTATACGTCAAGTTACAGAGAAGCAATTGCTGTTGAGTTAAATGAAGTTCTAAAAAAAGATTTCGTTTACTGCGTAAAATTTTATATCAGTTTAGCAGACTCTATGTATTATGCAGTTAATAGAATAAGCCTTGCTTTTACAACGACTAAATATTTAGATACAACTTGTAATTTAGATATGATTAATCTTACACCTCAAATTAACTCAAATGGTAACTACCTAACCAATAAAATCGAATGGTTAGAAATATCAAGTACGTATAAAGCTACTGGCAACGAAAGATTTGTAATTATATCAAACTTTCAAAACAATAGCAATTTAGATACATTATTTTTAAATAATGGAGGACAAAAAAACGTTAATACAATAGCTTCTTATTATTATATTGATGATGTATCTATTACTGAATGTGGGGATTTAAATATTAATATTCCTAACGTATTTACGCCAAATAATGACGGAATAAATGACATTTGGGAGTTTGTTTTAAATGAAAACTTATCTTGTATCGTTTATAATAGATGGGGTAACAAAATATTTGAAACCTCTAAGTCAGTCATAAAATGGGATGGTAGAACTACATCTGGTATAGAATGCACTGATGGCATCTATTTTTATTCTATAGAAACAAAAGAGAAAACATATAAAGGATTTATCCAATTATTAAGGTAATTTGTACCTATAAACCCGCTCCGCTGCATTTGTAATGCTGCGGTATGTTCTTAATAGGTAATTAATATTTGCGGTAGCATTATCACATCAATTATACTTTCCATATCATAATAATTACTTGCCGATGAATAAATCCATTCGTATGGGTTTTTTACAAAGCCTGCTTCCACAGGATTATTATGGATGTAGTTGATTTTATCCCAAACAAATTTCTTGCTATATAATTCAATAGCATGATTTCCTTCTTGCCAAAATTTAAAATATTTATGTCGTTTACTTGGTTCTGCTTCTTCTTCAAATAATTTCAGCATCCATTCTCGCCTACTTTCTGGTTCATTTTGTATTAAGTCTATTATCTTTTTAGATGTTAATTTCTTAAAATCTCTAATGGTATCTTTTAAAAGAAAAGGGTCATTTGTATTTACTATTAGGTGTATATGATTACTCATAATACAATAAGCAAATATGACTAAGCCTTTTTATTTTTGACAATATTTTAAGGAATCTATAATGGAGTCGCGATGGTTTTTTCGAGTAAATACATCAATCCAATTTACAACAGTAAAGGTAATAAAATAGACTTTATCAGTTTTAATGTTTTGTTTTTGACCTGGTTTCATTAATATACATATTGTATTGCTAATTTTTGACATTAAAATTACTTGAACAAGTGTTATGCCGCAGCATTACAAATGCAGCTGAGCATTTTTAATCTTATAAAATCAGTGTTATCTGCGTTCTATAATATCTAATAGACAATTGTCAATAACTCGTTATTTAATATTTCCATCTTTTCCCATGCTTAACCAAAAAAAATCCTAAGTTTATAGGCTTATTTTTTTGAATAGTGGAAGAAACACAAGAGTCTATATCTACCCGTCAACTTTATCCTTATCAGGAAGAAGCGGTCAATACTATTTTCAATAAATTAAAGGATGCTAAGCCTAACGAAAACATCTTGTTTCAATTGCCCACTGGTGGTGGTAAAACCATTATCTTTTCAGAGATAGCAAAGCGTTACATCAATCACTTTAATAAAAAAGTATTAATCCTAACCCATCGTATTGAGTTAAGTAAACAAACCTCAGATGTATTGGTTGGCATTGGTATTAAAAACAAAGTGATTAATAGCGAGGTTAAAAACTTAGCGCAACAAACCGATTTTCAAAGTTTTACCGCTTTAGTGGAAACCTTAAATAACCGTTTACAGGAAGACGAACAATTTTTAGAAGACATTGGTTTAGTAATTGTGGATGAGGCTCACTACAATTCATTCCGTAAAATATTTCATTATTTTGAGAACGTTAATATCCTAGGAGTTACCGCTACGCCATTAAGTAGCAATAAAAAATTACCGCTCTACCAAACCTATAAAGAAATTATTGTTGGCGAAAGCATCTCCTCTTTAATTGATCAGGGTTTTTTAGCAGAAGGTGTTACCTACTCCAACGATGTAAACATTAGTACCTTAAAAGTGGGTAATAATGGGGAATTTACCACAGGTTCGCATGAGATATTATACTCTCAGGCCATGATGCAAGGTAAATTGCTAGATGCTTATGAGGAAATTGGTAAAGGAACAAAAACCCTCATTTTTAACGCTGGTATCTTAACCAGCATTGCGGTATATAACTTATTCAAATCAAAAGGCTATCCTATTCGTTATTTAGATAGTACGTTTAGCGACAGAGACAGAGCTGAGACTTTGGATTGGTTTAGAAATACTAAAGATGGTATTTTAAGCTCAGTTAGTATTTTAACTACTGGTTTTGATGAGCCAGAAGTGGAAACCATTATCTTAAACAGAGCTACCAAATCTTTAACGTTGTATCATCAAATGATTGGGCGTGGTTCGCGTGTATTGCCTCATAAAAAGAAATTTAATATTGTTGATTTAGGTAATAATTCCCGCCGTTTTAATTTATGGCAATTCCCAATTGATTGGAAACATGTATTTGTGGCACCTCACATGTATTTGGAGCAACGCTACAAAGATGAGTGGGATTATGAATTAGAAAACGATTATGAGTTACCTGAAGATATTAAAGCGCGTTTCTTAAACTCATCGGCCGAAGCTTTTATTGTTCGTGAACGCTATTTACAATGTTTACGTAAAGGTTTAAAACCTCAAATGGTGTTAGACCAGTCTTTAGATGATCATTTTGGACGAATAAAAGATAATGCAGCTGACTTTGATGAAGCTTTTGAGTTATTTGATTTATTAAGCGAAGAAGTAAAATACCGCGTTAAACAATTTTCTAAATGTATTAACGCTACTAATAACTATACAGATTACCAAACCCAAACCTATAGCGGTAAGCTAAGACGTAGGTTAATTGGTTGGTTTGTTGAATAGTTTGTTTTAAAATAACCAAAAATGAGATTTTTTCTAAAACTTTCTATTATTATCAGCTTGTTAGCTTTTGTGACAGCCTGCAAAAAAAACCAATTAGGAGGAAAATCGACCATAATAGGAGTTGTGGCTCATCACGGAGATCCAATTCCTAATGCTACAGTATATATTAAATTTAATTCTTCAGAGTTTCCTGGAGATCATACTGATACTTATGATGCGTCTGTTTTGGCAGATTCCAAAGGAAATTATAGATTCAATGTTTATAAGGGAACCTATTATATTTATGCCGTCGGATTAGATATGGATATTCCTGCACCATATACTGTTAGCGGAGGCTTTTCTTTTTCTATCAAAAATAAGCAACATTTAACCAGAGATATTGCGGTTACTGAGGACTAATTAGACCTTTTTAGTTGAAAAAGCCTGCATTTTCTTTTTTTATAAGTAGATAATTTTATTTATCTTCGCAACTCAAAATTTTAATTTAATATGTCTGAAGAAATAGAACAAATTGAGCAAGTAGAAAGTAGTAATGATATTCAACCATCATCTGTTAAAAAATCGTCTGCAAAACAGATGGATTTAGGTGGTTTAGAGATGATCTACGAAAACAATAAAAAAGCAATTACTTATGGTGGTGGTGCTATTTTAGCTATTGTAGCTATCTTCAGTTTTTATAAATTTTACTGGTTACCTGGCGAAGAAAAAACAGCAGCTAACGAAGCATTTTTTGCTCAAACTTATTTTGAAAAAGATAGTTTTTTAGTAGCTTTAAATGGTGGCTTAAACGTTCAAACTGCTGATGGTCCTAAAACCATGATGGGGTTTAATGAATTAGCAGATACTTATGGTGCAACAAAAACTGGTGATTTAGCTAATTATTATGCAGGTATTTGTTTGTTACGTACTGGTAAATTTGCAGAAGCTATTGAAGCTTTAGAGAAATTTAGTGGTAAAGATGAAATGGTAGCACCTGTTGCAACTGGAGCCATTGGAGATGCAAATATGGAGTTAAATAATGTAGATGAAGCTATAAAATTTTACTTAAAAGCAGCTGAACAATCTAATAACGATTTTACAACTCCTATTTACTTAAAGAAAGCAGCATTTGCCTATGAGCAAAAAGCTAATTATACAGAGGCTTTAGCAACGTATGAGCGTTTAAAAAACGAATATGCTAAAAGTACTGAAGCTCGTGAAGTAGATAAATACATTGCTAGAGTTAAAACTTTAGGAAATATTCAATAATAAAAGAAATGAACGATAAAAAAAAGGTGATGTGATGTCACCTTTTTTTGTTTTAAAGAATAAAATTATGGCAAGTGAATTAAAAAATTTATCAGCGTTTGAAGGTTCTGACGTTCCTAACGCAGCAGATATGAAATTTGGCATTGTGTGGGCTGAATGGAATCATGGAATTACTAGCGCTTTAATGAAAGGCGCTTATGATACATTAATTAAGCACGGAGCAAAGCCAGAAAATATTATTACTAAAACAGTACCAGGTGCCTTTGAGTTAACACTTGGAGCTCAATACATGGCCGAATTAGGTAATGTGGATGCTGTTATTTGTATAGGATGTGTTATTCAAGGAGATACCAAACACTTTGATTTTATATGCGATGCAGTTGCTAAAGGAATTACCAATTTAAATTTAAAATACAATAAGCCATTTATATTTGGTGTATTAACGGTTAATACTCAAGAGCAGGCAGAAGATAGAACAGGTGGAAAACATGGCAATAAAGGGGATGAGGCAGCTGTAACGGCTATTAAAATGTTGGGGATGAAAAATAGCTTCGATTCAGGTAAAGGAAAAATTGGATTTTAAAAACTACCGCCTAAGGTCATTGTTAATTGTCCTGTAAAAAAGTGGTGATTTGATCTGCCACCTCCTGTTCCTAGTATAAAGCCTCTTCTGTAATCAGCGTACGAACCTTTTCCTACAAACTCAAAAACACCATGTTTTAAAAATTCTATTCGTATTCCTCCTTCGGCACCAACAATCCAACCGGCTAAATTCCAGTTATTATTAACTCTCGTACCAAACATAGTAACATCAGTTCTCGGTATAACAACTCCCGCACCTGGTTTTCCAATTAATCCAATATTAAAATTTTTAGAGGGCTCGTAAAACTTCCAACGCTTTATGAAATTTATCATCCAAAAATTGGCGCCATCTGTATGTTCGTAATGAAGAAAATTATCTGGATCCAGAATAGTATCCTTGTCTACATAAGTCCCATTAAAAGTACCTTGTACATGCACTGTCTGATAATTATCAACGACGTATTTTGTGTGATCGTAATTAAGTTCTATGCCAATATCTTTACTATTATTAAAATAGTAACCTACTCTAGCAACATATTGCGGAATAGTAATATTTGCTACATCCGGAATTTGGTCGAAATCAGGCCTATCATGAGCAGTTGCTTCATAAATTGTAAAATCATAATCATGGTATCTTCCTGTTTCAGGATAATACTTATTTGATGTATTTTTAAACTGAATAGTGCTTTTACTGTAAACAGCTCTTGTATAGCCCCACATCAAATAAAAAGTTCCTTTTTTCTTAGTGCTAACTGTTCCTGTTAAAACAGCATCTGTTTGCGAAATAGATACAATTGACAAAAAGGATAATAGTAAGAGGATACAAGTTTTCATTAAGAATGATTGATAAATTCGGGACAAAGATAACGATTATTGTTTTCTATATTTATGATAATTCTCAGATATGAGTCTAAAAAGGGCAAGGCTAATTCTGGCCATTCAATAAACAAATAATTACCCGAAGAAACATAATCTTCAAATCCTATTTCAAATAACTCTTCAGATGATTTCAATCTGTATAAATCAAAATGGTATAGCTTTATTTTTGAATCCGTATGATATTCATTTACAATAGAGTATGTAGGGCTACTCATAGTGTCAGTTACATTTAGAAACTGACATAACGATTTTATAAAAGTTGTTTTGCCAGCTCCCATTGGCGCATCAAATAAAAACACACGCTGTTCCTTTGCAAACTCTATGAGTTGTTTAGCAACCTCTTTATGTAGAGAAACATCTGATATGTCAAGTTTAAGTTTTGTCACTAATGTTCGCTAATTATAAATAAGTTTAAAAAGTATGCTTCTTTATCTACCTTTTGTTTTTTTCTTGTTTTTAAATCTATCACATACCAATTTTCCTTATTCACTAAAAGTGCTTTATCATGTTTTAGATAACAAAAATTATCTCCATCTAAATAGTAGGTATCTCCTGATAATGTATTTTCAATTATATATTCTTCTTTAGGAATATATGACTTCATTACATGAATTGTTTTAGATGAAAAAGCAATATGTTTTGGGTGAGTATAAATAATTTTTCCTTTATAATTATACACATCGTCGCTAAGTTTATTATTGTAAACGGCACTACAACAGTAAATAGAACTATCTTCTTTATTTATTGAAACATGATTGTACTTACACTTCACTACTTCTAAACCTGTTGAATCTACTAAACCTTTAATTCGTAATAGCTGTTTTTCAAACTCTGTATTATTTTCTGTTTCAAAATAGCCTTTGGCTTTTGTTTCTGTAATATTATCAAAGCCCGATGATAATTGCTTCCCTTTTTTAGAAAATAAATATAGTTTGCCTTGAAATAGGATTTTAAAATAGTTAGAAGAATCCTGATAATTAAACTGCAATTCCTGTTGCTGAGGAAAGGTAAACATGCTATCAGGAAAGTGTTCGGCTAATAACTTCAATTTGTTGTTTTTATTATTTATGAAATTATAATCATAAGCATACTCCTCTTCACCTGTAATAGGATTTACTTCTTTATTAAACTGACTTTTATTAGCTACTAATGCAACTTGCCCCGTTTTATCAAATGCAAAAGCAGTATCGTATTCGGGAATTATAATAGTTTTTGAACCTTTTTGATAACCCCATTTATTATTTTCTTTAAATGGAGTTATAGTCTGCGAAATAAACACAGTATTTATACAAACAAAAAAAAGTATGAATAAAATAGCTCTGATAAGTAAATGGTTTTATGAAAATTAAAGATAGATAATCTATTTTAACACCACGCCTTTAAACCTTATTTTTTGAACAGAATTTTTGGCATTTGATATAATTTCAACCATTCTATCTTGCCTATCGTAAACTGTTTTGGTATCAAATTTAACAATGATTTTTGCACTCTGGTTTGGGGCAATTGGTTGTTTAGGAAATTCTACGGTTGTACAGGAACACTCTGCTTTTGCTTCAGTTATTATAGCTGGTTGATTACCTATATTGATAAATTCAAATTCAATAATAACTACTTCGCCTTTTTTCACGAAGCCAAAACTTTTTTTAGTATCTGTAAATTTTAATTGAGGTTGAGCGTAACACATCAAACTCATAAAAAATAAGCAGAAACAAAAAACCCTTCCATCTCTGAAAGGGTTTTTAAGTAATCTATATAATTTATTTTGCATCTGGTGTTGTTGGTGCAGCTGGCGCTGATTCTACTACCCCTTTAATTTTAACTACCTTACTTGGCTCTTTTGCATTTGAAGTAACAGTTACATTTTTTTCAAATGGACCAGGGCGTTTAGTATCGTATTTCACTTTAATACTTGCTGATTTACCTGGTAAAATTGGTTCTTGAGGCCAACCTGGTTTACCATCAATCGTAGTAGCAGTACAACCACATTGTCCTTGAACATTAGAAATGGTTAAAGGAGATTTACCAATATTTTTTACTTTGAATTCACGAACGCCGTTACCATCAAATTTCACAGTTCCAAAGTCTAATACTTCTGCTTCAAATTTCATTTCTGGAGCATTTGGATCGATACTAGGAACAACTGAACCACCTTCTTGAGCGTTTGCCGCAAAACCTAAACCTAGGAACAATGCTACTGCTGCGAATACTTTTTTCATTTTATTTTATTTTTTAGATTAATTATTTTTTCTCTAATGGAGCGCCTTGAGATGGTGCATTTGTAGGAAATGCTTCTTCAACTGGTTTAGCTGCAATGTTTCCTTTAATTTGTAAAGTTTGAGTTCCAGATTTTGAGTTAGATTGAACTGAAACTGATTTACTGATTGGCCCTACTCTATTAGAATCGTATTTTACTTTAATTTCACCTGATTTACCTGGTAAAATTGGGTCTTTTGGACATTGAGGAACTGTACAACCACAAGAACCTTGACACATCGTAATAATTAATGGTTCTTTACCAGTGTTTTTAAATTTGAAAACACACTCTCCATTATCACCTTGCATAATGTTTCCGTAATCGTGAACCATTTTGTCAAATTTAATATCAGCAGTACTTGCAGGAGCAGTAGTAGCTGTTACAGCTGCACCATGGTTATGGCCATCATTAGCGCTATGACCTTCTTGTGCAATTGATAAAGTGCTTAAGCAAGCAACAAATCCTAGAGTGTAAATTAATTTTTTCATTTTTATACGTTGTTTATGTTTTTTATAGTTCAAAAAATAATTCTAATATCGTGCCATAAAGATAGTACCGATATGGTTTAGTATCACTATTTTTGCGAAATTTAACAAAATTTTTAATACAAAGCATGGAAATCGCTAAAACATATAATTCGGCTCAAGCCGAAAAGACCTGGTACCAATATTGGCTGGATAACAAATTCTTTAAATCAACACCTGATCATAGAACACCTTATACTATTGTTATTCCTCCTCCAAATGTTACAGGAGTGTTACACATGGGGCACATGTTAAATAATACCATTCAGGATGTACTAATTCGCCGAGCTCGTATGTTAGGATTTAACGCTTGCTGGGTTCCAGGCACAGATCACGCAAGTATTGCTACCGAAGCTAAAGTGGTAGCCTTATTAAAAGAACAAGGAATTAATAAAGCTGATTTAAGTCGCGAAGATTTCTTAAAACATGCTTGGGGTTGGAAAGAAAAATACGGTGGAATTATTTTAGAGCAATTAAAAAAGCTTGGCGCTAGCTGTGATTGGGACAGAACTCGCTTTACAATGGATGAACCATTAAGTGAAGCGGTAATTGATGTGTTTATTGATTTATATAATAAAGGGCAGATTTATCGTGGTGTGAGAATGGTTAACTGGGATCCGCAAGGATTAACAGCTGTAAGTGATGAGGAAGTAATTCATAAAGAAGCGCAAAGTAAACTGGTTTATGTAAAATATTTAATAACGGGGACTGAGGCTCTCGAAGTTCCAGAATATATTACAATCGCTACTACCCGTCCTGAAACCATTATGGGAGATACAGCGGTATGTGTAAATCCAACTGATGAACGTTATATGCACCTAAAAGGTAAACATGTAATTGTGCCTGTTGTAAACCGTATAGTGCCTATTATTTTTGATGAATACGTTGATAAAGAATTTGGAACAGGTACTTTAAAAGTAACGCCTGCTCACGATATCAATGATTTTAACTTAGGCCAAAAACACAAATTACAAACGATTGATGTGTTGAATCCAAATGGAACTATCAGCGAGGCTGCCGGTGCTTATGTTGGTATGGATCGTTTTGCTTGCCGTAAACAAATTATTAAAGATTTAGAAGAACAAGGTTTAGTTGCAAAAATTGAAGAAATTAAAAATAAAGTTGGATACAGCGAACGTACTAATGCAGTGATAGAACCTCGTTTAAGTATGCAATGGTTTTTAAAGATGGAGAACATTAGTAAGCCAGCTTTAGATAATGTTGTAAATGGTGAGATAAAATTAATTCCTGAAAAATTCATTAATACCTATAAGCACTGGATGGAAAATGTACACGATTGGTGCATTAGTCGTCAGTTGTGGTGGGGACAAAGAATTCCTGCATGGTATGATGATAAAGGAAATACAGTAGTTGCCAAAACAAAAGAAGAAGCTACCGAAAAATTAAGAATTAAGAATTCAGAATTAAGAATTGAGGAAGTTAAACAAGATGACGATGTTTTAGATACTTGGTTTTCATCATGGTTATGGCCAATTACGGTGTTTGACCCTGCTGTTATTAGAAATGGAAAAGAGAATGCTAACGAAGATTTAAAATATTACTATCCAACAAATGATTTAGTTACTGCTCCTGAAATTTTATTTTTTTGGGTAGCACGTATGGCTATTGCCGGTTATGAATGGATGGGAGAAAAACCATTTACTAATGTTTACCTTACTGGTATTGTAAGAGATAAGCAAGGTCGTAAGATGAGTAAGAGTTTAGGGAACTCCCCTGACCCATTAGATTTAATTGAAAAATATGGTGCAGATGGTGTACGTGTTGGTATGTTATTATGCTCACCAGCAGGTAATGATTTAATGTTTGATGAAAGTTACTGCGAACAAGGAAGAAATTTTGCAAATAAAGTTTGGAATGCATTCCGTTTAATTGCTGGATTTGAAGTGGCTTCTAGTGCCGTTCAATCGGATGCACAAAAAGCTGCGATTACCTGGTTCGATAATAAATTATCTGAGCAATTAGAAATCATAAATGATCATTATTCAAAATACAGAATGAGTGATGCGTTGATGACCACTTATAAATTAGTTTGGGACGATTTCTGTGCATGGTATTTAGAAGCAATTAAACCAGATTTTATTGATGGTAAAGCACAACCAATTGACAATGCTACTTATGATGCAACAATAGGTTACCTGCAATCTTTATTAAAAATCATGCATCCTTGGATGCCATTTATTACGGAAGAAATTTGGCATTTAATCAAAGAACGTGATGCGAAGGATTGTATTATTGTTGCTGAATGGCCTACTGTAAAATCAGATATAGATAAACAACAATTAGCAGAGTTTGAAGTTAGTAAAGAGTTAGTAGCTATGGTGCGTAACGTACGTGCTCAAAAACAATTGTCTCCTAAAGAAAAATTAGAAGTAATTGAAAAATCAGAAGCAACGCGCTCTTACTTTGATAATACAATTATTAAGTTAGCAAATCTTTCTGCATTTTCTTATACCAAAGATAAAGTAGAAGGTGCTTTTTCGTTTCAAATTAAAACCACTGAGTTTTATATTCCTTTAGCACAAAACTTAAATAAGGAAGATGAAATTGAACGTTTAACAAAAGAGTTAGATTACAATAAAGGGTTCTTAAAATCGGTACAAATTAAATTATCAAACGAGAAATTTGTAGCAAACGCTAAGCCTGATATTATTGCTAGCGAGCGTAAAAAGGAAAGCGATGCTTTATCGAAGATAAAATCTATTGAAGAGCAATTATCTGTATTAGGGTAATTGTATTTGAACATTAAAACACCTGTCGGGATTTAAATTCTGACAGGTGTTTTGTTTTAAATCGTTTGATATTTCGTCCCTACGGGACTTGAAAACAAATAAATGTGTTTTTTCTACCGATATTTTGCTCCTACGGAGCTTAATATTTTTATGTAAATTAATAAATGTTTTGAATTCTTTTATGAATAATGATTTCTACTACTACCGATATATTGCCCCGCTGGGGCATAAAAAATCATTTTGAAATATATTATTTATTAGAATATATGTTTTGTTGATACTAATAACATTACGTTTTTCTACCGATATTATGCTTATACGATGGTGTAAAAAATGCTACAAAACATAGCACGCTTATATATAAATACATCTTAATTTTGTATCAATGTCATAATAAAATAACATTAAAAAATAATCCCGTAGGGATTAAATATCGGTAGATAAATAACATAACAAACATCAAAAGTCCCGTAGGGACGACATCTTAATAATGGCAAATACATATACCCAAATACATATTCAATTTGTTTTTGCTGTAAAATACAGAGCAGGAGTAATTCATTCATCATGGAAAGATGAATTATATAAATACATCACAGGAATTGTTCAAAATAATAATCATAAGATGATTTCTATTAATGGAATGCCAGATCATATACATATCTTAATTGGGATAAGACCTTCACAATCTATTTCAGATTTAATGAAAGATATAAAAAGTAATTCCTCAAAATGGATAAACGAAAAAAAGTTTGTAAAAGAGAAGTTTGAATGGCAAGAAGGCTATGGCGCTTTTTCGTATAGTAAATCACAATTGAAAGATGTTATTTCTTATATCGAAAATCAAGAGGAACATCATGCTAAAAAATCATTCATAGATGAATATATTAATTTTCTTAACAAATTTGAAATTGATTTTGATGAAAAATATATTTTTAAAGAATTGATTTAAAAAAATTATAAAGATTATTATATGAATAACAAGGAAGGTGCATACCAAATTAAAACTGATGGAAATAGAATCAACCCACATTTCCAACAGCGCGTTGTTTAATTAAATTGCACCTCCTTGTTATTTTTTTATTGACAGTTTTTTATAATTGTTTTCATTACTGTTTTTACATGTTCTTCTTTTGCAATACCAATTCCTTTTAAAGCTGCATTTCTGTATTTTTCAACAATAATCGAAGCTGCTGCAATAGTTTCTTGACCAAGTTCTGTAATATCTAAATTCGATTTCCGTCTGTCTTCTTTCTTGATAGTTCTTTTTAAATATTTTGCTTTTACTAATAATTCAATCATTCGAGTAATAGAGGCATTATCTTTAAATACAGTTTCAGCTAATTCTTTTTGAGAAATATCAGGATTTTCGTTTAAGCAGTTTAAAGTCAACCATTGGTCCACAGTGATTGTTAAACCGACTTTCTTTAACTCTTTTTGAGCAAACTGACGGTAACTCTTAATTGCTTTTTCTATATAATAAAAGAGAACTGAATCTAACTTTTCCATAATCTATTCATTTGAAACAAATTTAGTTGATATATCAATTAAATTGAAAACAAACTATACGAAAGAGAAAATTAAATAGATTAGTGGCTAAAAATTGGGATGATTTACATTTTCTTTTCTTTCTTAATAAAGAAAAGAAAAAAAAGAAATCAAGAACGAACGCCAACTCCAATCTTTTTCTCGCTCAAAAAGCCCACGCAAAGTCGCCGAAAAAATTGTAGTTCGTCCACCAGCTGGCGGATTACGTTCACGTCTTCGCGCTATGCTGATAAGCTTTTAATTATATAATTAACATAATCTCTTTGAAAGAGATATAACTTAATGCTTTAGATTAAAATTAAGTTGTAATCGTACTATACTTTTCAGGAATAGATAATAGTAACTCTCTGATTTCTTCAATATTATCAGTAGTTACCAACTTCATACGGGTATCTTTGAAATGATCGATGCCTTTGAAGTAATTAGTGTAATGCGGACGCATCTCCAACACTCCTAGTTTAGGGCCTTTCCATTCAATAGATTTATCAAAATGTGCTAAAGCTACTTCTACTCTATTTTCAAGAGTTGGTCTTGGTAAATGCTCACCTGTTTTAAAAAAATGTTTTATTTCATTAAAAATCCAAGGATAGCCTATAGCTGCGCGGCCAATCATCATACCGTCCAACCCATATTTGTTTCTATATTCTAATGCTTTTTCGGGAGTTGTAATATCACCATTACCAAAAATAGGAATGTGCATACGAGGATTGTTTTTTACAGCTGCTATTGGCTCCCAATTTGCATTGCCCTTATACATTTGAGCACGAGTACGTCCGTGAACTGTTAGAGCTTTAATGCCAACATCTTGTAAGCGTTCTGCTACTTCCATAATGTTAATCATACTATCGTCCCAACCTAAACGTGTTTTAACCGTAACTGGTAAGTTAGTTGATTTTACAACTGCCTTAGTCAAACGAACCATCAAGTCCACATCTTTTAAAACACCCGCCCCTGCTCCTTTGCAAACAACCTTTTTTACAGGACACCCAAAATTAATATCCAGCAAATCAGGTTGTGTAGCGTCAACAATTTTTGCCGACATGGCCATAGCTTCTTCGTCGCCACCAAAAATTTGAATACCAATTGGTTTTTCGTAATCAAAAATGTCTAATTTTTTTCTGCTTTTAATTGCATCTCTAATTAAACCTTCGCTACTAATAAACTCAGTATACATTAAATCTGCACCATATTTTTTACACACATATCTAAATGGTGGGTCGCTTACATCCTCCATGGGCGCAAGTAATAGTGGAAATTCTCCTAATTCTATATTAGCAATTTTTACGATGGCGCAAAGATATGAAATTTAATTTGGATTTACAGAGTGTATGGCCACTTCGAGAACCTCAGTGAGCAGAATCTTATTCGGAAGTATAAATAACGGCGCTTGTAAATTTACTCTTCCTCTGCTTCTTGTTTTACGCCAACTGCTTTTGGCCCATCAATGGCAGCATAAATACGCCAAGTTGAATACACACTTTTATTTAAACGATTGCTTAATACAATAACTGTTAAGCTATCTTTTAACCTACGATGAAATGATGTGCGGTAACCATGCCACCAACCATTATGAAATACTTCTTTATCAGGGTCATTCATATTTTTCATTCGCCAACCAAAGCCATAATTACTTAATTTTTTTTCTTGGCTATGAGGTGTATACGCTAATTGTTGCGTTGTGCTTGCCAATAATTTATGTTGATAAAGAGCAGTACTTAATAAAAATAAATCGTATGTGGTTGTGTAAATACCTTTATCACCTATTACTCCATCATACCTGTCGTTGGCCACACAACCATATTTCATAGTATAACCATGAGTAATATGTTCTTTAGTACTATCAATATTTAAAGCGGTGTAACTATGATTCATTCCTAATGGATTAAATAGCTCTTCTTTTAAAAAAGTTGAGAAACTTTTTTGAGAAATTTTTTCGATAATAAGAGCTAAGAGTGCATAATTGGTATTACAATAGTTAAAACGTAATCCTGGATTTAACCATGCTTTTGGCTGATGTTTAATCATCATATCTAGCATATTTTGGTTACTTAAACTACAAATAGAGTCGCTCATAAATTCTCCGCAAAAATAGGTGTAGTTTGGTAAACCCGAACGATGAGAAAGTAAATGTTTAACAGTAACATTTTTATATGGAAAATCAGCTAAAATATCAGATACTTTAGTTTCTAATTTCAATTTCCCTTGTTCGTATAATAATAAAGTGGCAACACCAGTAATTACTTTAGATACTGATGCTAATTGAAATAATGATGAATCGTTTAATAAGGTGTTTTTTTCTTTTACACCATAACCAAACGATTTTTGATAGATAATATTTTTACCTTTCGCAATTAAGACATTACCATTAAAAGCATCTGCTTTATTTAATTTGGTAAACAGTGTATCTAATCTATAAATTTCAGCTTTATATTTTACGGAGTCTATTTTAGATTGAACAATTGGTTTTTCGGGAATATTATATTTACTTTTTTTTTCTGAGCCTTCTGTTTCATTACAGTTAACTATTAAAAAAGAAAATAAAAGAAGAGGAATTATATATTTAATGGAATTCAATAGAGTTTGGTTTAGTACTACCTACAATCTTAGTAAAAAAACTTAAAAATGGAAAGCTATTAATGGTTTAGTATTCAAAAGGCAGTTGTTAATTACAGAATTTATGCCTTTTGTAAATTGGCTTTAATAGTCTTAAATAGACCTAAATGTGCTTTTTTAAGAATCCCTAAAAACACAAAAGTAATTATTTTATTACCTGTCACCGAAATATTTTCCTGTATTATTGTTTTACCTGACTTTTTAGAAAAATAAATATCAATGGTTAAAAAAATAGTTGGCTTTACTTGTGAAGTATATTGAAGGTGTTTCTCTTTTTCTATTTCAAATACTTTGGCTTTATAATTAGGATATATTTTTATAAAACCAAATAACTTAACGACTTCATCTATCTCATATTCAATAAAATCAGGTAACTTATCTGAAACTATTTTAACATTAGTCATAACGGGATGATGTTTACCGTATTTTTTTAGATCTAAAAATTGTTCATATAACAATTTACTGTCTATATCAAATTCATCAGTTAGTATAAGTGTGTTTGCCATTTTTAAATAATTAAGATTTCCAATGTTTTAAACTCCACTGAATGTGTTGTGTTTCAGTTAAAAAAGTCCAAGCAACAAACCTACTTATTTTACTGCCCTGAGACATAGAAATAGTTTTAACGGTAACTGCCCCTACTCTTTTTAATGCAGAATAAATAGCAGGTAAATTATCGCTTTTAGAAACTAAGCTAGTAAACCATAAACACTGTGTTTCAATTATTTTACTTTCCTCTATAATTTTAGTAATAAAAGCTACTTCACCACCTTTACACCATAGTTCGTTGGTTTGTCCACCAAAATTTAAAACAGGTTTTTCGGTTTTTTTATAACCTAAGTTCTTCCATTTTTTTTGACTTCCTCCTTGGGCTTCTGCTGCCGAAGAATGAAATGGAGGATTACACATGGTGATATCAATAATTTCTTGTGGTTTTATAATACCTTTAAATATAGAAGATGAATTTGTTTGATGTCTACATTCAATATCATTAGATAAGTTATTGGAGCTTATAATTTGTGAAGATATTTTTATTGCCAGAGCATCAATATCTGTTCCTATAAATTGCCATCCATATTCTTGATGACCTAATAATGGATAAATGCAGTTTGCTCCTATTCCAATATCTATAACTTTAACAGATTTACCTTTTGGAATAACACCACCATTACTTGAACTTAATAAATCAGCGATGTTGTGAATGTAATCGGCTCTTCCAGGTATTGGTGGACATAAATAGTTTTTTGGAATATCCCAGTGTTGTATGTTATAAAACTGTTTTAGTAGAGCTTGGTTTAATAGTTTTACAGCCACTGCATTTGTAAAATCAATGGTTTCGATATTAAATTTATTAATAGAAACGTAAGGTTTTAATTCTGGACAAATAGTTGTTAAGGCATTAAAATCATATCGAGAGCGATGTTTATTACGAGGATGCAATCCACTTTTTTCTTCCGTTACACTATTTGACAGTTTTTTCAAAATTAACCAGATGTTCTATTTAATAAAGAAAAGACGGCTGTGTCTAAAAATTTGCCATTAAAAAAGAAGTTTTCTTTAAAGTAAGCTTCTTTTACAAAATTGAATTTTTGCAAAATTTTTTCAGAACCAATGTTTGTAGGATCTATATGTGCTTCAATAGAATGAAATTTGAGAGTATTAAACCCATAATTAATAATGGCTTCAATGGCTTCACTAATAATTCCCATTCGCCAATAATCTGGATGTAGCATGTACCCTATTTCGGCTCTGTGATTATCTTTATCTATTTTGTGGAATGATACACTTCCAATCATTTTATTATTATTTTTAAGACAAACAGCCCAAGAAATTCCATCATTAAAAGCAATCATTTCGTTTATCTTGTAAATCAATTCTTTTGTTTCTTCAACGGATTTTTGTAAAGGTTTACAAATGTGCTTCATTGCTTCTGGACTACTTCTTAATACAAAATAATCGTTTGCATCATCCAAAATCGTTCTTCTCAAAACTAAACGTTCTGTTTCTAAAACTGGAAATGAATCAAAATTTAATTCTAACATGATTATAAAGGCGAATAATGGTAAACATCAATTTTCCAAATGCCTTTTTTATCTTTTTTCCAAAATAAAGTATATCTCACATTAGATGTTGTTCTTTGTCGTTTTTGTAAATATACCAATCTTGAAATACCAGTTTGCACTGCCATACCATCATTGATAACTAACGACGTGATTTCATTATCCCAAGTCACACCATTATCTTGCAATTGACGCCAATATTTTTTAATAGATTCTTTACCATTAACTTCGACTTTAGAACCAACTATTTTTGCAGAATCTGAATATACTTCAGCAATTTTCTCCATTTCATTATTTTTGAAATAACTTAACATTAAATCGTTTTGTGCTTTTAAAGCAATTTCAAAATCAATATTTGGATTTTTCTTTCTTCTATAATCTAAATCGTACTCCGTAGTCCATTTTCCATTGTTTTTAGAAATTTCTCCATGTTGCCTTACTTTTTCGGAACTTAAATTGTAAAACGTTAAACGTCTAACAGCAACTGTATCTCTACTCAAAGTAAAAGAAGAAGTTAAAAATTCAATTTTAGTTTCACTAAACTTTCCTGTTAAGTATTCATTTGAACCTCCAGTATTATCAACCCATGTTTGTTGCCATTGTTTTGTAGCTGAATTATAAGTATTGAAACTTTTTCCTGAATAATAAATTCCATTTTGTTTATTAGCACTTGTCCATTCTTCTAAAATAGAACAACTATTTAAAACTGAGGTAATTTTACTATCCCCTGCTTTATTATTTTTTAGGTCATAAACTTCCCAGTTTCCAACCCAAAAATCAAACTGACGATAGATAGAATCTGTTTCGCAAGGCGATTTTTGAGCAAAAGATGTATTAACTAAAATGGATGTTAATAGAATAAAAATAATACGTTTCATAATAAATAGTTTAATGATGCATCAAGGTATATACTATTTTATGACTTATTTAGTTAATTATACAATAGTTTTTAAAAAATGAAAGTCAATAAAAAAGCCACCCTCAATTTAGACGATGGCTTTTATTGGTTTCACGAGTACTAGTTTATCTAAATTTATGATTTCCAGAAAGCTGGCCACTGAGGAAAGGTGTAATTTGGGCGCCTGTTGTTATATTCTAATTCCAATTACGCATACATCATCCACCTGCTCTAAATCACCGACCCAGTTTTGAAATGTTTGTTCGAGAACTTCTTTTTGTTTTGGAAGAGGCAAATGAGAATTAGCCACTAAAACTTGTTTAAAATTTTTAGCCATAAACTTTTTACCATTTGGTCCGCCAAACTGATCGGCATAACCATCTGTAAATAAATAAAAGGTGGTTCCTTCTTTATACTCTATTTGGTGAGTAATAAATGGCTTTGGGTATTCTGTTTTGCCGATAGGTTGTTTATCGGCTTTAACTTCGACAAGCTCAGTCACCGATTCGCTTCCAGAGGTGGCTGAGGCTCTCGAAGTCACATACCAAAGCGAATTATGCGCTCCGCTCCAAGTTAACCTCACCCTTCCGTCCCTCTCCAAAGGAGAGGGAAACTCAAAACACAACAAAGAAATATCCATTCCATCTTTTACTTCACTGGTACTTTTTTCAAAGGTTTCTATAACTAATTCTCTGGTTTTATCCAATATTTTACCTGGTTCAGTTTCTTTAAACTCTTTGATGGTTCGGTTTAAGGCATTACTACAAACTACAGAAACCATTGCACCAGGTACACCATGGCCGGTACTATCTGCTGCTGCAATAAAAAATAAATCATTTACCGACTCTGCCCAATAAAAATCACCTGCTACTAAATCTTTTGGCTTATATAAAATAAAATTTTCTTTTATGTGTTTATCAATAAACTCTTGTGGTGGCAAAATAGCTTCTTGTAAGCGTTTGGCATAGGTAATACTTTCGATGATTTCTTTTTGTTTTTCGTCTACTAGGTCTTTTTGATGCTGCGTTTCTTTTTCTTTGACTTCAATAATATTTTTTTGTTTATGTATTAATCGGAAACGATTGTACAGAAACATCGTAAATAAAATTACCAATACCAAAATGCCACTTACTGCATACCGAATTACTTGTTGTTTTTTCATTTCAGTAGCAGCCAAGGCATCTCTTTTATCCTGTTCTGCTTTGGTTAAAGCTTCTTTTTTATCAAACTCATAGTTCATACTGGCTTGTATGGTCTTTTCTTTTGTTTCTTCGTTATCTATACTATCTCGATAAAGTATAAATAATTTATGATAATCATAAGCGCCTTTCCAATTACCTTGCATACTATCTATGGTTGATAAGGAGTTGTAGCTTAATTTAATTTCCTTTTTACTTGCAATTTCTTTTGAAAGAGTAAGCGCTTTTTTTAACTGTTTTTTTGCAACATCCAATTTTTTTAATTTAATATGAGTTGATCCTAGATTGTTATAAGACATTGCTATTCCATGCTTATCACCAATTTCTTCAAATATTTTTAGTGAAGCAGCATAGTTTTTAAAGGCTTCTGTATAATTACCCTGCTGGGTATAGATAATTGCTAAGTTGTTATAAGAATTAGCCATCCCTTGTTTATCGCCGATTTCTTCTTCTATTTTAATGGCAAAAAAATATTTTTTTAATGCCTCAGCGTAATTGCCTTGGTCTGAATAAACAAGCCCAATGTTGTTGCTAGCATTGGCAATTCCTAGTTTATCCCCCATTTCTTTACAAATTTTAAGGGATGCAAAATAGTTTTTTAAGGCTTCGGCGTAATTAGCTTGTTGGTAATAGATGGCTCCGAGTATGTTATAAGAATTAGATATTCCTCTTTTATCGCCCATTTTTTCTTTTATTTTGAGGCCAATAAATTGGTTTTTTAAGGCGTCTGGATAATTGCCCAAGCTATAATATATAATTCCGATGTTTCCATAAGACATCGCTAATCCTTCTTCATCCTTTACTTCTTCCCTCATTTTAAGAGCAGTAAGCTGGTTTTTTAATGCTTCGGGGTAATTACCTTGGGAGCAATATACAAGCCCTATGTTATTATAACACATAGCTATTCCTTTTGTACTGCCAATTTCCTTACAAATTTTAAGAGTAGCAAAATAGTTTTTTAAAGCATCGTCGTAATTACCTTGGTCTGCATAAACAAGTCCAAGATTATTGAATGCCCTGCATTTTCCTTTTTTAAAATCTATTTTTTGGGCAAGTGCTAAAGCGTTATTCGAATATTGTAATGCTTGCTCGTAACCGCCAGTTTGCCAAAGTTTATAACTTAATTTATTTAATGTGTGTACTTTATTAGTATCTTCTTTTGCTGTTTTTAATACTGTTAGAAGAGAATCAATTTTGTTTTGCTGAGCAATGAAAGTTAAGCCTATAAAGCTAAATATTAAGAGAAAAATTATTCTTTTCATTATTTTGAGTTTTCATAAATATAAACATATTTCAATAACAAAAAAGCCATCCTCAATTAAGAGAATGGCTTTTAAACTTGCATTATTATGAGATGCTGAAACAAGTTCAGCATGACAGAAGCAAACTAAGCTTTGTTTTCTTCAGATGGAGCAGTTTCTGGTTTAGGCATTAAAGCTTTACGAGATAATTTTGCTTTTCCATTTTTAGGATCAGTTCCAATGTATTTCACTTTAACGATTTCACCTTCCTTTACTAATCCTTCTAATGAATCAATGCGTTTCCAATCGTATTCGCTGATGTGTAATAAACCTTCTTTACCTGGCATAAATTCAACAAACGCACCGTAAGGCATAATTGATTTTACTTTAGCTTCGTAAACTTCGCCAACTTCTGGTATTGCTACAATAGATTTAATACGAGCAACAGCTGCTTTTAAGTCTTCTAATTTCTCAGCAAATATCTCAACGCGTCCGCTGTTATCAACTTCAGTAATAGAAATAGTTGCACCAGTTTTCTTTTGAATATCTTGAATTACTTTTCCACCAGGTCCGATGATTGCACCAATAAATTCTTGAGGAATGATAATTACTTCAAAACGAGGTACGTTTTCGTTATAATCTGTACGAGGCGCATCAATTGTTTTCATGATCTCACCCATGATGTGTAAACGGCCTTCACGAGCTTGCGCTAAGGCTTTTTCCATTACTTCGTATGGTAAACCATTTACTTTTAAATCCATTTGTACGGCAGTAATACCATCTTTAGTTCCACAGATTTTGAAATCCATATCACCTAAATGATCTTCATCACCTAAAATATCTGATAAAATTGCATAACTGCTATTATCTGCTGATGTAATTAAACCCATTGCAATACCTGTAACTGGTTTTGCAATCTTCACACCTGCATCCATTAATGCTAATGTACCAGCACAAACTGTAGCCATAGATGACGAACCGTTAGATTCTAAAATGTCAGAAACCACACGCACTGTATAAGGTGTATCAGTTGGTACAACTTTAGACAAGGCACGCATTGCTAAGTTACCATGTCCTACTTCTCTACGACCAACACCACGGTTAGGTTTTGCTTCGCCAGTTGAAAAACCAGGGAAGTTATAATGTAAAATAAATTTAGTTTCGCCACGGTAAAATGCTCCATCAATCATTTGAGCATCTTTTCCTGTACCTAACGTTACGGTAGTTAACGATTGCGTTTCTCCACGTTGAAAAATAGCAGAACCGTGAGCTGCTGGTAAGTAACCTACTTCGCTCCAAATTGGACGGATTTGGTTTGTTTTACGACCATCTAAACGAATTTGTGTATCTAATGTAGCCTGACGAACTGCATCATACTCCACATCATGAAAATATTTGTTGATTAAAGATTCTCTGTCTTTTAATTCTTCAGGAGTAAACGTTGCTTTGTACTCTGTTAAAATAGCTTTAAAGTTTACTTTACGCTCATTTTTATTAGGATTACCTTGTTTTGCAACGGCATATACTTTATCGTAAGTTGCTTTTGAAACTGCTGCTTTTAAATCGGCATCATTTAATTCATGACAATATTCACGTTTAGTTTTTAAACCTGCTTTAATTGCAAATTCTTTAATCGCTTTAATTTGAACTTTAATTGCTTCGTGAGCAAATTTAATTGCTTCTAACATTTCTGCTTCCGATACTTCGCTCATTTCACCTTCTACCATTGATATATCCGTTTCAGTAGCTGCAACAATCATTTCTAAAGTAGCAGTTGCTAATTCATCAATGTTTGGATTGATACATAATTTACCATCGATTTTAGCAACACGAACTTCAGAAATAATTCCGTTAAATGGAATATCAGAAACAGCTACTGCTGCACATGCTGCTAAACCAACTAACGCATCAGGCATTGTTTTTTTATCAGACGAAATTAATGATAACATAATTTGTGTATCAGAATGGTAATCGTCTGGGAACTGAGGACGCATTGCTCTATCAACAATACGAGATATTAATACTTCATAATCCGATAATTTTGCTTCACGACGGAAGAAACCGCCAGGGAAACGACCTGTAGCCGCATATTTTTCTTGATAATCTACTGTTAAAGGTAAAAAATCAATACCTTCTTTAGCATCTTTGTTACTTACTACAGTTGCTAAAATCATGGTATTACCTAATTTTACTACTACTGCACCATCAGCTTGTTTAGCTAATTTCCCTGTTTCTAGGGTTACAATTCTTCCATCTCCTAGGTCGAATGAATGTTGAATTCCAATTTGTGACATCTTTTTTTTTGTTTTGT
The DNA here is from genome assembly GCA_046594225.1 of Bacteroidia bacterium. Lineage (GTDB taxonomy): Bacteria > Bacteroidota > Bacteroidia > B-17B0 > Aurantibacillaceae > UBA4416. The sequence continues at coordinate 91,970 of JBKJPW010000008.1, forward strand.
GTACCAACGTTTTTGGTACGGATTTATATTTGTTTTCTA
>JBKJPW010000020.1:0-15582 GCA_046594225.1 Bacteroidia bacterium
ATGTCTCTATTCATCACTTCATTAAATTCAGGAAGCAATGGCAATTGTTATTACGTTGGTAATAATGATGAAGCTGTATTGGTAGATGTTGGTATTTCTTGTAAAGAAGTAGAAAAAAGAATGGAGCGATTGAAATTATCATTGATAAAAGTAAAAGCCATATTTATTTCTCACGAACATAGCGATCATATTAAGGGAGTACAAACGCTGTCCAAAAAATATAACATACCAGTTTATATTACACAGGCTACTTTAAATAACTCTCATTTAGTTTTAGAAAATGTTTTAACAAAATCATTTAAAGCTTATGAGAAAATTATTATTGGAAACTTAATAATTACCTCTTTTCCTAAACGCCACGACGCCTCGGATCCCTTTAGTTTTATTGTAGAAGGTGATGGAATTAAAATTGGCGTTTTAACTGATATTGGCTCTGCCTGTGAACATGTGATTGATAATTTCAAGCAATGCCACGCCGCTTTTTTAGAAGCTAATTATGATGAGCATCTGTTAGAAAAAGGATCTTATCCTTATTACCTCAAAAGCCGAATCAGAAGTGATAAAGGGCATTTATCAAACAGGCAAGCATTAGATTTGTTTGTGAATCATAAACATGAATTAATGAGCCATGTAATTTTATCACATTTGTCCAAGGACAATAACTGTCCAATGTTAGTGAAAGAGTTATTTACCCAACATGCTCAAAAAACGCAAGTAGTTGTGGCTTCTCGTTTACAAGAAACCGAAGTGTTTCATATTACACATGGTGCAATTGATGGAGAAAGAATAACAAACGTTGAAACCGTTCAAACTGCTTTATTTTAAACTACAGCATTTTCATTTAAGGAAATTGTCCCTTTTTCTGAATCGATACTGGCCTTAATTCCTAAAGGTATCGTTAATTTATTTTCAATATGACCAATCATGGCCCCATAAAAAGCAGGAATGCCAAGTGGTTGTATGTGCTGCAAAAGTACTTCATGAAACGTAAAAGATTTTAGTGGTTCTTCAGCTAAGCATTTCGCGCATTTGCCAAACACAAAACCACTAATAGAATTTAATGCACCACATAATTTGAGCTGAGTTAACATTCTATCAATACTATAAGGCTCTTCTTTTACTTCTTCCAAAAATAAGAGTTTGTTTTTCCAATCTGGTAAATAACCACTTCCTATAATAGATGTGATAACCGTTAAATTACCACCAACTAATTCACCTGTTGCTTTGCCAGGTGTTATAATGACTGAAGCATTTTCGACAGTAGGATTTTCAGGAAACTGCAAAGCTTTTGCAGTCATTACAACATTCATGAAAATAGATTTTGTAAAATCGTTCCATCCAGAGTTTCCAACTGGCCCATGAAAAGTAATAAGTCCTGTTTTGGCAGTAATAGCAATTAATAAGGCTGTGATATCGCTAAAGCCAATGAATACTTTTGGATTTTTTTCAATTAATGCATAATCTATTTTATCTAATAATCTGGCACAACCCCAACCACCTTTCATGCAAAAAATCCCTTTCACTAATTTATTAGCAAATAGTTCATTTAGTTCATTAGCCCGTAACTCATCTGTTCCAGCAAAGTAACCAAATTTTTCTGTTAATGTTTTTCCATGAATGACATTGAATCCAAACCCTTTCAAAATAGCAGTAAATGTTTCAACTTGGGAGTTGTCCCAAACAGCCCCAGCCGGAGAAGTAATTGCAATAGTATCTCCTGATTTTAAAGCCTGAGGTTTTATTTTTTCTTTTTCTAAAATAGTTGTTTGAGAAAAAGTTTCATTAGGATTAAATAAACTGGCAGCAGCTATTAATCCTGTAGATTTTATAAAATGACGACGTGAACTCATGATTATAGTTAGGTAACATCAAAATAAGAAAAAAATGAAAACTTACCAAATAGATGATGGCATAATCGTTTTTTATTTAGCTTTGACTCTGAAATGATAAGCCGTACAGTCTCTTTATATAAAACATCTTTCACAGGGCTTTCAAAAGAAACCTGGTTGTTATCTTTTATTATGTTGGTTAACAGAAGTGGCACAATGGTATTGCCATTTATGACCTTGTATTTAACAAGTAAAGAGATGCATCGCAGTTTGAGCGAAGCTGGTTTTGTAATGGCTTTATTTGGTTTAGGTTCTATTATTGGCGCATATTTTGGCGGCAAATTTTCTGACAAGATTGGTTTTTATAAAGTGCAATTGTTCACTTTGTTTGGAGGTGGGATACTATTTATCATTTTGGGACAAATGAAATCTTACTCATTGATATGTGTATTTACATTTTTGTTAAGTATGGTTAACGAGGCATTTCGCCCAGCTAATTCTTCATCTATTGCTTTTTATAGTAATCCCGAAAACAGAACTCGCTCATATTCTTTAAATAGATTAGCCATTAATTTAGGCTGGGCAGTTGGCGCCTCAATTGGTGGATTGATTGCCGCATTTGATTATGAACTATTGTTTTGGGTAGATGGAATGACTAATGTTTTAGCAGCGGGAATGTTGTTTTATTTTCTAAAACCATCCATTCAAATAAAAAAAGACGAAGTAAAAATTGAGGAAGTTCCAGAGGTAATGTCTGCTTATAAAGACAAAACCTATTTATGGTTTTTAGTGTTAATGACATTATTTTCTTGTTGTTTTGTTCAGTTGTTTACTACTATTCCAAAATATTTTAGAGACGATATGCAGTTGAATGAACGTTATATCGGACTCATTATGGCAATAAATGGAATTATCATAGTGGCTATTGAAATGGTATTGATTTATACCTTAGAAAAAAGGAACAGAAATATACAATACATTATTATTGGCTTGGTAATGTGTGCCATGGCTTATTTGTCATTATTAATTCCTGGTAATGCAAAATTAATTTCGTTAGTGATGATTTTATTTATAACAGTTGGCGAAATTATGGCAATGCCTTTTATGAATGTGTTTTGGACAGAAAGAGCTAACGATAAAAATAGAGGGCAATACGCGGCATTATATACGATGAGTTGGGGAATAGGAAATGTATTAGGCCCTTTTTTGTGCTCTGCATTAGTAGATGCCACTAACTTCAAGGTTATGTTTGTGGTATTAGGGATCATACTATTTATAACAAGTATAGGCTTTGCTAGATTACCTAAAAACTCATAAATTGGAATAATCATAAATTATTTTGTATTTTCATGTAACGTATGACTGTACTTAAATATTTTATAACTATTTATATCACGTTTTGGGTTTGTTGTTTGCAGGCTAAAGATGGGGGCATTCTCTCTTCGGATAGTTTGATTCAAAGAGCAAAATCCGTGTATCAAAATAACCCTTCGTTAGCATACAGTTATTCAAAACAAGCAATAACAGAAGCAAAAAATGAAAACAATGAACTTAGCCTTGGTAGAGCTTATGAAATGCTAGGAATATCATTAGATTATTTGGGAGAATTAGATTCGGCATTGTTTTATTTTGATAAATCTATTAATCTTTTAAAAAAACAAAAAGAACAAATTCATTTAGCGCGAACTTATATGTCGAAAGCAAATAGTTTGAGTTTACTTAATAAAAACAATGAAGCGCTAATTTTGTATACTAAGGCATATGATGTATTTAAGCTTGATAAAAGTTTTAAAGAAGAGGCTTCTGCTAATATGGGAATTGGTAATATTTATTCAAATATGAAGTCTTATGAACTTGCTCTCAAATATTTTGATCAAGCATTAAATTATTTTGAATCGAATAAGGACTCTGTTTATATTTCTTATTTATTTACAAATATTTCTGAGGTGTACGCGTCAATGAATATTTTTGATAAAGAACTAGAGTATCAAAGAAAATCTCTTCAGATTAAAGAAAAAATTAATGATAATTATGGCTTAGTTTATTCATATAGTAATATGGCCGGATTAATGGCAAAATCAAATAAAAAAGATTCTGCCCTTTATTATGGAAATGCAGCAATAACAACTTCTTTAAAAATTAATAACCAAGAATTTCTGTCATCTTCTTATTATGCACTTGGCGAAGTTTATTCAAAATTTAATGATTTTACATCTGCATTAAAAAACTACACTATTGCAATTGAGTTGGCTAGGAAAATAAAAAATCCAACAACTGAATATAATTTGCTAAAACACATTTCTGAAGCCCATATTAAATTAGGAAATTATAAAGAAGCTACAATTGTTTTAGAAGAATTTATTTCTTTAAACGATAGCCTTAATAGTATTGAAAACAAAAAATCATTTAACGAGTTGCAAACTCAATACGAAACTGATAAAAAAGAAAAAGAAATTTCATTATTAAATGAACGAGATAAAAAACGTGAAGTGGTTATTTATTCAATTGTTGGTTTAAGTGTATTATTGGGTTTATTGTCTTTTGTACTATTTAACCGTTTCAGGTTAAAAAAACGGACTGCTAATGAATTGGAAATTAGAAATACTGAAATTTCAAATCAAAAACACATTATCGAAGAAAAACAGAAAGAGATTACTGATAGTATACACTATGCCAAACGAATTCAAAATACATTATTAGCTCATAAAGATTTTATAGATAAATTTATTCCCGAAAATTTTATTTTATTTAAACCCAAAGATATTGTAAGTGGCGATTTTTATTGGGCTACTGAACATAATAATAAATTTTACCTAGCAGTTTGTGATAGCACAGGTCATGGAGTGCCCGGCGCATTTATGAGTTTGTTAAATATTGGTTTTTTAAGCGAAGCCATTAAGGAAAAAAATATATCGAAGCCAAACGAAATTTTTAATTATGTAAGAAAACGTTTAACAGATAGTATAGGTGGAGATGGACAGAAAGATGGCATGGATGCTGTTTTAATATGCATAGAAATATCAAATGATACTAAGAAAATTACCTACGCGGCTGCAAATAATGAACCTATTTTAATTAAAAATAGTTCCATTATAAAATTAGCGAAAGATAAAATGCCTGTTGGTCAAGGAGAAATAAAAGAGGACTTTAAGTTGTTTACTATTGATTATAAGGTGGGTGATTTTTTATATTTGTATACAGATGGTTATGCTGACCAATTTGGAGGACTAAAAGGCAAAAAATTTAAATACAAAGCGTTAAATGATTTATTAGAATCTATTCATCATTTGCCTATGCAACAACAATATGATATTCTCCATCAAACCATAAATGATTGGATGGGCGATTTAGAACAAGTAGATGATATTTGTATTATGGGAATTAAGCTGTAATTTTTTTTAAATTATTCAACGAAACTACTATATTTGGTGAAACATCAAATCATGTTCAGGTACCTTATTATTATCTTTTTATTTTTCTGTACTCGGTTCTCTTTTGCTCAGAAAAACACCAAGTTTGATAATTTATTCGACTCTGCTAATAAATATGAGCATATCGATTGGAATATGTCCTATTTCTATGCGAAGATGGCATTGCAAAACAAAGATGCTGATTTTTCATATAAAGATGTGATTAGCTTAAATACCATTTTTGATACCTATTATCAAAAACTAAACATGCTTGATTCGGCATTTAGTATTAATAAACAATCTTTAAAGTTAGCTACCGACCATCATGATACAACACTTATCGCCTATAGCTTAAATAATATGGCAGGCATTTACGACTTAGCCGGAAATTATAGGGCATCAATTCAATTATATAAAAAGGCCTTAGGAATATTGGAGGAGTTGGGAGAAGTAAAACAAACTGCCAATACAATATATAATATGTCTATTCCTTATTCGAAGTTAGGGCTAAACGATTCAGCTAGATACTTTACGGAAAAAGCTTTTGCAAATTACAAACTTGTTAATGATTATTCTGGTATAGCTAGTTGTTACGATGCTTTTGCAACTGATGAAGATGAAAAAGAAAATTATAATGAAGCAATTAGGTATTATAAAATGGAAATTGAAAATTTTAATCTGGCTAACGAAACTGCCAGCTTAATTATTCCTTACCAAAATATTTCCGAAACTTTTTTGAAACAAAAAAATTATGTTGAATGTAAAAAGTATCTTGACTTAGCGATGAATCTAGCTGTTAAATTAGGTTCTAATACAGATATGTATGACATATCTAAAACCTATAGCAAATATTATGAAGCCATAGGCGATTACAAACAAGCTAATTTTTATATGCGTAGGTATTATGAAGGAAAAGATACGATGATTACCAATCAACTAAAAACAGAATTGTCTGATCAAAAAAGTGAGTTTGATAGAGAAAATGCGAAGACGCTTTTAACGATTCAAAAAATGGAAGCAGATAAGCACTTAAAATCTAAAGAAGCTATTACTTGGGTATTAGTTTTATCTTCTATATTTTTCATCATCGTATTGATTCTGTCAATTAATAGATATCGTATCAAGCAAAATTCTTATATCAAATTAAACGAGTATAAAAACCAACTCATTGTACAAAAAGAAAAAATTGAACAGACTCAAAAAGAAATTATTGATAGTATTAATTATGCAAAACGCATCCAAAACACAGTTCTATCAGATAAAACTTTCATTGATAGTTTTGTTAAGGATAGTTTTATCTTATTTAAACCAAAAGATATTGTTAGTGGCGATTTTTATTGGGCTACTCAAAAAGATAATTATTTTTATTTAGCAGTATGTGATAGTACAGGACATGGAGTGCCAGGTGCTTTTATTAGTCTACTTAACGTAGCGTTTTTAAGCGAAGCCATTAACGAAAAAAACATCATGGAGCCTCATTTGGTGTTTAATTATGTTAGAGAAAGATTGAAGGGAAGTGTTAGTAAAGAAGGGCAAAGTGATGGTTTTGATGGAATATTATTGAGAATGGATTGTAATACCAGAGAATTAGTTTATGCTGCTGCTAATAGCGGACCAGCTTTCATTTCTGGCGGTGTGCTTATTGAACTTCCGAAAAATAAAATGCCCGTTGGGCAATATGAACAGATGAGCTCATTTAATTTGTTTAAAATCGAAAACTATCAAAATAATATGTTGTATTTATATACTGATGGTTATGCGGATCAGTTTGGCGGTGCTAAAGGAAAAAAATTAAAGCGTAAACAGCTAAACGAATATTTAATAAGCATTCATCAATTACCACTATCGCAACAGCACAAGATGTTAGATGACTTTTTTATGAACTGGAAAGGTAGTTTGGAGCAGGTGGATGATATTTGTGTGGTTGGAATAAAAATATAATTACTGTTTATCTGCAATCATTTCACTCACAATTTTAGCGCTTAATAATCCCAAAGGAATGCCACCACCTGGGTGCACACTTCCACCACAGAAATACATGTTTTTTATTTTACTGCTATTATTAGCATGACGTAAAAATGCAGCGTACTTATTGTTTGAAGAGTTACCATATAAAGAACCGCCAGAGGAACTTGTACGTTGTTCAATTAAGAATGGGTCCAAGTGTTCCTCAATCTCAATATATGATTCAATATCAGTTTTTAAAACACGATTAATTTTTGAAATAATATGTTTTCGCATCTCTTCAATATAAGTTACGGGTTGCCCAGATTCATTATGAGGCACGTTTACCATGACAAACCAATTTTCACAACCTTCAGGAGCATCACTAGGAGTTACTTTTGAGGTAATATTAATATAAATAGATGGATCATGATAAGGTTTTTTTTCTTTAAAAAAACTATTAAACTCCGCTTCACCATTATTACTAAACAGCATATTATGTAAACTCAATTCTTTAAATTCTTTTTTTATTCCCCAATAAAATATCAAGCCTGATAATGATTTTTCCTGCTCCATAATTTTAGTAGGATAATATTTTTTGTCGAGTAATTTTGTATATAGATGTTTAATATCTACATCGCTCACAATAATATCCGCTTTTATTTCTCCATGATTTGTTATGACACCAGTTGCAATATCATTTTCTGTTTCTACTTTTAATACACGTGTATTCATTTTATACTCTACACCTAATTTTATACTTAAGTTGTATAGATGCATAGTGATATCGTGCATTCCACCCTTTGGAGCAAAGGCACCAATATTGTGTTCTAAATGTGCTATGATATTTATTAAAGCAGGTGCTTTAAAAGGATTGGAACCATTATAGGTTGCAAAACGATTAAATAATTGTACCGTTTTTTTGTTTTTAAAACGAGCGCTATTCATCTCGTTCATGGTTTTATTGAGCTTTAGTTTTCCTATATTTAATAAAGCTTTTGCTGTTTTTAGATTTAAAAAATTTGACATTTTATGTAACGATTGTTCCATAAATAACTCGCCAATTAAATCATATGCCGTAGCACTGTATTTTAATTGTTCATATACAGATTCTTTTGTTTCTCCTAATTTCTGGTGAACCTCTGTGGCAAATTTTTCTTTATCGGGATAAGCAGATAACGTTGTTCCATCCTCATAAAAATAATTACAAATTTTATCTAAAACGAGGTAATCAAATTTTAAATCTTGTTTACTGATTGTTGTCAGTTCTTCAATTAAATGAGGCATCGTAAATACCGAAGGGCCTAAATCAAATCGATATCTTCCAATCATTTTTGCTGTTAATTTCCCGCCAACGTAATCGTTTGCTTCTACAACGGTTATTTTAAATCCAGCTGCACCAAGCCTTACCGCAGCCGCTAAACCTGCTACTCCCGAACCGATAATGACAATATGCTTTGGCATTTAATTTAATTTATTTATCTCCCTTGTAACACTTAGTTTTTGCTGAGTTCATTTTATTCTCCTCTAAGCTCTGCGTTTTTATCTGCGAAACTCTGCGAGAAATTGCTTTATTTTTCGTTAACTAAATATTCCGTAAGTTTAAACAATATTTTACAGTTTTTGTTACTGATATATGTCAAAAAAAATTACAATAATAGGCTCTGGTTTTTCTGGTTTATCTGCTGCTTGCTATTTAGCGAAACAAGGTTGTGAGGTAACCGTTTTAGAAAAACATAATCAAGTAGGAGGAAGGGCAAGGAAGTTTGAGAAGGATGGTTTTACCTACGATATGGGACCAAGTTGGTATTGGATGCCAGATATTTTTGATAAATTTTTTGCGGATTTTGGGAAGAAAGTTTCTGATTATTATACTTTAGAGAGATTGTCTCCATCATATCGTATTGTTTATAAAGATGGTCCTTTAGATATTCCAAGCAATATAGACGATTTGTATGCTATGTTTGAAAATATCGAAAAAGGAAGCGCCGATAAATTAATACAATTTTTAAAAGAAGCAGAACACAAGTATAACATTGGTATGAATGATTTGGTTTACAAACCAGGCTTGTCATTAATGGAATTTATGAATTGGCGATTTTTTAAAGGCATTTTTAAATTGGATGTGTTTAATTCTATTGCATCTCATATTCGCAAATCATTTAGCAATCCTAAGTTAATTCAGTTATTAGAATTTCCTGTTTTATTTTTAGGAGCCTTGCCAAAAAATACGCCTGCTCTGTATAGTTTAATGAACTACTCCGATATGATTGGAGGAACTTGGTATCCAAAAGGTGGAATGGTAAGTGTAGTAAATGGCATGCATCAATTAGCTTTAGAGTTGGGCGTTAAGTTTGTGTTAAATGCGGATGTTTCTAAAATTAATGTAAATAGTAATAAAGCTTCAGAAATTATTTACGCTGATTCTCATAAAGATTTTGATGCAATAGTGTCAAGCGCCGATTATAATTTTACAGAACAAAAATTATTGGATCAACAATATCGTAACTATTCTGTTAAGTATTGGGAAACTCGTAAACTAGCGCCTTCGAGTTTGATTTTTTATATTGGCGTCAATAAAAAATTACCAAACTTATTACATCATACGTTGTTTTTTGACGAAGATTTCGCTAAACACTCCGACGAAATTTATACAGATCCTAAATGGCCTACAAATCCATTATTGTATGTAAGTTGCACATCTCAAACGGATAACCATGTAGCGCCAGAAGGGTGCGAAAATTTAATGGTATTAATACCTATTGCACCAAATTTAAAAGACGATTCAAAAACAAACGACAAATATTTTGATATGGTGATTTCTCGTATCGAAAAACAAATTGGAGTTTCCTTTAAAGACAATATCGTGCTAAGAAGAGATTATGCCACTTCTGATTTTATTAAAGATTATAATTCGTTTAAGGGCAACGCTTATGGCTTGGCTAATACCTTAAGTCAAACTGCTATTTTAAAACCTACATTAATTAATAAAAAGGTTAAAAATCTATTTTATACTGGCCAGTTAACGGTTCCTGGCCCAGGTGTACCGCCATGTTTAATCTCTGGAAAGCTTGTGGCGGAGCAGGTTATGAAATATTTAAACAAAAATTAAAAAAGGTTAAACAAAATGCTATTTAGGTTGTTTTTATAATAACTAGTATTATTTTATTATCTTAGCCAACGCCTATAAATTAGCATGAAACAATTATTTGATAACGTCAGCATAAAAACCAGTAAAATGGTTACTAATAGCTACAGCACTTCGTTTTCGTTGGGCATCAAGTTTTTGCATAAACAATTTCAGGATCCTATTTACAGCATCTATGGATTTGTTCGTTTTGCGGATGAGATTGTAGATACATTTCACGATTTTAATAAAAAGGAATTGTTGGATGAATTTAAATTGGAAACACATCGTGCTATTGAGCGTGGTATTAGTTTAAATCCTGTTTTAAATAGCTTTCAAAAGGTTGTAAACGATTATAAAATTGACGTGAAGTTGGTAGATACATTTCTAAAAAGCATGGAAATGGATTTAGAAAAAAAAGAATATAGTGAAGAAGCTTACAAAGATTATATTTTAGGAAGCGCTGAAGTTGTTGGTCTGATGTGTTTAAGAGTGTTTGTGAAAGCTAATCAAAAAATGTATGACGATTTAACACCTTATGCGATGGCTTTAGGTTCGGCTTTCCAAAAAATTAATTTCTTACGTGATTTACATGCCGATTATTTAGGAATGGGTCGCGTGTATTTTCCAAATGTTGAATTAAAAGAATTAGATCCTCAAACTAAAGCAGCTTTAGAAGACGATATTGAAATTGATTTTAATAAAGGTTTAGAAGGAATTAAATTATTACCTAAAGATTCCCGCTTTGGAGTTTATGTAGCCTATATTTATTACCGTAAGTTATTTAATAAAATAAAATCACTACACCCTGAGCGTATTTTGGAAGAACGTATTCGTATTCCAAATTCTCAAAAAATGGCATTGTTTGCTAGCTCTTATGTTCGTCATAGTTTAAATTTATTGTAATCTTTTTCTGTTATGGTAAATGACTACGTCATACTAGTTGATGAACAGGACAATGATATTGGTGTGATGGAAAAAATGAAAGCACATCAAGAAGGATTGTTACACCGTGCTTTTTCTGTTTTTATTTTTAATGATAAGAAAGAATTGTTACTACAACAACGTGCTCTGTCAAAATACCACAGCGCAGGTTTATGGACTAATACCTGCTGCTCTCATCCCCGCCCCAACGAAACGATTAAGGATGCTGCCAACAGAAGATTATTTGAAGAAATGGGTTTAAGTTGTGAGTTGCAAATCAAAACTAATTTTATTTACAAAACTCCCTTCGAAAATGGTTTAACAGAACATGAGTTAGATTATGTGTTGCTGGGCAAAACTAATCAAAATCCAATCATTAATAAAGACGAAGTAGAAAACTATAAATGGGTTCCCGTTTCTGAAATCAAACAAGATATTGTTTCAAATCCTCATCAATACACTTCTTGGTTTAAAATTGCATTAGAGAAAGTGTTTTAATCTTCAACACTCTCTTTACGGAATTTACAAAATAAAATCTAAATACGTTTTATCATTAATAACTTCAAACGTTGCATCTGGGTAAGCTTTACTAAATGCAATAGGCTGCTTTGGTGTTTTTTTGGAACTATATTTAAATTCAAAAGTATGTATTTTTTTATTTGTTATTTCAACTAAATCAACTTCTTGTTGGTCGTACGTTCGCCAAAAATAATAGTCGGTTTGTTGTTTTAAATACGTGTTACGTTTTAAACGTTCCATAAATAAATAGTTTTCCCACAACATTCCTTTTTCATCATCTTTACGTAAAGCCAAATTATCAAAATCGCCAATCAACGCATTGCGTATGCCGTTATCAACAAAATACCAACGCTGACTTTTAGAAATTTCCTTACGTAAATTATTGCTGTATGCCGAAACTTTATGTAACACAAAAACTTTAGTTAATAAATTCAAATATTTTTCTACTGTATTTTTGCTTATTCCTAAGGAGTTACCCAATTCATTATACGAAACTTCTTTTCCTATTTGATATGCTATCATTTTTAATAAATTAAAAACAATGGATGCGTTACGCAAACCATCCAGCATTAAAATATCTTTTAATAAATAAGAGTTTACTAAATCTTGTAAGTAACGTTTTTTTTCATCGTTAGTATTTAAATGCCATAACTCAGGATAAGAGCCAAATATTAAACGGTCTTCTAAATGTTGTTTTGTTTGTATGCTATTTTCTTTTAATTCGCCTTGCCAAATAGGATATAAATAAACCGTATTACTTCTGCCAGTTAATGGCTCTCCCGAAATGTTTAATAAATCAAATGCTGATGAACCTGTCACTAAAACTTTTAAGTCTTTTTGGGTATCAACAATCAATTTTAGTTTTTTACCAATTTCAGGAATGCTTTGCGCTTCATCAATTACTAGTAATTTGTAATCTTTGAATAAACGAGTGTAATTACCAATAGTACGTTGTGCTAATAATTGATGCGTATCTTCATCTTCTCCATTCAAAAATATATAGGGCGCATTGTAATTTTGCAATAAGGTTTCGATTAAAATAGATTTACCAACACGCCTAGCGCCAAGTAGCAATGTAACCTTTTGTGGTTTCATGCTGTCTTGCAATTCTGTAAGTTGGCTACGAATGATGTCCATGATACAAATATACAAATTCTGTCAATAGAATGACTAAATTTATATTAAAATTGTCAATATATTGACTAAATTAACACTAAAATCGTCAACATAATGACTAAATTATCATTTTTTAGGTTTAAACTTTACATATTTTTTTGCTTTAAAAGCGCTGTAATTTGATATGAATACAGCATTGAACCATAATATTTGTATTTCTGATTCTGTTAAAAACACAAGCGGCTGATAATCAGTAAATTAATTATTTTCTTATTTCAGATAATTCCTTATTTTTGCACCCTTAATTTTAATAAAACATATGAACGATTTAGTAATTTACATGATTCCATTATTAGGAGTCCTAGGTTTAGTGGTAATGGCAATAAAATCTGCTTGGGTTAGTAAGCAGGATGCTGGAGATAAGAACATGCAAGAGTTAGCTGGTTATATAGCTGATGGCGCAATGGCTTTCTTAAAAGCAGAGTGGAAAGTGTTAAGTATTTTTGTTGTATTTGCAGCAGCTTTATTAGCTTACTCTGGAACAATTCATGAAGTTAATGGCAAAGAAATCCACTCAAGTTGGATTATCTCTATTGCCTTTATTATAGGAGCTGTATTCTCTGCAACAGCAGGATACATTGGTATGAAAGTAGCTACTAAAGCTAACGTTCGTACTACACAAGCAGCTCGTACAAGTTTAAAACAAGCATTAAAAGTATCTTTTACAGGTGGTACTGTAATGGGCTTAGGTGTTGCTGGTTTAGCAATCTTAGGTTTAGGTGGCTTATTTATTGCTTTCTTAGGAATCTTTGGAGATTTAGGAGAGAATACAGTAAAAACAGCTATCGAAGTATTAACTGGTTTCTCATTAGGAGCTGAATCAATTGCTTTATTTGCTCGTGTTGGTGGTGGTATTTATACGAAGGCTGCTGACGTTGGCGCTGATTTAGTAGGTAAAGTTGAAGCAGGTATTCCTGAAGATGACGTTCGTAACCCAGCTACAATTGCTGATAACGTAGGTGATAACGTAGGTGACGTTGCAGGTATGGGTGCCGATTTATTTGGTTCTTATGTTGCTACAATCTTAGCAACAATGGTATTAGGACAAGAGGTTACTTTTGCTAAAGGTATTTCAGATGCTTTTGGTGGAATGTCGCCAATTTTATTACCAATGGTAATTTGTGGTCTAGGTATCATTTTCTCAATCATAGGTACTTGGTTTGTTACTATTAAAGATGATAAATCAAACGTACAAAACGCGTTAAACATGGGTAACTGGATTTCAATGGCTATTACAGTTATTGCGTCTTACTTTATCGTGATGTGGATGTTACCAGAAGGCGATATCGATTTACGTGGTGTTACTTTCACTAAAATGGGCGTGTTTATGGCTATTTTAGTTGGTACGGTTGTAGGAGCCATTATGAGTATTGTTACTGAGTATTACACAGCAATGGGTAAGCCACCAGTAATGTCAATTATTCAACAATCTTCTACTGGTCACGCAACTAACATTATAGGTGGTTTAGCAGTAGGTATGAAATCAACTGTTATTCCTATTTTAACATTAGCGGCTGGTATTATGGGTTCGTATTACTTTGCAGGTTTATATGGTGTAGCTATTGCAGCGGCAGGTATGATGGCAACAACAGCTATGCAATTAGCAATTGATGCATTTGGACCAATTGCTGATAACGCAGGTGGTATTGCTGAAATGAGTCAGTTACCTCCAGAGGTTCGTGAGCGTACTGATAATTTAGATGCAGTAGGTAACACTACAGCAGCTACAGGAAAAGGATTTGCTATTGCATCAGCAGCTTTAACTTCATTAGCTTTATTTGCAGCATTCGTAGGAATTGCTGGAATTGATGCCATTGATATTTACAAAGCTCCAGTTTTAGCTGGTTTATTTGTAGGTGGTATGATTCCATTTATTTTCTCTGCATTATGTATTCAAGCGGTTGGTAAAGCGGCTATGGACATGGTACAAGAAGTTCGTCGTCAGTTTCGCGAAATTCCAGGAATTATGGAATACAAAGCAAAACCTGAATACGATAAATGTGTCGCTATTTCTACAAAAGCATCTATTCGCGAAATGATGATGCCAGGTGCTATTGCTTTAATTACTCCAGTATTAGTTGGTTTCGTATTCGGACCAGAAGTATTAGGTGGTTTATTAGCAGGTGTTACTGTATCAGGTGTGTTAATGGGTATTTTCCAGTCTAACGCTGGTGGTGCTTGGGATAACGCTAAAAAATCTTTTGAAAAAGGAGTATTAATTAATGGGGAAATGTTCTACAAAAAATCTGAACCACATAAAGCATCAGTTACAGGTGATACTGTTGGTGATCCATTTAAAGATACATCAGGACCGTCAATGAATATTTTAATTAAATTAATGTCTATCGTTTCTTTAGTGATTGCTCCATACATTGTTGGTATTGGTAGTACAGATTCTAAAGCTTGTTGTTCAAGCGAAATGATGACTGAAGAAGTTATTAAATGTAACATTAACGGACAAGAATATACTTGCACTAGCAAAGCACAATGCGATAGCATTATGAGTGCGAACAAAAAAGATATTTCTGAATTAAACGGAATGTATAATGTAGATGGTTCTCACAGTGCTGTTGATTTTAGTATCAGACATATTGTGACTAATACTAAAGGTTCTGCTTTAATTGATAGCGGTTGGGTTAATTTACAAAACGAA
>JBKJPW010000036.1:0-24805 GCA_046594225.1 Bacteroidia bacterium
ACTTCATCATTCATTTCTACGCCTGTAGCTGTTTGTTTAAACGAATGCCTGTGATGCCATAATTTATAGGGACCAAAGCGTTGTTCATCAATAAAGTATTCTCCATCTTTCACATGAGTTATTTCTGTCATCCATTTCACAGGAATACCTAACATCGGTTTAAGAACATAAGTGATAATTTGCCCTGCATACATTTTTTCTCCATCTTTTTTGTCGGATGTAATTACAAAGCCCATCTCTGGCGGAGTTATTTTAGCCAAATTATTTGGCGACGAAAAAAAATCCCAAGCTTCGTTTAAGGGTATAGGTAAATGTTGCGTGCTTTTAATACTATAAAACTTCATAATGTGTTATCTTTGTTTAATACTTAGTATAATCATAATTTACTCCAAAATACTCGTTCTTTTTCATCAATATTTCTTCAAAAAATCTTTCCCTAGGCATTGCTACGCAAAGATTTTTATTTATCATCTTGATAAAAAATTACTTCGTATTTTTGGCCTAAATCATAATTACACTAAGTATAAGACAAATAAAGTAGCGCAATGTTTGAACAATTCATCGAAAAATTAAAAACTAATTTGCAAAAACCATTACCCGGTGTTGAAGTTCAGTTTGAAATGGCTCATGTAAAACGCGAAAAAGTGCTTGCTAATTCGTTGGGCGCAGAAGATTACAGGCCAAGTGCTGTATTGATTTTATTATACCCTAATAAACAGGAAAAAATATCTGTTTTGTTGATTGAACGCATGGCTTATGATGGCCACCATAGCGGACAAATTGCTTTGCCAGGTGGTAAAGCAGATGCAGATGATATAGATTTACAAGCCACTGCTTTGCGCGAATTTTTTGAAGAAACAGGTTCGGATGCAATGCCTACAGTTATTGGTAAATTGACTCCTGTATACATTCCCGTGAGTAAATTTATGGTACAGCCTTTTGTGGCTTATGTTAATCAAAAACCAAATTTTACAGCGAGTGTTCATGAGGTGAATGAGTTAATTGAATGGGACATTAATCACTTATTAAACCCTGAAATCATCAAAGAAACATCTATTGAACCAACAAAGGGCTACAAAATAAAAACACCTTACTTTGATATACAAGGCAAGGTGCTTTGGGGCGCCACAGCAATGATGCTGAATGAATTGAAGTGGGTGTTGAAACAATAGAACGCGGATGCCGCTGATTTTTTATGGTTAGAGTAAGATTTTTTTTAACTCATTTAATTTATATGGAAGAAGATTGTTTAAGGTACCAATTTGGCACCTTAAAACAATGCGAGAATATAAAATATTTGTCTTATGCTTTTACTGAACAGGGAGTAACAATGTTTTCGTGATTTGCAAAATCACAAATATCATAACCATCTGTGTTATCTGCGTTCTATAAATACTAAAACTCACAATTATTCGGAGTCCTCGGAAAAGCAATCACATCACGGATATTAGTCATACCGGTTACAAATAATACCAAACGTTCAAAACCTAAGCCAAATCCAGCGTGCGGACAAGCACCAAAACGACGCGTATCTAAATACCAACTCATTTCTTCTGTTGGGATGTGCATATCGTTCATACGGCCTTCTAATTTTTCTAAACGCTCTTCACGTTGGGAACCTCCAATAATTTCACCAATACCAGGAAATAAAATATCCATAGCCGCTACCGTTTTTCCATCATCATTCATGCGCATGTAAAACGATTTGATGTCTTTTGGATAGTCTGTTAAAATAACTGGCTTTTTAAAATGTTTTTCTACTAAGTAACGCTCGTGTTCGCTTTGTAAATCAGCGCCCCAGCCTTCAATAATATATTGAAATTTCTTTTTCTTATTGTGATTAGATTCACGTAAAATATCAATGGCTTCGGTGTAAGTAATTTTTGCAAATTCGTTTCCTAAACAGAAATTTAATTTCTCTAATAAATTTAATTCGCTACGCTCCGTTTGTGGTTTATTTTTTTCTTCATCTAACAAACGTTGAGATAGAAATTCAATATCTTCTTTGTTATTTTCTAAAGCATAAGTAATCACATACTTCAACATTTCTTCTGCTAAAGCCATATTGTCTTTTAAATCATAAAACGCCATCTCTGGTTCTATCATCCAAAACTCAGCTAAGTGACGTGTTGTGTTGGAATTCTCTGCGCGAAACGTTGGTCCAAATGTATAAACATCGCTAAAAGCCATAGCAGCTAATTCGCCTTCTAATTGGCCCGAAACCGTTAAGTTGGTTGCTTTACCAAAAAAATCTTGTTTGTAATCAATTTCTCCTGCTTCGTTTAGTGCTGGATTTTTAGGATCAAGTGTTGATACACGAAACATTTCCCCAGCACCTTCAGCATCACTACTGGTAATGATTGGCGTGTGCATGTAAACAAATCCTTTATCGTTAAAAAATTTATGAATAGCGTATGCTAAAGTATGACGCACTCTAAAAATAGCGCCAAATGTACCTGTACGAAAACGTAAGTGAGCAATCTCTCTTAAAAATTCTAAAGAGTGGGCTTTTGGTTGTAAGGGGTATGCATTTGGTTTAGAAATATCTGATTCTGAATCTCCGTAAACGACGATATCCGAAACAACAATTTCAACGGTTTGTCCTTTACCTTGTGAAGCTATTAATTTACCAGTAACACCAATACAAGCACCTGGTGTTAAACGTTTTAAAGTATCTGCATTAAAAGTCTCAAAATTAACAACTGCTTGAATATTATTAATACTAGAGCCATCATTAATAGCTATAAATGAATTGTTACGAAATGTGCGAACCCAACCTTTTACGTTAACCGTTTGGTCTGTTAAGTTTCCTTTTAATACTTCTTTAATTTTTGTGCGAGTTGTCATAGCCTTAAATTTGAAGGCATGAAGATAAAGAAAAATGAGAGATTAAAACAGATTAATTACTTTTTTCCTTTTCCTTTACCGTTTCCTTTTGAGCCTGAATTTCCCTGTCCTCCTTTGTTAGCTTTGGAACTCTTATTTTTGAATTTAGCTTTCATTTCATGAAACTCCTTTGACCCAGGTTTAATACCAAGTTCTTTGGCAATTTCTCCCCAGCCTTTGTTTTTATTAAGTTTATATGAGTCAGCCACAGTTTCAATAGGCTTATGAATAATAGCGGCTACTTCAGCAGCCATATAAATATCCCCAGGGGTCATAGTCTGCAATAATACTTCAATTTTTGGTTTTCCTATTTCAAAAGATATAGATACATCATTTTTGAAGATAGAAATGTCGGCTTGTGCTTTCACGTTGATGTCTTTTAACATATTGTCCATTTCAACATCCCCTGTTCTTGGGTTAAAACTAATAGTTTGTGCGTTTAAGGATACAATAAAGATGATGGCGATTGTGGTGAATGTTTTTTTCATTAGCTTTTGGTTTTAGCGAAATAAAGATAGGGAAATTTATTGTTTTTTTTAAATCAAAATACCATTTTTTTGAAGAGCAAATATGAGATTGTGTCACTTTGTGAGTAATGACGATAATTCTAAAAACCTTCCTATCTTTGTAAAAAATATCACTATGGAAAACGAAGTAGAAATACCTTATACGATATATATTGAAGCAACCCCAAACCCTGCTTCTATGAAATTTGTTGCTAATAAAATTTTAATAAAAGAAAAAGGAGCAACGGCAGAATATAAAAACATCTCTGAAACTCAAACAGCTCCGATTGCTAAACAACTATTTCAGTTTCCGTTTGTTAAAACCGTTTTTATTTCGGCTAACTATATTACGGTTACAAAAATTGATGCAGTTGAGTGGGACGACATTAGTTTGGAATTACGTATCTTTTTAAATGATTATCTGAATAAAGGAAACTTAATAGTAACTGCTTTGCCACAGCAAGAAGTAGCGGTTGATAATACATTTACTGAAAAGAAAACTATCAGTACACAGCATGTTGCAGCTAAAGATGAAGTAGAAGCAAAAATTATTGAAATTTTAGATCAATACATTCGCCCAGCTGTAGAGTCGGACGGAGGGATGATTACGTTTAAAGAATTAAAAGATGGCATAGTAACCGTGCAAATGCGTGGCGCTTGTAGTGGCTGCCCAAGTAGCACTATGACGTTGAAAGCTGGCATTGAGGCGTTATTGAAACGTTTATTGCCTGACGCTGTAAAAGAAGTAGTGAGTGAAGCGATGTAGAAAGATGAACCATAAAAGGCATAAAAGTTCATAAAGTAAAACGACTTGCATTCTTATATGACTTATATGGTTAAAGTAATTATTTATCCGCGTAAGCAATACTCAATACACTTATTTTTATTCCCTCAATGCCTTGTAGCACCTGACAGCAGGCTTCAATAGTAGCTCCCGTGGTAATTACATCATCTACTAAAACAACATGTTTGTTTTTAAATGTTTCGGGAACAATTAAATCAAACACATCTTCTACATTTTCCCAACGTTCGTATTTGCTTTTTTTAGTTTGAGTTTCAGTAAATTCTTTTCGTTGTAAAACACTTGTGTTTAATATAGTTCCCAAGCCTTGAGCCAAGCCTTTGGCAAATTCTTCACTTTGATTAAAACCACGCATCTTCATTTTTTTGGAATGCAATGGAACGGGAATAATGTAATCAGCTTTGTTGATGGTGGGATCTTCTTTCAAATCTTCGGCATACCATTTACCTACAAGTACTGCTAAATCTTTATTGCTTTTATATTTAATGGCGTGTAATATTTTCTGTATGCTGCCTTTTTTAGTAAACAAATAAAAACTACTTGCTAAAAGTAAAGGGGTTCTTCCATAAAATAAAGCATCAACCGGATTGCGTTGTTGTTTGTGGAAATTAGTTTTCGGTAAATTGGTATAACAGTAATTACAAACTTGTTCTTCGTGTTTGAATAATGAATTGCCGCAAGCAATACAATTACGCGGATAGATAAGTGCTAAAAAATCTTGTAGCATTACAATTTACCAGCAAGCGTACAACTTAGTTTATACTTATTTACTTTACCGGATAAATTAAATAACTCTACATAAACCACATAAATTCCAATCGGAGCCTTTTCATTATCATCATTAATACCATTCCAGCTTAATGTTCCGTCTTGCGCTAATTGTTCATTGCGAATTAAATAACGAACTTGTCTGCCTTTGCTGTCATAAATGTAAACGTTTGCGGCTTTTCCTGGTTCATCTAATTTGTAAGAGATATTTAAAACATCATTATAGCCATCATTATCAGGAGAAAATAATGGATTAGAAATAGTTACGCCACTTCCGCCATCCGCTTGCAAATATTGTGAGTTACGATAGGCTGGTGTTGCAAAACCAACACCTTCAGAAGCACTATTCCAATTTGTTTTGTCGGTTGTTGGCCTATTAAAATCAATACGTTCTAAAGAAACGCCTTTAGTGCTAACCAATAAAGGAAAATGCATTTTACTGGTATATTTAAAATTATCAATAACGGTAAAGTTTACATCGCTTAATGTAACCACGTCATCATCTGTATTCATACTTGGTAAATCTATTACATCTAAAAATCCTTTAGGGTTTGTTGTAAGGTATTGTAGTTTTACGGCAGTGCCATTTTCGCTAATAACAGCATAACTTTCAGGAAATAACAAATAGCCTTCCGCTGTAATAATCTCAGTATCTTTTAGTGTTCCTGTTATGGTGTCCATCGACCCAAGACGCAAATCTTTTAAATTAATAGTTTTACTACTGCGATTATATAACTCCACAAAATCTACGCCGCCTGTCCCAGGGTCAAATAAAATTTCATTAATTACTACGTCATTTGGTGCTGGTGCTTCTGGTAACGCAAAAGGTAAAGAGCCATTTATTAAAGCATTGCCAACGCAATCGGTTATTCCGTTTAATACACTCACATTATAAATAGTGCCTAATTGTATGGATGATGATAATTTTAAAACTACTTTTTTAAAGTCGGGAGCAATTGCTTTTACATAAGTAGGAGTTGTTAATGCATTATCAAATGTATAGTTTAAAGAATTTGATAAAGTCAAACTATCTAATGGCTCAGTAAATAATAAGGCAATGGTATCAGCAGTAATTACTATTACTCTATCCAATGTTGGAGATGTTGCATCTGGATTAGTACCTGCTACTGAATTTGCAATGGCAGGAGTTCCACCGTTAGGATGAGTACTGGCGTGCCAATTAGTTTGTCCGCCACAAGGATTGTTAGCGTCTATTTGTTCTAAGCTCCAGCCGCCATCAGCCTTGTTTGCATCGTTGTACCAGCTTGATGAATAAGAGACAGAGCTAATTACCATGTGATTTGTATCGCGCAAAGTAAGAGTTGTGCCATCGTTTAATAATGATGGAAAGCTAGTTACTTCAGTTGCAGGTATACTATAATTAATTAAAAATTGATTTGCTAATCCCGAGCCTACTAAAACTAAATAACCGTTTGGTGCAATGGTAACATCTGGTAACTTTTTGGAAGTAGTTAAACTTGCAAAGCTCCAATTTTTTAAGTTAATACTAAAGTTAGTTCTGTTTTTTAATTCTACATATTCTTCGTTTGGTAAATCAATTGCAGGATCTGGATCGGGCATTAATTCATTAATAACAACATCATAAGGTTTTGCATGATAATGAGAAAAAGCTTTTGTGTTTGGACTTAAAACATTTCCACTACAATCACTCATACCTGAAATAGTAATGGTGTAGTTAGTCGCATTGATCAATTTATTAGCTAAAGAAATTGTTACACACATGTTACCAGAGTTAGCAACAGCCAAAGTTGGAGAGCCAATACCGCCATTAATACTATAATTTGAAGTTAAATTTAATTGAGACGAAGCAATGGCATCATCAAAACAAATAGAAAGGTGTAATGAATCTATAACGGTTACCGAATTAATTTTAGGAGCAATAACATCAGGCGCTAAGGAATAAACTGAATTTACAAAACCGGGAGTTCCTCCATTTGGATTATTTGAGCCAATCCAATTATTAATTTGCGAGCAATTAAAATTTATGTTTGGATTAATTTGTTCTAAAGTATAACCACCATTTTTCTTTACAGCATCTTGATACCAAGTATCTTTATAATTTACACTATCAATAAACACACCAGCATTTGTTTTTAAATAAATGTTATCCCCCGTGTTATTTAATGTAGGAAAAGAACTTACTCCCAGCTTGTTCATATAACCCAAGGCAGTAAATTGTGCTGTATCTGCCACTGGGCAAATAATAACGTAACTATTTGGAGCCATTACATAATTGCCAAGTGTGGCGCCAGTGGCCGTATAACTATCTGCTAACTTTAACCCGTTTAAATTAAAAGTATTGGAGCTTCTGTTATATAATTCAACAAACTCGGCATTGGTTAAATTAATTACTGGCGAAGGATCAGGGAATAACTCGTTAATCACAATGTCTTTAAAACCTACTGTTACGGGAGCTAAATAAGTAAAGTTAGTTGTGGCTGAAGCAATAGCATTTAGCG
This sequence comes from Bacteroidia bacterium, assembly GCA_046594225.1. GTDB lineage: Bacteria > Bacteroidota > Bacteroidia > B-17B0 > Aurantibacillaceae > UBA4416. The sequence goes on from JBKJPW010000036.1 coordinate 7,443, forward strand.
CAATGTCTTGCACGCCAGTAATAGTTAATGTATTAGCTATGGCATTTGCAAAAGGAGTTGTAAACGATAAATGTACTAACGAAAAATTACTAGCATCTCTGATTGCTGTATTAGGATTACCGATACTGTTGTTAACACTATAGTTTGAAACTGCTTGTGCAGATGTAATTTCTATCGGCTCGTTAAACAAAACATCCAATTGTGTATTAGAGATGACTATACTGCTGACAATAGTTGGTGGTATAACATCTGCTACAATAGTTGCAATGTTTATGTCGTCAAATACATGTTTTCCAAAAAAACTAGCAGTTGATTGTTTAATAACAAAGCCAAAAGTGGTAGATGAAGAGAAAGTTGCATCTGTAATGGTTCCTTCTGTAAAATAACTGCTACCTGTTCCTGTTAAATCTCTTTCTAAAGTAAATAGATTCGAACTAGTTCTAGTCACTTTTATTTTAATGAGATTATTACTTGAACTTGCTACGCTAGTATTAACGCCATCAATTAATATAGTCTGAGTGCCAGTTGTGCTTTTATACAATGAAATATCATCAGATGTATTTCCTATTCTTACAAAGTAGCCATTAATTGTAGATGCTAATAAATTGGGGTTGTTAGAAATTAAATAAGCGTCCACATAATTAGAGCCTGATGTAGCAAATTGTAAGTTTATCCAAAATTCCCAGGTGCAATTTGATGTTAAAGTGTTTGGAGTGCTAATGTAAAAGCTTGTATTACTTGTAGTGTTAGCAGATTTAAGTTGATTTGCTGTTACAGTAAAATCGGTTGGAGCTCCTACTGTCCAAACAGGATTAGCTGCATAATCTCCATCACTAAATCCATCAGTTACCTGAGCATTTGTTAAACTAACACACAAAAGGGACAACATCACTAAAAAAACACGTATCATCTTGAAAAATTTTGAAAATCTAAAATAAGAAATTTTTTTGATAGAGAACAAATTAACATCTTTGCGGTTAGGTATTTAACAATTATATAATAATGAAAATTGCAGTAGTAGGAGCAACAGGCTTAGTGGGCACAAAAATGTTAGAAGTATTGGCAGAAAGAAACTTTCCGTTAACGGATTTGATTCCAGTAGCCTCAGAAAGATCAGTAGGTAAGGAAATTACCTACAAGGGTAAGCAGTATAAGGTTCATTCTATGGCAGATGCTATTGCGGCAAAACCTGAAATCGCATTGTTTTCAGCAGGTGGAAACACCTCGTTAGAATGGGCTCCAAAGTTTGCAGAGGCTGGAATTACCGTTATTGATAATTCAAGCGCTTGGCGTATGGATGCTACTAAAAAATTGGTAGTACCCGAAATTAACGCTCACGAATTAAAAGCAACTGATAAAATTATTGCCAATCCAAATTGTTCTACTATTCAGTTGGTAGTGGCTTTAAACCCTTTGCATAAAAAATATAAAATTAAACGCGTGGTGGTTTCTACTTATCAATCAGTTACTGGAACTGGCGTTAAGGCTGTTGACCAATTAATGAATGAACGAGCAGGAAAGGAAGGCGAAATGGCTTACAAATACAAAATTGATTTGAATGTGATTCCTCAAATTGATGTGTTTACCGATAATGGCTATACCAAAGAAGAAATGAAAATGGTAAACGAAACCAAAAAAATTATGAGTGATGATTCGATTCGTTTAACAGCTACTACGGTTCGTATCCCAGTAATGGGAGGCCATAGCGAAAGTGTAAATATTGAGTTTGAAAACGAATTTGAGGTAAAAGATATCTTTGATATTATGAATAACACCAAAGGGGTTATTTTACAAGACGATATTGCGAACCATATTTACCCAATGCCAATGAATGCTCATAATAAAGATGAAGTATTTGTGGGACGTATCCGTAGAGATGAAACCCAACCTAAAACCTTAAACATGTGGATTGTATCGGATAATTTACGTAAAGGGGCTGCTACCAATGCGGTTCAAATTGCGGAATATCTGTTAGAAGCTAAGTTAGTATAGAAGTAGTTGTTTTTTTGGACGCTGAGCGGAGGCGAAGCATTCCAAAAAATTGGACATAAAAAAAGGCTGCCGTACCCATCCCCGTTTAAAGTACTGCAGCCTGATTTTTTGGTTTAAACTAAACAAAACCTATGAAAAAGAACGTAGTGTAAAATTAATACCTAAACCGCCCATAAAAAACTACTAACTAATAAGTGGTTGGTTTCATTTGATAAGTGGTCGGTTTTTGGTGATTTGTGATACTTTAGTTGAAACTCTACCTAGTTAAATTGAAATCATTTCTAATAAAAAAACCCTTCCGCTATCAACCAGAAGGGCTTTTTTCTCTCGGGCTTGTCACACTAAAAACCGCTCGTTTTTACTCTAAACTAAAACCATGGTAAAAGTAGTGATGTGTTTCTTGTTTTTTATAGCAAATAAATAACTGCTGGCATATATCTGGTAAGTGTATGCTTTTCAAGGAAATTTGACTTCAAAATTAATAAAAAACCCTTCTGCTATCAATCAGAAGGGTTTTGTTTGTTTGAGAAACGGCTTATGTAGTTTAATCAAAATGCTCGTAATGATTGGTCTTTTAAAATGAAATTAATTTTACACCGATGGTAAAAGGATATAATTCCGGACCTTTTCCGTTTTCAAACAAGGGGGTTAAAGCGTAATCAGCAAATAGCGTTACTCCACGGTAACCAACACTTGCATGAGCATTTACACGAAATGGATTTAAATTATAATCGTCTTTTTTGATATATTTTATTTCTTTACCATTCTGCTCAACAATTTGACGTGTACGAGAACCTAACTTGTATCCACCAATTACACCAAAGGCTAAATGAAATGCTTTTTCTGGGTCTTTATTGGTATTGAATTCTAACAAAAGAGGAACATTAACAAAAGTACTTTTAAATCTGTTTTTCTTATAGCTAAAAGTATTGGTTGAATCTATATCACCGTATGTGTAACTACTATCTGGGTTCAATTGCGTTTTATTACTAAACTCATATTGGTTCCATTCAAAGCCTAAACCTACCACCAAGTTGATGTAATTTTTGTAAATATGAATATCTTTTTCGAAAGGGTTTAATTGAAAGTTTAAGGATTTGCCATAATTTAATCTCATGTATTCTTGACCCTTTGGCATAGAAATATTGCCATTAGAAAGCCAACCGTTAACTCCCATTCCAAAACCAGACCAGTGATGAAAGTCATCATCATTATTTTCTGAAGATATGTTCGTATCCGAATCTTTATCCTTATTGATAATTACATATTTTTTGTTTCTAAAATTAATGGTGGTTGAATCTTTTTTATCGCCCGCTTTTTTAGCAACATCGTCTCCAACCACTTTAGCAATAGATGAAGAACTAGAAGCTTCAGCACTTACTTCTTTAGGCTCACCTTTAAATTTAATGGTACTTGAGCCTGTAGCATTGGCATTTATTTTATCATTAGCAAACACTTTAGCTGATGAAGCGCCAGATGCAGTAACATTAGTAATGCCCGCATTTAATTTGTACGCTTTTAATGCAGAGGCGCCACTTACAGTGCTATATAGTGTTTGTGTATTGCCTTCTAAGTTAACACCCGATGCACCACTTAGCATGACGTCAATAGCTTTTGCATTTACTTTTAATATTATATCACTAGCGCCAGACACATCAATGGATAAACTATCGGATAAAATTGTATTTGTTGATGTAAATTTTGACGCTCCACTACTAGTAATTTGATTTAAAGTATTACCACTTACATAAATTTTGTAGGAGTGGGTAAAACTTCCTTTGGCTTTAATAACTAATGTTTCATTTTCAAAGCTTGTCATGATGTTATTAATTTCTTTTTCATCAGCAACAACTTTTAATTTTAAAGTATCACTTTGAGTATAAACAACATTTGCGGCGCCTGATACTTCTATTTTTTTGAAGGGAGATATTTCTCTAACTTGAGAAATTTGTGCTTTAATAGTAAACGAGCTAATTAAAAATAACGAGGATAATAATATGGTTTTCATAATGATGGGTTTTAAGTATAAATAATCTTTTCTGCAGATTTTATACATAGGACGCATCACATTCATTAAAAGTTACAAGGAACAATTAATACTTCTTAAAAAAATTGTATAGATTTAAAAATCAATAAGTTAACTTTTATGAAAGTTCTCTAAGACTTCTTGAACTTCTATGATTTGTTTTTTAATTAGCTTTTATCCAAGTAGCAATGTCTAAAATTACTTTTTCTTCCACATTACCTTGCTTTTCGTATTCGGCTGGAGATGGCTTTCCTTCGCCTTTTATAAAAAAATGGTTTAAACTAGGGTAGGTGATGAACTGGTTTTTGGAATTATCGCTTAAATTTTGTTTCCACAAATTAAAATCAGTCATAGTGACTTGATAATCTCTTTCGCCTTGTAATACTAGGATAGGTTGTTTCAATTTTTTAGCAACCTGTAATTGATTATACCTAGTTAACGATTGCCAATAGTATGATGTTAAGTTCAAAGGTAAGTCTTCTTTTTTCGCTACTTTTAAAAGTTTAGCATCCTTCACTATTTTTATTTGATTACTTAATGTTTCAATTTCTTTTTTCTCATTAGCATCAATACTATCTAAACTAAATAAGTAATTATATTGCTCAAGTAATAAATCTTCTAAAGGCCTTGCATTGCCTGCCAATAAAACAATACCATTTATATTTTTAGATTTACTTGCAACTAATGGCGCACACATCGCCCCTAAACTATGACCAGCAATATAAAATTTTGAATTTTTAAAATCAGGATTTTTCTTTAACATAGCAACAGCACTAATAGCATCTTCAACTACTTCTTTAGTTATATCAAATTCATCCATGTGCTCACTTATATCTTTGCCATAAGTTAAAGTGCGTTTATCATACCTGTAAGTGGCAATACCATTAGACGCTAAACCAACAGCTATATCTTTTAATGCTTTAAGTGGACCAGCAGTTTCGTCTTTATCATTAGGCCCCGAGCCCGCTAATAGTATTACTACAGGTGGGTTTTTAGTATTATTAGGCACGCACAATGCACCTGGCATAGAAAGTGTTCCTGTTTTTACAGCAATTTTTGTTTCGTAATATTTGTTTTGCTGAGCGTATTCGGGTGTAACATATGCTGTTTTGTTTTTTGGCGGAACAAAATACATTCCCACTATTTTTTTAGAGTCATTGTAAGCAAACTGCAAATCCATTTTCATTTTTCCGAATTCACAACGCACGGCCACAATATCCAATGAGTCCTTTTTTTCTGAAGCAATGCTTGAGTATCCCTTATACTCCCCCAGATACTTTGGCATATTTTGCCACATACCTTCTAACATACCAACATTAAATTTATTAGCCATAATGGTATCAAACATCGCAAAACAGCTATCAAATCGCTGACGTTCTAATTTATTTATAAAGGAAACAGAAAGTTCTTCGTTGGTTTGAGCGGTTGAGAATAATGGAGCAATAAAAATAACTAAAAGTATATGTATAAATTTCATAATGGTATAATTGCAAAAAGTAAAGTACTTTATTTAACTTCTCCTAAAATTGTTTTTAAATCGTCAATTGAAATAGGTTTTACACAAAAAGCTAGCATATTTGTTTGTTCTGCTCTTGTTTTAGCAATAGGCTCTGAGTTTCCTGTTAAATAAATGACTGCCACGTTCGAAAATTTTCTTATTTCTTCCATCGCATCAATGCCATCCATTTCCCCTTCAATTCTAATATCCATTAATATAATATCGGGATTATGTTTTCTTGTGGCTTCAATAGCAGCTAACCCATTTCTAACAGATTGAACTACTTTGTGACCTAATAATTCTACGTAACGCTTATTAACCATCGACAAAATCATATCGTCTTCAACAATCAAAACTTTTTTAACCATAGATTTATTTTTTCAAAGCTGGAAATTTAAATTCAAATACCAGTTGATTCGCGATGAATTTGTATGTAAAGTTACCATTTAATTGTAAGCAAAATGCCTCAATTAAATTTAAACCGAGCGAGTCATTTTTTTTATCCTCATTATATTCAAATCCCGGCCCATCATCTTTATATTCTAATACATACTCATCATCTTTTTGGGAAATAGTAATAAAAATATTTCCAACATTTTTTTGTAAGAAAGCGTATTTATAAGAATTGGTAATTAATTCGTTTAGTAATAAACCAAAAGGCATTGCATTCGTCATTTCTAAGTTTATTTGTCCAATTTGGGTATGTATTTTAATATCCTTTTCTTTATTACTTAATGATTGTTTAATAAAATGAATTAATTCAGAAGTGTAGGATGCTACATCTACGTCTTTTAACGATTTATTTTCATATAATTTCTCATGAAGCAGAGCAATGGATTTTATTCGACTTTGACTTTCTTTTAAAATTTGAATTATTTTTTCGTCCTTTAAATAAAATGTTTGCAATTCCATGAGGGCCGTAACAACTGCTAAATTATTTTTTACGCGATGATGAATTTCGGATAACAATATTTCTCGTTCAGATAATGAAGAAACAGCTCTCTCTTCTGCGGCTTTTCTAATTTTATTTTCTTCTTCTAGCTGTTCTTGTTGAAAAATCAGTTGTTCGTTTTTTACAGTAAGTAACTGGTTAATTTTATTGTTATTATATAAAAAATAAAGAGCAAGCGTCATTAAAATTAAACTACTACAAATAAAGTTTATTAGATAAAATATATCATATTCAGCCCCTGTTAAAATCAAAAAATGAGTTTTAAATACTTTTTCTATGAGCAATAAGATAACAAAACTCAAAACATAACTCATCATTGCTAAGGCAATAAATACTATTTTTTTTGTATCAAATAACGTAAGAACAATTAAGGGGGATGTAAAAAGGTATAGATGTATGCCTGAGTCGAAACCTAAATAAATCGAAAAAAACAAAACGCAATAGTTTGTGTTTAGTAAAATAAGTGAACTTGAAAGTGTGTATTTTTCATAATGATTTAGAACAATTGATAATAAGAATATGGCAATACCAATACTTATGGCTGCAAATGGGAGGTAGTATCCGTTAACTAAAAAATAAACAAAATATACTAACGAAAAAATGGCACACAAAAAGGATAATCGATTTCGCGTTTGTAGCTTATCTGAAAAAGTATGAGTTTGCTGATTATTAACTCCAGCATTTGCAATAGTATTCCAATAATTTAAGATACCCATATTACAAAGCTAATTTTTTTTAGCATTAAAGAAAGCTATTTTACTCTATGTTTTGTTGCAATAATAAGATAATAAATATCAATAATCATATATACTATAACCATAGATATTATCCAATGATTTTTTGGCCAATGCATAATAATCATAATTCCACAAAACAAACTTCCTAGTGTACGGCACCACGCTGCCCAATACGAAATGCCTTTTTCTTGTAAATTGTTTAAAAGCATAATTAAACAGGTAATAGATATTACTAATTGGATGGCATAGGCCGAGTTAGCGCCAATAGGGTTATCATAACCATCTTTAATAAAGTAGTATAACACGACTAACCAAGCTAAAATAGAAAAACCAAACATGACGTTAAACCTACTTTGTAATTTTTGTCCAACTTGTTTATAACCATATTTAAATGTACTATACACAATGAATACATCAGCAAAAAACCAAGCGTAATAACCAATTTGTAATATCATACCCATATCTTGCTTAAACACAAAAGCCCACAAAAATTCCCAGGCAATATTTGCACCAATAACACCTGCCGATATACCTACAAATTTATATTTGATAATACCTCTAATAACTAAAGCATAACATATCACCCAAAAAATGGCGCCAATGCCAAATAATATTAATTCTGGAATAGAATAAGTGTTTGTGTTTAACCAATAAGTGTTCATAGCTTATTTTTTTTAGTGAATAAATTTTTAAGAGAAACCAATACGTGAATTACAAATGTCATAATCCATGGAATTTTAACGTTCCAAGCTAAGCCTTTTTTATAACGTCTTTTATCTTGCCATCTAAATAAATAAAAAATCCAAGGTTCATGCAAATCCCACAGATTACATTTTTTGGCTCTAACCCCAGAGGTATCAATAATACAATTAACAGCCCTTCTAGCAGCTTCGTTTGCACCTTCCATGGTTGCTAAATCAGTATATGTTTTTACATAATCAGATGCTAAAAACAAATTTGGAATTCGCGTATAAGCATACGGACGTAAATCCCATGAGTTTATTGTATTAACTAATAAAGGTTCTTTATTTTTTTTAGGAATGTCAAATTCAATATCCGCATCTAAATACCAATTATGAAGCATGTCATCTTTTAAAACAACTTGTCCCTCTACATTTAAGCTTCTTTTTAACTGCTCCCAAATTTCTTTAATAATTTCTTCTTTAGTACACTCTTTGGCAGATTTATTATATAAGATTCCCGGAGTATCCCAATCAGAAATATCTACCGATAATATACCTTTTACGCAACCGTCACCATATTCACTTAAATCAACATTTGGCCAAAATTGCTTTTGGGAAATAGAAGTAATGGCCCACGGAGTATCAATATATATTGTATGGCCTTGATTAATTTGAATATCTTGGGTTAAATAAAATTGAGCACCGTTCATCCAAGATACGGATTCGCTTAATTGTTTAATAGTGTTTAAAGTAGGATCAATCGTAATAACATCAGTGTTTAGTAAATTTGCCATAACTTCAACAGGAACAGCAAATAAGTAATAATCACCAGTTATATCAACCTCTTTTCCTTCTTTGCAAATTCTAACGCTATCTATTTTGTGATTTTTTGTATTGATGAGTGTGGTCGGAGAGTTTAAATAAATTTGCACTCCTTTTTCTTTTAAAAAGGATTCCCAAGGATTAATCCATGCCTCATTGGTTGGTGCATTTAATATTCTATCGCTACTTGTGCCAGGCGTAGTAATATCAAACATTAATTGCAAAAATATATTACCACCTGTTTTAGTACTAGCTGTTTCAGCCTTAGCAGCAACTAAAGTGCGAGTTAAGCCTTTCGAAAAAATAGTTTGATAAGCAACTGAATGATTATCTGAGTCTAAAAACTCCCACCACCCAATACGTTCATACTCATTTCTTCTTCTATCTTTGCAACTAGTTAAAAGCTCCCAAATTTTTAATGCAAAATCAGATTTATCTTTTGCCGTTAAACCTAAATCAGTATGTAAAGAGTCGTTTAAATATTTCTCAAATTCTTTTAATGAACGCGGAAACCTTGCAGGCATTGTTACAGAACCTTTATCAAAGCGAGCTAATTTAATTTGTGTTGTTTCTGTTAAATTACCTAATACTCCATTTGAGTTTCCTTTGAAAGGAATTTCTTGCATGGTCGCTGTAATGTGTTTATAAAAACGAGGAAAAAATCGAAAACCATGTTCTCCTGGCAAATTTTTTCTACCATCTTTACCAGAGCCTGGTACTCCTACGCTCCTTGCTTTTCCGCCAAGACAAGCTGAAGCCTCATATATTTCTACATCAAAACCTCTTTTAATTAATTCGTGAGCAGCACTTAAACCAGCTACACCTCCGCCAATGATAACTACTTTCTTTGTCATAAAATAATATTGCTAATTCTAAATGTAAAAATTTATTTATTTAATCCCAAAAAGAGTAATCAAAAAAAGTAAAAAGCTGTTTCATATTGTTGTTTTTGAGCTTGTCAGATGATAAATTTAGTTTGGTAATGAAACTAAATATAATTTATGAATAATTGCATTTAGATTTAAAAAAAAGTATATTTATATATATGAATAAAGTAATTCTTATTCTCTTTATATCATTCTTTTGTATTTTCAGTTCAAAAGAAAGTATTGCACAAAGTGTAAATGCGCTTTTAGATGTATTCAATAATAAACAACAGCCAGATACAATTAGGTTAAAAGCAATAGGAGATTTGGCTTGGGCATATGCTTCAGAAAACCCTGACTCTGGAATTATATTTGCTCAACAACAGTTAAAATTTGCTCATCAAACTAATCAAAAAAAATATGAAGCTAAAGCGCTTGCTTCGATAGGTAAAGCCAATTTAAATAAAGGGAATTATGCCCAAGCGCTCGACTATTTTCTAAAATCACTAAAAATGAGGGAAAGTATTGCTGATTTGCCAGGAATAGCCAATTGCTATAATAATATTGGAATCATCTACGTCGAACAGTCTAACTATCCTAAAGCACTAGAAAATTATTTTAAGGCGTTAAAGATAAGGGAGGCAACTCATGATAAACAGGGCATGGGAGATTGTTTTACAAATATAGGTACTGTTTTTAATGACCAATCTAATTACCCTAAAGCGCTAGAGTATTATTCAAAAGATTTAAAAATATGTCAGGAAAATAATAACAAAGAAGGGGTTGCTATTTGCTATAATAATATGGGAAATGTATACCACAACCAATCAGATTTTCAAAAAACAATAGAGTATTATCTTAAAGCAGTAAACGTATTTGAAGAATTAGATAATCAGCCATACATGGCCAGTTGTTACAATAATATTGGCTCTGTATATAGCTATGTTTCAGATTATAAAAAATCACTTGAATATCATTTAAAATCCCTACATATTAAACAGCAGTTGGAGGATAAACAAGGACAAGGTAATTGTTATGTTAATCTTAGCGCTTTGTATCTAAAACTAAACGACTTCAAAAAAGCTAAAACTTATAGCGATAGTGCTTTAAAAATAAGTAAAGACATTGGCGATATTGATAATGAACGATTAAGTTATCAAAGCTTATCTGAAATAAATGCTTTAACTGGTCGCTTTGAAGACGCTTATAATTTTCATGTAAAATTTAAAAGGTTAACAGACACTATTTTTAATATCGAAAATAGTAAAAGTTTAGGAGACCTAAAAACAAAATTTGAAGTAGAGAAAAAAGAAACCGAACTAAAAGCCACGCAAGAAAAAAAGGATGTTATTGCCACTGCAGAAGTTCGTCGCCAACGTTTAATTTTATTTGCTGTAGCTGGCTTTGGAGTATTAGTTCTAATTCTTGCCGTTGTTATTTTTAAGAACTTAAGAATTAATCAAAAGAAAAATAGAATCATTACTTTACAAAAACAAATGGTTGAAGTTCAAAAACAAGAAGTAGAGATTCAAAAACAAATAGTAGAAGAACATCAAAAAGAAATTTTAGATTCTATTCATTATGCAAAACGGATTCAAGATGGTTTGTTTGCTCATCACGATTTTTTAAACGAAAACTTGCCGAGTAATTTTGTTTTCTTTAAATCTAAGGACATTGTAAGTGGTGATTTTTATTGGGCGACTAAACATGGCTCTAAGTTTTATTTAGCCGTATGCGATAGTACGGGACATGGTGTTCCTGGCGCATTTATGAGCTTGTTAAATATTGGATTTTTAAGCGAAGCAATTAATGAAAAAAACATTTTCGAGCCTCATGAAGTTTTTAATTATGTGCGTAGTAGGCTAACAACTACTATTAGTAAGGAAGGACAAAAAGATGGTTTTGATGGCATATTGTTATGTTTTGATTTGGATAGAATTATAGATAATGATGGATATCTGAAATTAACGTATGCCGCTGCTTATAATGGCCCAGTTTTAATATCTAATAATGAATTAAAAGAATTACCAAAAGATAAAATGCCAGTTGGTGTAGGAGAAAGACAAGAAAAATTTAAACTATACACAATAAATATTAAAAAAGGAGATACGTTATATTTATATACAGATGGTTATGCTGATCAGTTTGGTGGCGAAAAAGGAAAAAAATTTAAATATAAGCAACTCGAAAATCTGTTATTAAATAACCACCAATTATCTCTAAATGATCAACATAATGTTCTTGCTCAAACATTTGAAAATTGGCGAGGTAAATTAGAACAAGTAGATGATGTCTGCGTAGTTGGAATTAAATTCTGATAATGGTTAGAAAATCTTTTTGGAGCACGTAGATGATGTAATTGTTATTTGGCTAAAAGTTTACGGCATCAAAGTAGTTTAAATTGTTTACTTCTTTCTTACCATCATTAACCCATCTCTAATTGGCAGTAAAACGTTTTCCACACGCTCGTCTTGTTGCACAAACTGATTGAATTGATGAAGCGCCAATGTTTCTTTATCCATCTCGCTTTCAGGCGTGGTAATTTTACCGCTCCATAAAACATTATCCGCAATTATAATCCCACCTTTATTTAATTTATCAATTACTAAATGATAATAGTTGAGGTAATTTTTTTTGTCAGCATCTATAAATACTAAATCTATTGGTTTTGTAATTGTTGGAATAAAATCTTTAGCGTCGCCAAGAACCAATTCTATTTTATTGGCAAACTCTGTTTGTTGAATAAATGATTTAGCAAAGGCAGATGTTTCTTCGTTGACATCAATACTAATTAATTTACCGTTTTCTGCTAAACCTTCTGCTAAACATAATGCAGAGTAGCCAGTATAAGTGCCAATCTCCAAAATCAACTTTGGTTGCTGTAATTTAGCGATAAAACTTAAAAAACGACCTTGTAAATGCCCGCTCAACATTCGTGGAGAAACTACTTTTAAATGCGTTTCTCTATTAAGCTGCGCTAACACTTCCGATTCAGGAGATGTATTTGTTTCGCAGTAATCGCTGAGGTTTTTGGTAATGAATTCCATTATAATTCTAAAGTTAGTTGTTTAGGTAATAATTGAAACGTTAGTCTGTGTAAAGGCGTAGTTCCAAATTCTTTTATAGCATCTCTGTGTTTTTTGGTAGGATAAGCCATATTTTGTTCCCAACTGTATTGTGGGTATTTAATGGCTGCTTCTTTCATAAAATCATCCCGATAGGTTTTTGCTAAAATACTAGCCGCTGCAATACTTAAAAATTTAGCATCACCTTTTACAATACATTGATGAGCTATTTTTTTATAAGGAGTGAAACGGTTACCGTCAATCAATAACAATTCAGGTTTTTGTTTGAGTTGGTCAATAGCCCTGTGCATGGCTAAAAAGGAAGCTTTTAAAATATTGATTACATCAATTTCTACATTATCAACCACACCAACTGCCCAGGTTAGGGCTTTTTCTTCAATTTCGGGACGTAACTCGTAACGATCTTTATCGCTTAGTTTTTTACTATCATCCAACCATTTATTACGATAATTTTTTGGCAAAATAACAGAAGCGGCGTAAACAGGACCAGCTAAACAACCTCGTCCGGCTTCGTCGCAACCAGCTTCTATTAAATTTTTATCGAAATATGATTTTAGCATCTTAACATTAAATGGAACGCTGATAACACAGATGGATATGATTTAAAATGATTTATAAGAATAGTTACAGAAAAAAATCATAAATTATCATACAAAATCAGCGTCATCTGCGTTCCATAAAAAATTATATCTTCTCCAAACAAGCCTTAACCGCATCAAAATCCGGTTGTTTCCCAGCATCTTCTAATATTTCAGCATATTGAATAATTCCGTTTTTATCAATTACAAAAGCCGAACGCTTAGTAACACCAATCATTCCAAAACCAAATGTTTCATATAACGAATCATAAGATTTTGCTACGGTTTTATTGAAGTCCGATAATAAATCGAAATTATAGTTTTGTTCCGCTTTGAATTTGCCTAGGCTGAATAAAGAATCAATCGAAATCCCTACTACTTCCGCATTTAACGATGTATACACGTTGTAATTATCTCTTATGCTACATAATTCAGCCGTACAAACGCCTGTAAATGCTAAAGGAAAAAATAAAATCACTAAGTTTTTCCCTTTGTAATCTGACAAGGAGATTTCTTTTTTATCCGAATTAAATAATTTAAAATCCGGAGCTGCTTGTCCTACTGTAATTGCCATATAGTTTGTTTTTTGTTATTAATTTATCGTTAAACAATCTAAAATTAGAACTGTTTAAACAAAGTAAATGATAATTTTGCACAAAAATTTAATTAACCTTTAAAAATATAATCATATGGCATTAGTAGGAAAAAAAGCACCTTCATTTAAGGCAGCAGCAGTAATAAACGGAGAGGAAATTGTAGAAAATTTTTCATTAGACCAATATATTGGCAAAAAGCATGTCGTATTTTTCTTTTACCCAAAAGACTTTACATTTGTTTGCCCAACAGAATTACACGCGTTTCAAGCAAAATTAGCGGAATTCGAAAGTCGTAATTGTGCCGTTGTTGGTTGTAGTACAGATACAGAGCAAAGTCACTGGGGATGGTTACAATTAGACAAAAAAGCAGGCGGCATTAAAGGAGTTACATATCCTTTGGTAGCTGATACAACTAAAATTATCTCAATCAATTTTGATACATTATTAGGCGATTATGATGTGAACGAAAACGGTGATTTAATTGCTACTGGCGAGATGATTGCGTTTCGTGGATTGTTTTTAATTGACAAAGAAGGCGTTGTTCGTCACCAGTTAATTAACGATTTGCCATTAGGCCGTAATGTTGATGAGGCTTTACGTATGGTAGATGCTTTACAATTTTTTGAAGAAAAAGGCGAAGTTTGTCCAGCAAACTGGAGCAAAGGAAAAGAAGGAATGAAGGCTAACCACATTGGTGTGGCAGAATATTTAGGCAAAAATTAAGCAACCGCATAGTCTATAAAAAAGGAGATGTTTTCTCCTTTTTTTTATGTATTATACTTTAATTCCTTAGATTTATTATCTCAAATTTTTTAAATGAAAACACCCATTCTTTGGATTGAAATTCCTGTTGCTGACTTAGATAGAGCGGTTAAATTCTATGAAAATGTACTAGAAACAAAATTAGAATTTAAAACGTTGTTCGACACACCAATGGCTTTATTTAGTAAAGAGGTTTTTGGCATGAAAGGCTCTTTAATTCAAACAGAAAATCATCAAGGCAGTAACGGGATTAAACCTATTATTTATGTAGATATTATGGCTGATACCATTGAAAATGTGATTGAGTTTGGAGGAGAAGTTGTTAAAGAACCAGTTTTATTGCGGCAAAGAAACAAAAACGGCGACATTTTAATTGGCACCAATTTAATTGACGGCGAGGTAGGCTATTACGCCGAAATCCTTGATTCAGAAAGGAATCACTTGTATTTATACAGCCACAGTTAGCCGAGGCCCTTATACTTAAATTATTTATTTTTGAGAAAAACCAAAAAAAGTTATATATTTTTTTGCAACACCAGAAATTGTTATTAAATTTGCAACCCCAATTAAAACGGGCCGTTCTTTAAAAGTAAAAAATTAAGCCGAAGTAGCTCAGCTGGTAGAGCCACTGATTTGTAATCAGTAGGTCGGGGGTTCGAGTCCCTTCTTCGGCTCTTAATTTATAAATGGGGATATACCAGAGTGGCCAAATGGGACAGACTGTAAATCTGTTGTTTCGACTTCGGAGGTTCGAATCCTCCTGTCCCCACAGTGTAACGATGGTTGTCGCATTGTTAGAGTAGATTAAGCGAAAGTAACTCTCCCGATAGCTATCGGATGGTAGAGTTGCAGAGCAAGAATACAAGCGAAAGTAGCTCAATTGGTAGAGCTCCAGCCTTCCAAGCTGGAGGTTGCGGGTTCGAGACCCGTCTTTCGCTCTTAATATTAGGAGAGTGGTGAAGTTGATGAATAACCGTATAAACGGACAAAAGACAGAAAAGACTTGCGTAGGCGGTCTCAATTCTTTTGAATGTCCCCAAAAAAGAGGGACTTTTCGTGTATACAAGAGTAAAGTTCTTTAAAATAAAGCAAACAGCAGAGTCAAAAATATGACTTAAAGATCATATTTGAAAGCTGTTGTAGCTCAGTGGTAGAGCACCTCCTTGGTAAGGAGGAGGTCGGCGGTTCAATCCCGCTCAACAGCTCAAAAGTGAGGTGTGGCGGTTCTCCCTCCCGATAGCTATCGGGAAGTATCGGGACCAGCTCAACAGCTCAAAAAAAGAGAGAAAAACAAATAATTAAATAATTAATAATAATAACAAATAAACAAAATAACAATGGCTAAAGAAAAATTCGACCGTTCCAAACCACACGTAAACATTGGAACAATTGGTCACGTAGATCACGGTAAAACTACATTAACAGCTGCAATTACTACTGTATTGGCATCTAAAGGTTTATCAGAAGTAAGAGATTTCTCTTCTATTGATAATGCTCCTGAAGAAAAAGAACGTGGTATTACTATTAATACTTCACACGTTGAGTATCAAACAGCTACACGTCACTATGCTCACGTAGATTGTCCAGGTCACGCGGATTATGTAAAAAACATGATTACGGGTGCTGCACAAATGGACGGAGCTATTTTAGTAGTTGCTTCTACTGATGGACCTATGCCTCAAACTCGTGAGCATATCTTATTAGCTCGTCAAGTTGGTGTTCCTACAATCGTTGTATTCATGAATAAAGTGGATATGGTTGAAGATCCTGAGTTATTGGAATTAGTTGAAATGGAAATTCGTGAATTATTATCATTCTATAAGTTTGATGGTGATAACACACCTATCATCCAAGGTTCTGCTTTAGGTGGTTTAAATAACGATCCAAAATGGGTTGATAAAATTATGGAATTAATGGATGCTGTAGATTCTTACATTCCATTACCTCCACGTGAAAAAGAAAAACCATTCTTAATGCCGGTTGAAGATGTATTTACAATTACTGGTCGTGGAACTGTAGCTACAGGTCGTATCGAAACAGGTGTAATTAACTCTAACGATCCAGTTGAGATCTTAGGTATGGGTGATGAAAAATTAACTTCTACTGTTACAGGTGTTGAGATGTTCCGTAAAATTTTAGATTACGGTGAGGCTGGAGATAACGTAGGTTTATTATTACGTGGTATTGACAAAGCTGATATCCGTCGTGGTATGGTTATCGTAAAACCAGGTTCTATCAAAGCTCACAAAAAATTCAAAGCTGAGGTTTATATCTTGAAAAAAGAAGAAGGTGGACGTCATACTCCATTCCATAACAAATACCGTCCTCAGTTTTACTTACGTACAACTGACGTAACTGGAGAAATTGATTTACCAACAGGTCGTGACATGGTTATGCCTGGTGATAACGTAACAATTACAGTTAAATTAATTGTACCGGTTGCGATGGATAAAGGATTACGTTTTGCGATCCGTGAAGGTGGTAGAACAGTTGGTGCTGGTCAGGCAACTGAGATCATCAAGTAATAAATAATAAAAAATGTAGCATAACAGTGCCCCGAAATATCGGGGTGCTGTTTTCTACTAAATAATGGGTGTACTTCAAAAGTATATTTTTGAGGTTTGGATAACACGATTTGGAGAATAAACAGGTGTAGTTCAAGGGTAGAATAGAGGTCTCCAAAACCTTTGATGGGAGTTCGAATCTCTCCACCTGTGCAAGTAAGAAAAGTTGAAAGTTAAAAAGTTTCAAGTTAAAAGTTAAAA
>JBKJPW010000123.1:0-10483 GCA_046594225.1 Bacteroidia bacterium
GCTACATGAGCGCCATGATGCTCTTCAGCAACAGGCTCTTCCTTTTTTTTACATGAATTAATTGATAAAATGATAGTGACAACAAAAGTAGATGCCAATAATTGTTTGATTTTCATGATTAGATTTTTATGAGTTAAAAGTATATTTTGATTTGAAAAATGTAACAATTTAATAATATGACGTATTATTTAGTAATAATTATTTTTTTAATTGTGGTGAATTCTCCAGCTGCTAATACAATAGTGTAAATGCCACTTTGTAAATCAACCTCTAATGGTTGTATATGTGTTCCTATTGATTGCGTTGCATTAAAGCTGTTGTAAACTTCTTTACCTAAAACATCCATCATTTTTAAAGTTACGTAACTGCTTTTAGGTAGTGCATACTGTAATTTAAAACCGCCGTTATTTGGATTTGGGAAAACACTTAAATCAACTGAATTATTTTGGACTTCATTTATTCCAGTTATAAGTGCTCCTATATTTATATTATCAATATATAAATTATTACCCCCATCTGTTACATTCACAATTTTAATTAACACGTTTGATGATGTGGTGTATGTGTTTAAACTTATATTTGCTATTTTCCATACAGTGCTTGCAGAAGGAATATAAGGCGTGGTTTGCGTTACACCAGTTGTCATAGCTGTACCCGTTCGATAAAAAACCTGGGTCCAATTAACGCCACAATCTTTAGATACTAATACAATTAATTCATCTGAATAATTAACATCGGATTTTGCATAGGCCCATTTAAAATTTAAGTAGGGTGTTCCGGTAAATGTGGTGAAATCAAAACCAGGCAATATTAGCGCATCCGACTGACCATAATTTGTATTGATGAGATTATTGATTTTTGCTGAGGCTATTCCTGCATACTGGGTTGCAATGGTATCACGTTCCCAAGTAATACCTCCATCTGGATTATCAATTGTTAAACTGTTAGTTGGAAATGTAACAGACTCAAAACCTTCAAAATATGGTAGAGCTTGCCCTATTGGTGGAGTTGTTACACTTACATAATTATTTAAAATTAAACTATCTGTACCAAAACTATTTGTAGTAATTAATTTTACTTGAAACATTCCTAAAGTTGAATAGGTTACTGTGGGATTTGCTAATATGGAAGAGGAAGGAGAACCTCCCTGAAAATACCACTGATAACTTACAGGATTGTTTTGCGATTTGTTATAAAATTTAATCGAATTTCCAATGCATAAATTTGTATTAAGTGCTACAAAATCTGCAATCACGTTACAATTACTGTTTACAAAACCACTATCACAACCTGTTGAATCGATGTTCCACTGCTGCCAAATATCGTTTCGTAAGCTTAACAATGTAGCTTGCATACGTTGCTTCTGTCCATCTGTAAAAATATTTTTACAATTATCGTTTGAGTAATCAAGGTAATTAAATGTTTGGTCAGGCTGACTATCAATAGTACAAGAATTTACAGCACCTGGGCAGCCATAATTAGGATTTGCCGCAGGCGGTGTATCGCATACTAAATCGCCTCCGGTACAGGTATCCGTTCCGCATCCATTATTAAAGGTATGATACAAACCAGACCAATGACCAATTTCGTGTGTGGTTGTTCTGCCTAATGATGCAGCTGCCGTACCGATTTTTCCAAAGTAATCATGTCGTACTACTATTCCATCTTCATCTGGCGGACCACCCGGAAAAGAAGAATAACCTAAAATACCGCTCCCGTTATTGATGTTTTTTACCACATACATATTTAAGTAGCGTGTATTATCCCAATACGTTAATTGTTTTAATTGGCTGCGTTGATAGGTTTGATGATTTGATAATGGACTATTTATCCTGATAATACCATTGGTACATTTACCTTGTGGGTCTTTTTTAGCCAAACAAAATTCTACATCAGTATCAACACCAGCACCAAAACCATTAGTGCCTACTTTTTTTCTAAAGTCTTCGTTTAATATATCTATTTGAGTTTGAACCTGAGCATCGCTAATATTTGATACTCCACCATCATGTATAACATGAACAACAACCGGTATGGTTTTTAAATTTGGATTATGATTTAATACTTTTTGTTTAGTAGTATTAATATTATCTTGTATAATAGATTCTGCTCTATCTATAGCTTGTTTATTCGTTCTTTGATATTTATCAAAAAAACAAGGCTCAATAGTTTGAGCTTTCATAACCAAACTAATTAAAATAATACTAAATGTGATGATTCGTTTTTTCATTTTTTGTCTCTTATACAATTTTAATTTTAGCGAAAGCTTTAAAACCTATGGTCTAACCATTAACATTATTTTCTATCATACTGGCAACAGTCAGCTAATTCGCTATACGCTTTATCATCTCCTTTATAGGCATCATTATCATAACCAACGGCAGCAATATTTTTTTGTATTTGATCAAGAGTAATTTTAGCCGTATCGTATTCAACAGTTATCATTTTAGAATCTACATTCCAATCTGCTTTAACAATACCATCTACTTTTAATGAGGTTTCAATTGTTTCTTTACACATATCGCAATTGCCCCACACTTTAAAAGTAGAT
This sequence comes from Bacteroidia bacterium, assembly GCA_046594225.1. Taxonomy (GTDB): domain Bacteria; phylum Bacteroidota; class Bacteroidia; order B-17B0; family Aurantibacillaceae; genus UBA4416. The sequence continues at coordinate 2,552 of JBKJPW010000123.1, forward strand.
GTTGTAATTCCATTAGTGATTTCAGTTGCCACGGCACTTTTTGTATCCGTATTTACTTTATCTCCACAAGAAGTTAAAGTAAAGGCTAGCATTGCAATTCCTATATATTTTATATGGTTCATATTATTCGATTATTATTTTTTGATGAATACTTTTTTGATTTTGACTTATTTCAACAGTATAAATTCCGCTACTAAACTGTGAAATAGATATTGCATTACTAATTTGAGTTAAAGATGATGAATACACCACTTTACCAAGTACGTCTATTATTTTTAATTCTAATCCTTCAGGTTTATTAATTCCACTCATATCAACATTTAAAATTTGATGTGCTGGATTAGGATATATATTTACCGAAATATTATTTAATGTTATGTTTTTTATCCCAGCAATTGCTGATGGCCTTACAATAAATTGTCCCATCATGCCATCATCTTCGTGCATTAAAATATGGCAGTGATACATAAATGGAATTATAGTATCTGCAAAATCTTCAAACTTAGTAATGAATAGTAATGAATCACCTGGCGGGACTAATACAACATCTTTTCTTCCACTTTCCTCAGGATCAGGCAAATTGCCATTTCTGTCAATTATAAAAAACTGTACATCATGAATATGAAAAGGATGTGCCACCATCGTTTCATTTACTAACTTCCATATCTCAATACTATTTAAAGGAATTTCATAATCAATCCGCATCATATTAAATGTGCTGTCGTTAAAGTAAAACGGACCATCCATTACCATTAAACTATCCGCTGTAAATCTTACTGTACGAGTAACGCTTGCCTGACTTTGTAAATAAGAAACATTAGTGGTCAATATTGTTGGAATTGTGGTTATTGGATTTGCGGTTTGTGTAACAACATTAATTTTCATGATATTAAAATCAATACCATTTAAAGGACTATCCATTGGTGGTGAACCAGGAGGCATTGGCATAGTTGGGCCTCCTTGAATACCACTATTTAATTCGGACGCGTAACTCATTAAATAAAACATTTGTCCATTCATTCCATTTAAATCAATTAAAATTTCAGCTCTTTCGCCTGGCGCAAGTCGTAAACGTGTTGCGTTAACGGGTGCGTTTAATAATCCACCATCACTAGCAATTATTTTAAATTGTTTATTTGCAGTAAATCCGAAATTAAAAGCTCGCTCGCCCGAAGCGTTGAGAATACGCATCCTTACAATTTGCGCAGGAAAATTTGCAGATACCGTATAACCATAATTTGCTCTTGCTCCATTAACTAAAATAGTAGAATCTTGCATACCTAATGGCAGAGCTTGATTTAAAGAATCATATTGTTGACATTGAATAATTAAAGGAAAATCATCTATGCCATATTTTCTGGGTAAAACTAAAGCAGCCTCTATTGGATCTCTTACTATAATTAATCCTGCCGCACCTTTGATTGCCTGCTCAGCCGTTTTCATGTGCATATGTGGATGATACCAATAGGTCGCTGCATTATCCATTACTGTAAACTGAGGATTCCAAACACCATTTGGTAAAATTGGGGTGTGTGGACCTCCATCCCATTTTGAAGGCAAATGAATTCCGTGCCAATGAACTGTTGTCGTATCTCCAATTTGATTATTAACCGTCATATTTACATTACTTCCCTTATTAAAGATAAGAGTTGGGCCTAAATACTTATTTGCGTTAAATGCATAGGTATTTGATTTATTCCCGGTAAGAAAAAATTGAACACTATCCTTATGCATGGTTAAAGAATAATTAGGCCCAATTAATGTATCAGGAATATACAATTGAGTTTGAGCATTTACTTGAAATGCGCAAATCAATGAGGAGATATACAATAGTTTTTTCATTTTAATGAATGGTACCTTTTATAAGGTTAAATTATTCAATAATTATTTTTCTAGTTTCTGTCGCTTTTTCTGAAACCACTCTTATAAAATAAGTTCCTTTAGCAACTCCATTAATATTTAATGATTGTTTTGATTCTCCTGAAAATGTTCCTAAATCTTTTGTAACAATTAATTTTCCTGTTACATCAATTAATTCTAAACTTACTTTTTGTTCAGATTTTAAATTAAGATTTACATTAATTAACTCGACAGATGGATTTGGAAAAACAGAAACATTTGACAAAATAGATTCTTGATTTTTTAAACCAGTAACCGTTCCTGAAAAAGCCAAATTATCAACCCATAAATAATCTAAATTAGTAGGATTTGATCCACTAGCCTTTAAAACAATAATACAAGAATCAGGATTATTACCATCAGTATATACTAAAGGTATTGTAAAATTGGTCCAACTCATTGCCATTGCAGATGCACCGTGTGTAATATTACCTGATGCAACAATTACACGACTATTCGTACCTGAATCCCAACGAGTAAGTGTTACACTTAAAGATCCTGGACTGCTGCCGTATATCATATATTGATTTTTTCCAGTTAAACTTACGGGGCGTTGGTTAAAAGCAAAACCTGATTTTGGTTGCATCGTCATCGAATCTAACACGCCACTTACTGCAATACCTCCTACAACTGAAGTTGCAATAGTTTTAGAAGTGATTTTCATATAAGATGCTCCGGGGCTACCTGGAGTAGCTTTAGTAACTGTATAAATACCAGCCAATGTTGTTGTATTATTTAAAGTTCCCCAACTATCAGGTACAGAATATGTGCCTACTGCTGTCCAGTTTTCGAAACCTGCATTTGGAATTTGAGCAAATAATGCCGCTGAAGTTAAAGCAACAGCTGCTAATGATAAAATCGTTTTTTTCATGTGAATTATTTTTTGATTAATTAGTTTTAGATAAATAAAATAGTGTGCTAGTTATAGCAAGCACAAAAAGTCCACAGCTACAAATAGCAGGACATTGAAAACCAGAAAGAAATCAGATTAATAATACCTTATGTTTAAGGTATAGAGGATTGTCGTATAAGACGGGAGGTGCATGGTAATTGAAAACTATTTGCTCCAAACGTTTAATTGAAAAGTTATATTCAAAAACTGGTGCTGTTAGGCCAGTAATTTTATAAGAAGCTTGTGGTGATTTTAATAAATTGCTTGACTGATGGTTATCTTTTACTTTAAAATAAGCAGCTTTGTCTTTACAACAATTTTTTTTCATTTTTTTCTTACCACAACAATTTTTCTCTGATTTTTTGAAAAACGAAATATGCTTTATTTTCCCACCACAGTAGTGCGCATTAATTGAAACCCCACTTGTTGAAGTCAGGTAAAAAATTGAAAATAATATGCTTATACAAATTTTCATTAACACAAATTTACATCAAATAATCATTCAAATTACCTAATGTGATAAAAATCAGTATGATGTTGATTTCTGCTGACAAATTTATGATGTTATTTAACACAAAAACAACAAATTTGTTAAAGAAATAGAATTGAAATATGATTCCTAACGAGGCAAAAGATAAAATACAGCAACTTTCTACAGAATTAGAACAACATAATTATAATTACTATGTCCTAGATAATGCCACCATCAGCGATTATGAGTTTGATAAATTATTAGAACAACTCATTGCTTTAGAAACACAGTTTCCTGAATTTTTATCGCCAAACTCACCAAGCCAGCGTGTGGGTGGACAAATTACCAAAGAATTTAAATCGGTGAAACATCAGTATGCGATGTTGAGTTTAAGTAATAGTTATAACCAAGAGGATTTATTAGATTTTGACAGACGAGTGCGTGAAGGTTTAGGCATGACTTCGGGTCTTCGAGAGCCTCAGCCAACGTCAGCCACAGATTTGTTTAGTATTTCTGAAATTAGTAATCAAGAAGAAATTGATTATGTCTGCGAATTAAAATTTGACGGTTTATCTATCAGTTTAATTTATGAAAATGGAAAACTCATACAAGCTATTACGCGTGGTGATGGTGTACAAGGAGACGATGTAACCACCAATGCAAAAACAATTAAATCAATTCCCTTACAATTAAAAGGAAATTACCCAGCAAAATTTGAAATACGTGGCGAAGTGTTTATGCCTCGTCCTGTATTTGATGCCATAAATAAAGAACGTGAAGAAATTGGAGATGCCTTGATGGCAAACCCTCGTAATGCGGCAAGTGGTAGTATGAAAATGCAAGACTCGGCACAAACCGCTAAGCGTAAATTAGATTGCTTTTTATATTATGTATTAGGTGAAGAGCTTCCCTACTCTTCTCACTTTGATAATATGCAAGCCGCTAAATCATGGGGATTTAAAATATCAGAACAAGCAAAATTATGTCATGGGATTATCAATGTGATTGATTTTATTAATTACTGGGATAAAGAACGCTACAATTTACCTTTTGATATTGATGGCATAGTCATTAAAGTAAATGATTACAAACAACAAAAAAACTTAGGCTTTACGGCTAAATCTCCTCGCTGGGCTATTGCTTACAAATTTAAAGCAGAGCAAGTAAGTACGCAATTATTAAGTATTGCTTATCAAGTGGGCCGCACAGGTGCTATTACACCAGTTGCTAATTTACAACCTGTTTCTTTGGGCGGAACAACTGTAAAACGAGCGTCATTACATAATGCCGATATTATTGAGAAATTAGATGTACGTGTGGGCGATTTTGTGTTTGTAGAAAAAGGTGGGGAAATTATTCCTAAAATTATTGGAGTTGATTTAACGAAACGAAATCCTGATACACAAGCTACACAATACATTACACATTGCCCTGAATGTAATACTGAACTAAAACGTGACGAAGGCGAAGCCAATCATTTTTGTCCTAATGAAAATGAATGTCCGCCACAGGTTATTGGAAAAATGGAACACTTCGTTTCCCGCAAGGCTATGAATATTGATAGTTTGGGTGGAGAAACATTAGTTCAATTATATCATGCAGGCTTAGTAAAAAATATTGCTGATTTATACGATTTGAAAAAAGAACAGCTCTTGCCTTTAGAACGTATGGCCGAAAAATCAGCTAACAATTTAATTGAAGGTTTAGAAGCTAGCAAACAAGTGCCCTTTGAACGTGTATTGTATGCTATTGGCATTAGACATGTTGGAGAAACTACCGCCAAAAAAATTGCGAAGAAAGTAAAGACTTTAGATGTATTAATTAACTCTACTAGAGAAGAATTATTAGCCATTGATGAAGTAGGAGAAATTATTGCCATTAGTTTACATGAGTTTTTTAGTGACGAAAAAAACAAAACCATTATTGAAAAATTAAAAGCTACTGGTTTACAATTTGAATTAAGCGAAGAACAACAACAAGGTGGTAGCGAAAAACTAAAAGATTTAACCTTTGTGATTAGTGGCGTGTTTGCTAAACATAGCCGAGATCAATACAAAGAAATGATTGAGTTGCATGGTGGCAAAAACTCAAGTTCAATTTCTAAAAAAACAAGCTTTATTTTAGCTGGTGATAATATGGGGCCAGAAAAATTAAAAAAAGCAGAATCTTTAGGAGTCAAGATGATCAATGAAGATGAGTTTTTGGAGATGTTGGATTAAATTAAATAAAAAATGTAACTTGGTAAGATGAAGGAAATGGATCAAAATGATAAGGAAGAAATTATTACAAAGCTTTCAATTCATGACATTGATATACTTAACCAAAATGCCTGGAATATTAGAAGGTCTGATTTACGCTCTTCATGGAAAACAGCAAATGATGCTGAACGTAATTCTATCATCAACTCTTATCAACAAGGAATTGCAGAAAGCTCTCGTACTTTAGGTTATTGCTTATGGCGCTTTGGAGACTATTCTCAATCGCTCGAAAAATCAATGCTAGCAATTGAAATTTTCCGTTCCTTGAAAAATAAAAAAGGAGAAGCTGATACTTTAAACAATATTGGTGCAGTTTACATGTATCAAGGCGATAACGAAAACCGTTTAAAATGTAATATTTTATGCTTACAACTTCGTTCAGAAATTAACGACTTAGAGGGAGTTGCAGGCTCAGAAAACAATGTTGGCGAAACCTATATGGAAATGGGAAACTTTACAGAAGCCAATAAATGGTTCGACAAATGTTTACAAAATCCTGCCTCTACTTTTCAAATTTTATCATGGGCAAAGCACAATATTGGAATCATTTTTTACAGAACAAATCAATTGAAAAATTCAATTGAAACTTTCAAGCAAAGCTTAGAACTTTCTAATTCTGTAAACTATGAAGTGTTAGCCATTGCAACAAATTTGCAAATTGCTATCGTGTTAATTGAAATAGATGTTTTTTCGAAAGAAATTGATAACCATTTACATCAAGCTTTAAAAACAGCTTTAGATATTGGAGTTAAGGAAGATATTCATAAAATATATTTAACGTTTTCGGAACTTTATGAAAAACGAGGCGATATACCTGAATCATTTATTTGGTATAAAAAATACCATCAAGCTTACGAGGATTTATTTAATGAAAATAGCACTCAAAAATTAAATAATATTCAAACTCAATATGAAATTGAAAATGCTAGAAAAGAAATAGAATTTGAAAGAACAAAACGTCTTGAACTTAACCAATTTATAGAACAAATAAACGAGCAAAAAAATGAAATTTCTCTAAAAAACAGAGAGATAACAGATAGTATTAAATACGCCAGCAGAATACAATATGCTGCATTAACCACAAAAGAGTATATCAAAAAAAACTCTCCTTTTGATTTCTTTATTTTTTATAAACCTAAAGATATTGTGAGTGGCGATTTTTATTGGGCAACTAAAAAAGGCGATAAATTTTACCTTGCTGTTTGCGACAGCACAGGACATGGTGTGCCAGGCGCATTTATGAGTTTATTAAATATTTCGTTTTTAAATGAAGCAATCAATGAAAAAAACATACTTGAACCAAACTTAATATTTGATTATGTTCGCCAGCGACTTATTGAAAACCTATCGCAAGAAGAACAGCAAGACGGAATGGAAGGAACTCTTTTATGTATTAATACTATAACGCATACCATAACCTATGCGGCATCTTACAATTCACCAATAATTATTAGAGATAAGCAAATTATTATGAATTATGCTGATAAAATGCCAATTGGTAAAGGAATAAAAACAAATCCTTTTAATAATTATGTTTTAGATTACAAAAATGGCGATAGTTTATATTTAATTACCGATGGTTATGCTGATCAGTTTGGAGGACCGAATGGTAAAAAATTCAAATACAAACAAATTCGTAGCTTAATGAGTGAGGTGGCAAGTAATGATTTAACTCAACAGCACACTCTATTTAATAAAACGTTTGAAAATTGGCGTGGACAATTAGAGCAAGTTGACGATGTAACATGTATTGGTATGAAACTAAATTTTTAATTACAGAAGATGAGTTTTTTGAGATGTTGAATTAGACATGATTATATTTATTAGCCAAATAGAAAGAAAAAATAAACATATTTATGGCGACTGACGGAGTTAAAATAATTGATGGCGACGCAGCTCACGATACCTATTGGGGAATTATTGACCTATTTGACAGTGGTGCAAATATTGAAACCATAAGAAAGAAATACCCTTTTCCTCAACCACAAGAATACTACTATGATGATTTATTTTGTTTACGAAATTTATACAACTGCTTACGCACAAGCAATTTGGGAAATTGGATATATATCAGATGATGTATTAGATGAAGTGAAGAAAGTTATTAAACATGGTGCATGTGTAAAAGTTTTTTGCCCTTGTTGGTGTTATCACCAACAACTTATTGTTATGTTAAATTTCGTTGGTGATAACACCAACCATGGCAAGAATAAATTTTCCCCTGCTTACGATAGCTATCGGAATGTAATGCTACGGTATTCAACTAGAATATTCATTTAAACTGATTTTAGAATATATTTGTCTTATGATTAACCTATCTCCTACTGAGTCACATTCATTTGTTTCAAATTTCCAAGACCTTGTTTCTACTCCTTTTCATGGAGAAGTAAATGCGATGTGTTGGGAACGTA
>JBKJPW010000002.1:0-25997 GCA_046594225.1 Bacteroidia bacterium
GATTTGCGTTACAACATTCTAAGAAAGCCTTGGAGTCAACCAAAAGAAACATCAACCGATGGCATGGAAGAAAGTGCTATTAATGCTTATATAGAAGAAAACGGCAAAGCAATTGCATGTGGACGATTACAAGATAATGGCAATGGTTTAGGACAAATTCGATACATGGCTGTGGATGAAAATTATCAAGGTAAAGGATTAGGGAAATTAATTGTGACTAAATTAGAAGAAGAAGCAAAACGAATTGACTTAAATACTATTGAATTGCAAGCCAGAGAAAATGCGGTTGAGTTTTATAAAAGCCAAGGTTATATAGTAAAAGAAACGTCTTTTAAATTATGGGATATCATTCAGCATTATTTGATGGCGAAAGAAATTAAATAGAAAACGGAACACGGATTGAGCAGATAAAGCTGATAACGCCATGGCGTTACGGATTTTTTTACAAATAAAATATTTTTTGCTAAGAGTTAATTCTTAATGGGATTTTATTGGTATTCGTCTTACTCCGTAGGAGTTAAATATCGGTAGACTATAAACCATAGGGTAAAAAAAGTGCCGTAGGTACGACATATTAATAATGAGTTCTTCTAAGATTTATCTTAAATAGCCTTCATGAAAGAATCTAATTCTTTAGTAACCATTTCAACTGAAATATCATTGACGCATTTAAAATCAGGACATTGTAAAGGATTTGAAACTCTGCTTGTATTTGCATTCATCCATGAACTACACGGTGCGCACGATAAGTTTAACGAAACAACTCTATGTTTATTTCCTAACCATCCATAACTATATACGGTTGGATTAGATGCTCCCCAAATAGTAAAGGTTGGCTTATTAAGTGCTACTGCAGCGTGCATTAAGCCACTATCCAAGCCAATATAAAATTGCGAATGGTAAATAATTTCCATCACCTCATTTAAACTTGTTTTACCAATAAGTGAAACAACGTTGGTGTTTTTAATACTATTTAGTTTTTCGTTTAATTGAACCTCTGTTTTATCACCTAATATGACTAATTGAGTATTAGGTGAGGTTTTTTCTAAATATTTGAATAATTGAAGCCAGTTTTCAAACGCCCAATTTTTATAAGGCGCCTTGTTATTAGCAGAACTTACTTGTATAGCAATGTAATTTTTTGATAAACTAAACGAATTACGTTGAGTTGATTTATAGTTGATGCTAAAATTTAAATCTGATAACTCAGCTTTTTCGTTACATAAAAAAACATGTTGCAAAGCGTCATGCGTGTTGACTTTTGGCTCAATAAAATGAATGGCTTTGGAACTTTGCAAAGAAGTCATTTCTTTATAGTTAATGTAAACATCTTTTCCTAAAATAGCAGACAATGTTAAATGAGAATTACTAAAAGCAAAATGATTTAAATAAACGGAATCATATCTCCTAAAAGAAAAAATTGAAAAAAGCAGAAGTGATAATTTATTTTTCTTAATTTTTATAATATCAAATAAATGAGTGTTTTCAAAAATAGATTCGCAGTCAAAAGGCGATGTGAATAAACCTGTAACTTGGTAGCCTTGCTTTTTTAATTCATTTACTAAAGGCACAAGTAGTATAGCATCTCCAACACCTGCCGAGAAAAACACTAAAGCTTTTTTATGTTGGATTAAACTCAAGATTTGGTTTTAGTTAAAATTTCTTGATTGATGCTATCAACGGGTTGTATCGTTGTATTATTGCTATGAATAAAAATGTAATTATTGATATAATCAATTTTACCAAAATACGCTTTCGAGTTAGTTAAATGCAATTTGTTTTCGTATGAAAATAATTGAGATTGTTTTTTTGAATAATAATAACAGTTATAGCCTTTGTTTTTAAAGGACTCAAAAACAGAATTTATATCACTATTTTTGTGATGTCTTTGTTCAATTTCAATAATTAGAGTAGGGTGATGTTTTAAAATATACTGTTCAGCTCCTTTTAAAACTGATAATTCATGACCTTCAACATCAATTTTTATTAAATCAGGAATCACATTTTTTTCTTTGGTGAAATTATCTAAAGTGTTTGTTTTTACTTCATACACAATAGCTTCTGTTTCATTATCTTCTTTATTGTCAACTTCCAATGAGCTCAAACAATTATCAACGACTCCATTAATCACAGGTATTTTAAATTGATGTGTTCCTTTATTATCTGATAAAGCCACGTCAAAAATCTGACAATTACTAAAAATGGCATTCAGTTGTTTATTGAGGTTTTTTTCTGGCTCAAATAAATAAATATTTTTAGAATTGATTAATTTTTCGGCGTAATAAGCATATTCCCCTTTATTAGAGCCAATATCAAAAAAAACAGAATCCTTATTTAATAAATATTCCAACAGCAATAATTCAGCATCAAACTCAACTTTATGTAAATTCTGCCAGTTTAAAGCTTGATAATGAGCAAATACCCTCTTTTTTATAATAGAAGGAAAAACTGCCAATAAGATATGTTTTATGACTTGTCTCAAGGTTAGTATTAATAAGGATACAATATAAAGCAAATTTTACGGTTATGTAACAAGTCCGCTAAAAATTCATATTTTAGATTCTTGATTTAAGAATACCCTTGTTAAAAAACATTATATCTACTTTATTCACCAAAGGCTTTGTTGCGCTTGTAAACTTAGCTATTTTGTTAGTTTCCTCTAAGCAGTTAGGTAGTGATGGACGTGGACATGTGAGTTTATTGATTGTGAACATCGCCGTTATTCAAATCATTAATGAAATTTATACAGGCTATGCCTTAGTATATTTTATTCCAAAGTTTTCTCTCAAAAAAATTTATACCTACGGATTTTTCTGGACAATTGTCTGCACTGCGCTTTGTGTTATTACTATGTATTTTTTATTTACAGAGTTTGATTTGGGTGCTGCCGAAAATTGGATTCACTTAGTTGCCCTCTCCTTTATTATTATTTTACATTCCTTTCATATGGTTATTATTTTAGCTAAGCAAAAAATAAAGACCTATAATTTCTTAAATTTTTTTCAACCTACTTTATTATTGGGAACATTATTAATGATGTTTTTCTATTTTAAAATTAAAACAGTTGATAGTTATATTATTGCATTATACGTGTCATTTTCACTGGCTATTATTCTCTCAACAATTCAGGTAATAAAAATATTTAAGGATTTTAAACCTGATTTATCTGCTTATGACGGTAAGCATATTTTTGAAAATGGATTTTATAACCAGTTGGCTAATTTGTGTCATATGCTTAGTAATAGATATAACTTCTATCTATTAGGAAATACTATTTTAGTGGGAATTTACTCTAGCTCTACTTCGTTAATTGAGTCGGTATGGATTATTAGTGGAAGTGTTTCACCTATTATTCTAACCTTTATAGCCAATGCAAAAGATCCGGCTAACAACGCCAAAATTACGTTGCTGCTAGCTAAAATTTGTTTTTTATTAAGTTTATCATGTGTAGTTGTTTTATATTTTATTCCAAGAGATTTTTTCGTTTACTTATTAGGCGAAGACTTTATTCACGCAAAAACGGTGATGTTGTATTTATCTCCTGGTATTTTATTCATCAGTTTTTCTACTATCATTAGCCATTATTTTGCGGGATTAGGAAAACAAAAAGTATTAGTTATTGCTAATGGATTTGGATTATTAGCAACCGTATGCACAAGTCATTATTTTGTAACGCGATATCAATTACTTGGAGCATGTTACTCTACAATTATATCTTATTTTGTAGCAGCAACGATATTAGTGGTTGTATTTATGAAAGATAATAAGTTTAGATTTTTAGACTTATTGCGTTTTAGAAAAGACTTTGAATTACTCAAGAGAAGTTAGTTCTTAATAATTGCTCAAGCCCTTTTAAACCCCTCCCTTTTCAGTAAATATTTAGCTTAAAAGTATTATTTAGCTATGTATAGATATTTTGTAGATGAATTGGATTTATCTATCCATCAATCTTTTCAATGCTAAGCATTGTGGCACTTTTTTTGTTTCCTATAGAATAACTTAAATGTTAAATATCTTACATATGAAAGATATTATTATATCTTTATTAATATTTACTTTTTTAATAGTTTATGGCAATTGATTTCCTAATAAAAGCTCTATTAATGAATTTATTCATTAATAAAAGAGTCTTATTATTTTTAATTGCTAACCTATACACCTCTTTCTTTTTCTCAGCCAATAAAACATTTACTGGCTTGGGTAATTTTAGTGATGCTAGTAAATGGGGCGGTACATTGCCTTTGGCTGGTGATAATCTAATTATAAACGGAACATGCACTTTTGATAACGCTTCTAGTAATTTGGTGTATGGTACTTTAATAGTCGGAAATGCAGTAACAGGAACTTTAAACTGGCCTGCTGGGTCCGCTACCAATACTTTAAATGTGTCTGATATTTCTTCGAATAAAGGTGGAAGTACAATAGATATGACAAATGGAGGATTTCTTCAAATCAGATCTTCTTTCTCAACAAACAAAATTACCTTTACGCCTGGAATAGGAACGATTATTTGGAATGTGACGGGCGCTAATTCAACTCTTCCTGGCCCTTTGTCTATATATTACAATTTAATCACATTAACTGGTACCCGGTCAGTTGCTACAGGCGGACCCACAGTTGTAAATAATAATTTAACGGTAAGCACAGGTACCTTAAATTTAGGAAATAGTAGTTTTTCATGCAGTAATATGGCATTTATTACTTCGGTATTAACAGATAATAGCAACGCGGGAAACAATACGTTTAACCATATATTTATAAATTCAGGAGGTATTCTTTACAGCACCATAGGGGAAACTTATACCATTTTAGGAAATTTGACTATGTTAGGAGGAAATATTTCAGGAGTAGGTATTCCAATTCTTAACGTGGCTGGTAATTTTTTGGTACTAAATGGCACTAATGATCTTGGAAACTCTCAGCTTGCTGTTACAGGAACTAGCAGTCTTACTGCCATATTAAATACTTCAAATATAGGCGGCACAAAAACGCTAAAGGATATGATTATTACATCATCAGGTTCTTTTAATTGTACTGTTGCCGAAAGTTGGGCAATAGGAGGAAATATTACTGTTAACGGCTCTTTTAATGCCAATGCAGGAACGTATTCATTAACTGGAGTTGGTAAAACTATCAGTGGAACTACAGCCATTACTTTTAGTAATGTAACATGTACTGGAACTTATACTAACAACGCTAATGTTTCGTTAACAGGCAGTTTAATAGGATTGGGAACTTGGGCGCAGGGAACAACAGGAGTTTTAAATTTAGCAATACCAATCCCGAGTTTATCAGTTACTAATTTTAATGCTTCTGCTATCGGTAACACGGTAAATTATTCTTTAGCAGGAAATCAAATAATTCGCAGTCCAAATGATGGTAGTTATTTTAATCTTAGCGCATCTACTTCGGGCACAAAAACATTCAGCATTAATACAATAGTGGGTGGTAATATGGCAATTACTAGCAGCACTCTTGATGTTTCGTTGAGTAATTTCAGCTTATCAGTAGCAGGTAACTGGATAAATATGGCAGGTATGTTTGTGCCACGATCTGCAACTGTTACTTTTAACGGTACCACAGGCCAAACAATTTTTAAGGCAGGCGGAGAAGTATTTAATAATATCACTTTTTCAAATTCTGGAAACAAATCTTTATTAAGCGCCATCACCGGAAATACCTTAACTATCAATGCTGGGTCATTAACCGCAAACAGTAATAGTATAACTCTCAGCGGAAATTGGGCTAATAATGGAGGGACATTTAATGGCGGAACAGGCACTGTATTTTTTAATGCCTTAACTCCACAAACAATTTTTAAGGCAAGCGGAGAAACATTTTATAATATCACATTTTCAAATTTAGGAACTAAGACTTTATTAAGCGCTATTAGTGGAAATACATTAACAATAAATTCAAGCACCTTAATTGCAAATAATAATAATATCACCTTAACGGGAAATTGGGTAAATAATACAGGATTATTTATTCCGGGAACAAATACTGTTTTATTCATAGGTGCGGCTAACCAAACTATTTTTAAAGCAGTTGGAGAAATATTTAATAATATTACTTTTTCAAACGCAGGTAACAAAACCTTGTTGAGCGCCATTACAGCCAATACAATTACTATAAATGCTGGATTGCTAACTGCTGGGGTTAATAGCATTACCCTAACTGGAGATTGGACTAATAACGGAGGAACATTTGTTGGAGGTACTGGTACTGTTTTTTTTACAGGAACCACACCGCAAACCATATTTAAGGCAACAGGTGAAACCTTTAATAATATTACACTTTTAAATACTGGTAATAAAACTTTACTAAGCGCTATTAGTGGAAATACCTTAACCATTAATGCAACAACATTAACAGCTAATAGCAATAGCATTTCACTAATTGGAGACTGGACAAATAATGGCGGCACATTTATTCCTGGAACTGGAACCACTTTTTTTACTGGAACCTCGCCTCAAACTATATTTAAACTTGGGGTTGAAACATTTTACAATATCACTTTTTCAAATACAGGAAACAAAACCTTATTAACTCCTATTACAGGTAACACTCTAACAATTAATTCGGGCTCCTTAACAGCCGGTATTTTTAGTATGACTCTTTCTGGTGATTGGACAAATAATGGTGGAACATTTTTACCAGGCACTAGCACAACTTTTTTTAACAGCACCACCCCTCAAACTATATTTAAATTAGGTGGCGAAACATTTAATAACCTTGATTTTTCTAATACAGGAAGTAAAACATTATTAAGTGCCATTACATGCAGTAATATCATTATTAATACAGGTTCTAATTTAGATGTTAATACGTCAAATAATCAAGTATCTGTAAAGGGTAACTTTACAAATAACGGTATTTTTAGTGCGCAAAAGGGCTTAGTATTTTTAAATGGAATAATCGCTCAAAGCATAGGCGGCACAAGTGTAACAAATTTTTATAATTTAACTTTGAATAATAATGCAGGTGCAAATATTACAAATACAGAAAATTTAATTAATACTTTAACGCTAAATAATGGAACTTTTAATACAAACTCTCAGGTATTTACAATGGTTTCTACAGCCACTAATACAGCCAGGGTTGCACAAATTACCGGTACGGGAGATATTATTGGAAACGTTACAGTTCAACGATTTGCTCCAGGCGGAAGAACTGGGTGGGCGCTAATAGGCACTCCAATCTCATCTGCATTAACATTTCAAGATTGGGACGACGATATGCCAATTAGTTGTTCCGGTTGCCCTGATGGTTACGTTGCTGGGTTTCCTTCCATTTATTATTATAACGAAACTGCGGTAGGGTCCTATTCTGCCACATCAGCATACGTTCCTTTAACAGCCATAACAAATCCTATTACACCAAACAGAGGTTATTGGGTTTATTTAGGCACAGCTCAATATACTACAACCCCTATTACTGTTGATGTAACCGGATCATTGAGAAAATTTAATAACGTTATACCGTTAACTAAAACTACAAATAGCACAACGGCTGATGACGGTTGGAATTTAATACACAATCCGTATCCATCGCCAATTAAATGGAGTGCATTAAGAAATGGAAATACAAGTGTTGATAATGCTATATATTGTTACAATTCAGATTTGAATGGAGGAACTGGAGCAAGCGTAGCTTTTGTAAATGGAATTAGCAGTCCCGCTATTGGTGCTGGAGGAATTAGTGATACGATTCCTATGTGTCAAGGATTTCAAGTGCATTGTACAGCTTCTACAAATTTAACAGCCTTAGAATCATATAAAGTTGGAGGGAACCCCACATTTTTAAAAATAAATCAAACGTCGCAAATAGCATCTGTTAAGCCATTATTAAGATTTTATTTAGATGGCCCAACTTCTTTTCATGACGAAACCGTATTATATACGGAGGCAGGAGCTACTAATAATTTTGATTCAGAATTTGATGCGATTAAAATGGTAGGACAAGATCCTAGCGCCCCTTTAATAATGTTTAAAAATGGCGCAGATGAATTTCAAGTTAATGGTATAGATGTAATCACATCATCTTTTAGTATGCCATTAAAAACAACAACAGGTTATACAGGCACTTACACTATTAGTTTAGCAAACTTTAATTCCTTTCCTACCGGCGCTTGTATTTCATTGTATGATACATTTAATGGAGTTACAACGGATTTAAAAACAAGTAACTATGTATTTAATTTAAATTCATCAACAACAACTGCACGTTTTGTTGTAAATATTACAATTAATCCATTAAGTATTACATCAAATATTTCTCAACCCGATTGTAGTCAGCCTAACGTTGGCGAAATAATAGTAGTTGGTAATAATACAGGTCCTTGGAATTATATTTGGAAAGATGCAATTGGCAACACTATTAAAACCTCTCTAAATAAAACAACAGCAGACACCTTATTGAATTTAACTAGCGGTGATTATACACTTGATATTAACACCGTTGGTCAATGTGATGCAAACGATTCTACATTTACAATTAATGTTGTTGAGGTAGTTTCTGCACAATTTAATTCAGTTGACACAACTTATATGGCGAGTGGAGCGTCAGTTTTATTTAATAATAGTTCTGTAAATTCCGTGAATGATTCTTGGGATTTTGGAGACGGCTTTGGTTTTTCGTTAGCAACTAATCCTTCATATAACTATAGTGCAGCTGGTATTTATACAGTTAGTTTAATAGCAACAAGTAATAGTGGATGTTTAGATACAGCCTATAAATCGATAGTTGTTATCTCTGATATAGTAACAGGCTTAAATGTTCAAAGTGATTCCGAATCACTTGTTGTAAAAACCCTTAGCGAAAATGAATTTTTAATTCAAGGCATTATCAGTTCAGAAGAATTTTTAAACTTTAAGCTCTTTGACGCTCTAGGAAAATTAGCAATAGATTATGGAAATCTAAAATCTAATGAAATAAGTTTATCTGTTAACTTAAAAGAGTATAAATCAGGAGTTTATTTTTTAAACGTAAACGGTGCTAAGATCCAAAAAACAATTAAACTTCCTGTTAAGTAAATAAGATTATTTGCTTAATTACATATTGGGTGATTGTTATTACAGTTGTTGTAATAAATGCCCACATGACCCACTTACCACCTTTTTCATGTTTAATGATTAGTTGAGTTATTAATAAAACGATAGTTATAATAAAGGGGATTAATCCAACATGATAATTCAAAGACTCTAAAACATCCCCTTTTAGTAAAGAAATAAAGCTTCGCTGCATGCCGCACCCAGGGCATTCCATATTGAAATGTGCTTTAAAAAAACAAGGAGATAAATGCTGTTCGAGCCAATCAGTCATAATCATGAAAATAAAAAATGCCTTTGTTTTTTGCAAAGGCATTTTTTAGTATTTATTAAATATATTAATGTCTTCCCATCATTTCCCAAGGCATAGCGCTAAAAGCTGCACCAATAAATGCAAACACTACAATCACATATATTAACATTAATGCTGATAAGCATAAGCCAATAATAGCACATACTCTACCAGCCTTTACATTATTGTATGACGATAAGGTGTAATTATTTGGATTTGTTTTATAAAGCGCTAAAGCTTTATTACCTAAAACTAAAGCAATTATACCACAGGTTAAAGATACAATCCCGTAACACCAACATAATGCAATAGAAATAATACCTAACGTTAAAACAGCTCCTGCATTTGGAACAGGAATTTGAGTTGTTTGGTTATTAAATTGGGGCGTAGGGTTTTGGCTTTGTTGAGAACCTTGATTCGAGAAATTATTTTCTTCCATAACTTTTTTAGCTAAAGATATGAAAATTAGAGAATAGTTTGTAAAAAAGCAGAAAAAACTAAAACTTTTAGAAAATCTCAACGTACAAATCAAAAGTAAAAGACATCAAATCTATATTTACTATAATCCAAAGATTAAAATTTTAAATAAAAAAAACAAAAATTAGAACAATGAAATCATTCACAAACTATTCAAAACTTACATCCCATGAAAACCTATTTACTAACCGCAGTTCTGTTGGCTGTTCTCGCGCACTCGCCAGCAAACGGGCAAAACGTCACTTCTGTATTTCCGATTGACAGTTTAGCTAATTTTAATACCAAACAATGGACTGATTTTTATTGGTCTAATCACACATCAGTAAATGATTTGGTTGAATTCATGTATGCTCATCAACGAGATTACATTCGCGAGACATACTTCTCATCTCAACGTCTCCCAGGTCAACCAAACACTCCACAACAAGCTTGTACTAACATTGATTTCGAATCAGGAAATCTAAACGGCTGGACAACATCATCTGGCTACAATCCTGCGTATAATAATTTGGGTTGCTGCCAAAGTGCAGGTGGCGCACAATTAGTAACAACAGGTGCAGGAGTTGATGCTTGTGGAGGATTTCCTTTAGTGGCTGCCGGAGGAAATTTTTCTGTTCGTTTAGGAAATAATGGCACGGGTGGTATTGCCGACAGATTAGAACAAACTTTTTCTGTTACCACAACAAATGCAAACTTCACTTACAAATATGCTGTTGTATTTCAAGATCCTGGCCATGCTTTAGTTGACCAACCTAAATTTCAAATTGAAATGTTGGATTCAACTGGCGCACAAATTCCTTGCACCTATTATAATGTTGCGGCTGGTCAAAACATTATTGGATTTATTAATTCTACAAATTGCGCAGGTGTTGTTTACAAACCTTGGACAAATGTGAGTGTTGACTTAACTAGCTTTATTGGACAAAATGTAACGATTCGTTTTACAACGTATGATTGTGCTTTAGGCGGGCATTACGCTTACGCTTATATAGATGGAAGTTGCACAACACTTCAACAAACTATTAGAGATACTATTTGTACAGGCGGAACACAAAGTATGTGCGCGCCTTCTGGTTATGCTTCTTATCTTTGGACTGGTTCATCAGTTAACGGACAAACATCTCAGTGTGTAGTAGCAACAAATCCTGGAAATTTTTCGGTTCAAACAACTCAAGTAACAGGATGCCCAGGTCCAGTATTCGATTATCAACTTCATAATTTTCCAACACCAAACGCGAATTTTAATATCGGGAATTCAGCAAATAATTGTGGCTTGACTATCAATTTTAATAATACCTCAAGTATGTCGTCAGGAACTTTAACTACCTACAATTGGAATTTTGGTGATGGAACTTCCTCTACATTAGACAATCCGTCACATACTTATTCAAATCCTGGCACATACAGTGTAACGTTAGTTGTAGGTTCGTCAAGAGGTTGTTATGATACAACAATGAGTACAATTACAGTTAATCCTCAACCAACAGCAACTTTTACTTTTAGTAATGGTTGTCAGTTTGCGCCAGTGCAATTTAATGATATTAGTAATATTCCTCAAGGTGTCATTAATCAGTGGAGCTGGAATTTTGGTGATGGAGGCTTGTCATCCACTCAAAACCCAACTCATATTTATTCAAGTGCAGGAACTTATTCGGTGAGTTTAACAATTACTAGTAATTTTGGTTGTTCTGCTACCCAAATACAAACTATTGTCATCTCCAATAAACCAACTGCTAATTTTATTTCAGTGCAACCTTCAGCTTGTACGCATACCATCGGATTTATAAATACAAGTAATATTACAGGCGGAAGTATTATTTCTAATAGTTGGACTTATGGTGATGGAAATACATCAGCTTTGCAAAATGGATTAAATAATTATATCAATAACGGTACTTATAACGTACAACTAATTGTGGCAAGTAATATGGGATGTATGGATACCGCCATTATTCCCGTTACTATTAGTCCTTTGCCAACAGCGGCATTTTCAGCTAATAATGCATGTTTATATGGGCAAACGAGTTTCACCAATTCCTCATCGGTTACAACCGGATTTATTACAAACACAACGTGGCAATTTGGAGATGGCACTCAATCTTCATTAAATCAGCCAACACACCAATATGCCAATGCAGGAACGTATAATGTAACATTGAATATTACAACTAACTCAAACTGCAGCAATTCAATAACTCAACAAGTTACGGTTAACCCTTTACCTAATGTTGCATTTTCAGCTAATAATGTATGCGAAGGAAATATTACCAACTTTATAAATAATTCATCTATACCAAGTGGTAGTATTTCAAATTATATATGGGATTTTACTTCGGATGGCACGCCTGATAATACAAATCAAACAACAAGTAATTTATATGCAACGCCAGGAATTTACACAGTTCAGTTAATGGCTATTTCAAATTTTAATTGTTCAGCAACACATTCAATAGTTGCAACGGTTTATCCAAATCCTGTAGCTCAGTTTAATTCTTCACCTGTTTGTCAGGGAGCGCAAGTTACATTTACTAATCAATCAACTATTGCAAGCGGTCAAATTGTAAATAACCAATGGGGCTTTGGCGACAATACTTCGTCGTTGTTGGCAAACCCTTCCCACCTTTATAATGGCTTTGGAAGTTTTAATGTGATGCTTATTGTTGCCAGTAATTTTGGTTGTGTAAATTCTATTTCTCAAACAGCCATTATTCATCCTAAACCAATCGTAAATTTTCAATCAACTACAACCTGTTTAAATCAAGCAACTCAATTTAATAATATGAGTAGCATTGGTTCTGGAAGTATTATAAAATACCGTTGGGATTTTGAAAATAATGGAACGATTGATGATTCAACTGCCAATCCTAGTCACATCTATCCGACAGCAGGCACACAGCAAGCGCGTTTAGTTGCAATTTCAAATAACAGTTGTGTAAGCCAATACTTAAATCCAGTAGTAGTACATTATAATCCAATTGCTAATTTTTCCGTACCTTCTACTTGTATACCAGCTAGCTCATATTTTACAAGCTTGGCAATCAGCAGCGATGGAACAATAACATCTTATGCATGGGATTTTAATGGCGATAATTTGGTTGACAATACCCAACAAAACCCACAATACATTTATACTCAAAATGGAAATTATGGGGTAAAATTAGAAGTGCAAACGCAATATGGTTGTACCAATAGTATTATCAAATCAGCTTATGTAAATGCTACACCATCAGCTTTGTTTACAGCACAAAATAATTCGGGATGCCCTCGTTTATGTGTACCATTTACAAATAATTCAACCATTGGTAGTGGAAGTATCGTTACGAATCAATGGATTTTTGGAGACAATAGTGATCCTGATTATTCGCAAAATCCTACACACTGTTATTCAACTGGAAATTATAACGTGATTTTAAAAGTAGTTTCGGATAGTGGTTGTGTTAGTAGTTCAACAATACCAGGTTTGGTAAATGTATATCCAATTCCTTTGGCTAATTTTATTGTAACGCCAGATGAAGTAGAAATAACCCAACCTTTAATTCAAGTGGAAGATAGATCGATTGGCGCAACTATCATTAAATATATATTTGATGATGGCACAGTAAAAAACACAGCCAACTTTGATTATACATTTAATACAGATGTTGCAAAAACAGTATCTATTATGCAGTTAGCAGTTAATTCTTATGGCTGTAGAGATTCCATCATCAAAAAAATAGAAATTAAACCAGCTTATGTCATTTATATTCCAAATGCGTTCACGCCAAATAGCGATGGAACAAATGATGGATTTAAAGCTGTGGGAGTTGGTATTGATCAATTTAAATTACAAGTATTTGACAGATGGGGTGCTCTGGTTTTTGAGAGTGATGACATAAATACCGCTTGGGATGGCAGTATTAAAGGAAAAGGGGATTTTGAAACAACAAAACAAGAGGTTTACGTTTGGAAAGCCCAAGTGACAGACGTTTTAAAAGAAAAACATAGTATGATAGGGCATGTGACTTTATTGAAATAATGTCAAAAAGGCATGGAAAACTATTTGGTTTAAAGTTTGATTATTGTGAGGAACAACGTTAATTTAGTAATTCAAAAAAACATAAACTCTAAAAACAAAATAAAATGGCATTAGAAATAACAGACGCGAACTTCGAAGAATTAGTATTAAAATCAGACAAACCAGTATTGGTAGATTTTTGGGCAGAATGGTGTGGACCTTGCCGTATGGTTGGACCTGTAGTTGAAGAACTTTCTACTGATTATGCTGGAAAAGCAGTTGTAGGAAAAGTAAACGTAGATAATAACTCAGGTATTTCAGCAAAATATGGTATCAGAAATATTCCTACTATTTTATTCTTTAAAAATGGTGAAGTTGTAGAAAAACACGTTGGTGTTGCTGCAAAAAACATCTTAGCTGGTAAGTTAGATTCTCACATGTAATCTTTCTTTCAAGAAAAATTAAAAGTCCGTTCGTCTTTGGCGAACGGACTTTTTTTATGATTTGTAATATTAATTATAATACATTTATCATACGTTGGTAATGGTGCGGCTGCTTTTGGCGAAAGAGAGCGAACTACAATTTTTTCGGCGGCATTGCGACGGCTTTTTGTGGGAGAAAAAGATTGGAGTTGGTCTTTCGCCTTGAATTTTTGGTTCTTTTTTTTCAAGAAAAAAGAACAGGGAAAGAGGATATGACCCCTGATTAGATCTTTACTAATAAACTCATAAATGTTAAATTCACCGATTATTCGGGTTGTTAACTCATTAAAATCAAGGGTTTACAGTTTGGTAACCTTGGCTTAATCATTTTATCACTTTTTGGCACTAGGTTTGCCTATCTAAAAGTAATAAAAACAAGAAATCATGAATACAACGCAAGCAATGATCATATTAACTAACGGGATTAGAAAATATGGCACCATTATAAATGGCGAACACGAGGGAAGAATTAAATTTATTCCAGCAACAGAAATTTTAGCAACCGACGAAAGTCAACTATCTAGTTTAATTGAACATATACCAGTAGCTAATATTTTTTCGATTGATACATTCTTAAAATAACAGAATAAATCATAAAAAAATCCTCAGCAGTTATTTGGTGAGGATTTTTTGTTTTAAATACATATTATTTAAATATCCCTTCAATTTGCGCTACATGATGCATGCCATGCCAAGCGTATAATTGCACTACTTCGCTTAACGCATATTGCTTATTATATTCTGGGTGAACATAAGTTCGTTTAAAATCACTTTCGCTCATGTGTTTTATTAGGTTAGAAAAACGATGTTGCACACCTTCAAAAATTGCCAAAGAAGTTTCTAAGGGAGCGGTTTTATAATCAACAGAGTCTGCCCACGCATTTTGATCATAGGGTTGAATGGTTGGATTTTCTTGCGTTAAGGTATGTTTTACTCTAATCCACATATTCATATGCGAATCTGCTAAATGATGAACAATTTGTCTAACAGTCCAGCTTCCTTCACGGTATTTTAATTCTAGTTCCTCTTCGTTTAAAGTGGTAATACGTTGTCGCAATCTTAAAGGCGCAGATTCAATCATTAAAATAGATTGGTACAAAATTTCTTTTGTAAATTCTCTATTTTGCGCTTTACCAATGGGGTATGTTTTTGGATCTAATTCTTCCATAGCTTTTATTTGTCATCCTGAACTTGTTTCAGGATCTGTTTGTTATTTATTGAGATGCTGAAATAAATTCAGCATGACTCTAGTTATCAAAAGAGGCAGATTAAAATTTAACCTGCCTCTATTTCTTAATTCTTATATCTTACTTCTTACTTAAATATGTAAGGCACGTTTGCCGGTAGCATCTAAAGCAGCTTCTTTTAAGCTTTCTGTAAATGTTGGATGTGCGTGGCTTATACGAGAAATATCTTCAGCACTTGCTTTATATTCCATAGCTACAACAGCTTCTGCAATCATATCAGCACAACGCGGACCAATCATATGTACACCTAAAATTTCATCAGTTGTTTCATCAGCTAATACTTTTACAAAACCATCTGTATCCATACTAGCACGAGCTCTGCCACTTGCTTTAAATGGGAAAGAACCAACTTTGTACTTAACACCTTTTTCTTTTAATTGTTCTTCTGTTTGTCCAACAGCAGCTACTTCAGGCCAAGTGTAAACAACACCAGGAATTAAATTATAATCAATGTGTGGTTTTTGTCCAGCCATTTGTTCAGCCACAAATACACCTTCTTCTTCTGCTTTGTGCGCTAACATCGCACCAACAACCACATCGCCAATAGCGTAAATATTGTCAGCACTTGTTTTTAAATGAGCATCAACTTCAACTCTTCCGCGAGCATCTAATTTTACGCCAGCTTTTTCTAAATTTAATCCTTCGGTATATGGTTTACGGCCAACAGCCATTAACACATAATCTCCTTTTATTTCAATTTTTTCGCCTTTGCCATTATCAGCAGTAACGGTTACTTCTTTACCTTTTGATACAACACTTTCAACTTTGTGCTTCATGAAAAATTCTACTTTCAAATCTTTCTTCATCACACGTTGTAATTCTTTTCCTAATCCTGCATCCATTCCTGGAATCAAACGATCCATGAATTCAACAACCGAAACTTTAGAGCCAATACGTGCATACACACTTCCTAATTCTAAACCAATAACTCCACCGCCAATAATAATTAAGTGTTTAGGGATTTCAGTCATTTCTAATGCTTCTGTAGAAGTGATGATACGTTTTTTATCTACTTCAATGCCTGGTAACGAAGATGGTTTTGATCCTGTTGCAATAATTGCTTTTACAGTTTCAATTTGCTCTTTAGTCCCATCAGCTTTAGTAATATTAATAACTGTTTTTGATTCGAAACTACCAACACCATTAAAAACGGTGATTTTATTTTTCTTCATTAAAAAATTGATGCCATCGCAAGTCATTTTCACAACACCGCGCTTGCGCTCAATCATTTGTTTTAAATTTACTTTAGGCGCACTTACGTCAATACCATGTTCTTTAAAATTATGAACCGCATTATGAAAATGCTCAGATGAATCTAATAATGCTTTTGAAGGAATACAACCTACATTTAAGCAAGTGCCTCCCAATGTTGGGTATTTTTCAATTAAAGCAGTTTTCATACCTAATTGCGCACAACGAATTGCTGCAACGTATCCTCCAGGGCCAGAACCAATAATGGTTACATCAAATTTTTCCATATATAGTGTTTTGTTTTGTGTTAGTTTTTTTGCGAGACAAATTTACGAATAATTTGGAGTTTATTTTTTCTTGTATAACGTTTTTTAGTGTGAAGTTCTGTTTAATTATTATATTTTTATTCCAATTACGGTTACATCATCTACTTGTTCTAAATTGCCAGTCCAGTTACTGAATGTTTTTTCTAATAATTGTTTCTGTTCACACATAGGTAAATGAGCATTATTAATAAGAAGTTCACGTAGATTTTTGATCATAAATTTTTTTCCTTTTGGTCCACCAAACTGGTCAGGGAATCCATCCGTCATTGTATAAATCAAATCGCCTTTCTGTAAATCAATTTCATGTAAAGTAAACGGGTTGTTTTGTTTATCATGTTTACCAACAGGCATTTTATCAGCACGAATTTCAATAAAGCCGTCCTTTCGCTCAAAAGAAGTACTTTCTAATGCGTTTGCTCTCACTATCCATACAGGATTATTAGCACATGCAACATAAAGTTTTTTATATGCTGCATCATCTTTGTTATTTGTAGGAGTGAATACTAATAAGCTGCAATCCATACCATCTTTTCCACCATCTTTACTACCATCTCGTTTAAGAACAGAAATGACTTCCTTTCGAGTTCTATCTAAAATTTCATTAGGCTTTACATAACCTTCTTTTACGGCTTCGTTTAGGCACGATGTGTTTAGTATGCTCATAATTGCACCTGGCACACCATGCCCTGTACTATCGGCTGTGATTAAAGCGAAATTATTATTTGAAAGGTTGCTTGCCCAGTAAAAATCACCACTAACAATATCTTTTGGTTTAAAAAGTACAAAATATTCATTTAAGTTATTCTCTAAAAGTTCTGTACTCGCCAATAAACTGCGTTGAATCCGTTCTGCGTAATTAATACTGTCGGTTATTTCTCTGTGTTTTTCTTCTACTACATGTTTTTGTTCAGTAATAATTATATTTTGTTTTTGTGTTACTTTAAACCTATTGAATAAAAAACCAGCAAACAAAACGACCAAAGCTAAACCGCCATACAAAAACCAACGTTGGTTCTTTTCTTGTTCAAATTTTAACTTGTTTAGGTTACGTTCCTCATCTGTTTTAAGACTATCAGCCGTTTGCTTTTTATCAAATTGGTATTGCATTTGAATTTGTACAGTAGCTTTTGTATTTTCATCGTTTACAAGACTATCCTTGTATTGAGTATAAAGTTTGTAATTATTAAAAGCGCTTTTGTAATTACCAGTAATGCTATCGAGTTTTGCTAAACTCAAGTAACTAAGTTGTATTTGAAATTTATCTGCAGATTCTTGCGCCATAGTTAAAGATTTTTGTAGCCACAATGAAGCATCTTGTACTTTTCTTTGTTTACTATAAACAGTTCCAAGATTATTGTATAAATACATTAAGCCTCTCTGATAATCAACGGATTCATAAATGTTTTTGGCTTTTAAATAAGCTTCAAGGGCTTTTTCATTATTTCCAGTATACGAGTATATATTGCCCATGTTGTTATATACATTGCCTATACTAACTTTGTCATCTAACTCAATAGCAAGTATTAATGCTAAAGAGTCATATTCTAATGCTTTAGTGTAATTTTTTTGTTCAGAATAGATTCGTCCAATATTAAAATAAGAATATTCTATCCCTGATTTGTCGTTAATTGCATTTTGAAGAGTTAGTGCTTTATTACAATAGTTAATAGCTTCCTTGTAATTTTTCTCATATTCGTATATCATACTTATATTGTCATACATTGATGCTATAAGTTTTTTATCACCACGTTCTTCAAAAATTGCAAGTGCCGAAAAATATGCTTTAAGTGCTTCGTTATAGTTTCCTAGATTTGCCTGAATATTTGCTACATTGTTGTTAGCATTGGCAATCCCTTTTTTCCAACCAATTTTTTGGTAAATTTTGATTGCGGATGAATAGTTTTTGAGTGCTTCTGTATAATTTTCTTGAAAATAATACACGTTGGCAATATTGTTATATGAATGTGCTATACCTAATTCAAAATTTATTTTTTCTGAAAGTTTTTTTGATTCATTGGCTAGTATAAGTGCTGTATCATATTTCCCTACGCGCCAACCCGCTACTTCGCTTAGCATCACTAAGTTTTTTGCTCGTGTAGTATCAGGAATCGAAGTTTTTAATGTTTTAAATAAACTATCAGCTACATGTTTTTGTCCAAAACATTTTTCAATTGAGGCTGAAATGGTAATGAGAAAAAACAAAATTGTAATTAAACTTTTTATCATATATTAAAAATACAATTTTGATTTATACGTGCGATGTTTTCTTAAAACGTAATATTTGACTCCAAATCAATAATAAAATTGCTAAAAACGATGATGTATAAGAAATAATATCTCCAAATTTTACAAATAAAGTCTGTGTGTCATTTGGCATCATGTTTTTAGTAATAACCGCTTGCTCCCAGTAAGACGTGGCTTGCTCTATTTCTCCGTAAGGCGTTACAAAACACGAAATTCCTGTATTTGCACAACGCGCAATTTCTCTGCGGGTTTCAATAGCTCTTAATCGGGAGTAAGCCAAATGTTGTCTGTGACCAGGACTTGTATCCCACCAACCATCGTTTGTAATAATAAAAATTAGATTGGCACCATTTCTAATGTATTCGCCCACGTAATCGGAGTAAGCACTCTCATAACAAATAACGGGAGCAATGGCTACTTTTTTATCGTGACTAAAAAATACGCCACGATCATCTTGTGTACCCAGACTTCCCATAGTTCCACCAAGGTCAATAGCAAAACTTTCTAAAGGTTTAAATAAAGCAGGAAACGGCATACGCTCCACTCCCGGAACTAATTTTGATTTATGGTAGTAAGAAATTCCCTCGTTATTTAATTGGATACCGGTATTGAATACATCAAAAAAGTTTTCAGAATCCCCATCTCTACGGGCAGTAGAAGTAACTTTGTCACCGGGTTTATATATCCCATAAGTACTGGCACCTGTAATGATGGTAAGGTTTGGATGGCCTGCTATAATACTGTCCATGAAAAAATGAAGAGAGTAAGATTGGTTTTCCAATCCTTCCGTAAAGTCTTCTGTTAAATAGGTTTCAGGAAAGACCAAAAAATCAACGGTCGAATCTATTTTCCCCTGCAACTGAACTAAAGCATTATGCAACTGAACTTCGGGAGCATCATAAAATTTATCATTATAAGGATCAACGTTTGGTTGGACGATCACCGTTTTATAAGTTTTAGTTTCGGTTGGTTTTGTTGCAATAGCTAAAATAATATAAGATAACACAATCGGGATAACAATAACAGCAGCAGGTTTAATAAATTGTTTTGCACTATAGGAACCACTTTTAATGACATTGAAAACCAAAATATTTACAATTAACACCCACAAACTTCCACCTGATGTTCCAGTGAATTCATACCATTGAATCCAATTATGATTAAAGGCAAATGCATTACCCATAATTAACCAACTCCAAGTTAAATCCCACAACGTATGTCCGTATTCGTATCCTAACCAAATAGGAACGAGTAACCAAATAGCCCATGATTTATTTAAACGACGTTTTAAGTTGTGCCAAATCATAAAGGCAGTAATCATAAAAATAGGATTACAAACAATTGCCATGGCAGCTCCACCAAATGATGCGTAATATATCCACCAGGTAGCACAAATATTCCAAACGAAAAAAGCAAGATAACTTAATCCTATAATTTTTAATTTTTTGCGCTTGACACTATCGCTATTTGCAATTCTATCTTCAATAATAAATAATGGAACCCAGGCAAAAAATAATAAAATAGTTAATGGGGCAAACCACCCAGCACTAAATAAAAGTCCGCTGATGATTGCTAAAACAAAGTTTGGAATTTTTTGAAACATGCGTTAAATATAAATAAAAAAGTCCGACTACATTAGCCGGACTTTTTATTGATATTATTTTTAGATTACTCAATATCTAAATCTTTTACATTTGTTTTCAAAAGCTCTTTATCATTTAATTTACTTTGAGGTAATGAGCTATCTAATTGAGCTTTATCTACTTTAGCTTTATTAGCAGGTACAGATTGAGTTTCTCTTTTCACAGAACCATTTTCTTCTCCCGTTTTATTTGCCGCGCCTTTTCTATATCCAAAATCTTCATCAGAGCTTGGGTTTGTTTTAGTTGTATTGCTCGGATTACTTTGTCTGTAATATGGATTGTTTGGGTCGCTATAAGGATTAGGGTAATTACTACCTGCAAATCCATCATCATATCCATAAGCATTATTAAAATAACTTAAGGTATTCCAAGCTAAAAAACCAGCACGTTCAGCATGATTTAAAGCACCTTCATAATCTCCCCAAAAATATAATTGCTTAGCGTATTGTTGGTGTCGTATTGCTTTAGCTAACCAAGGAGAGTAGGTATCATTCCAATCACTAAATTGTAAAGCTTGTCCAATAACACGTGATGATTGACTGATGGAATTCCTTGCTGCTTTTTTAACACTGTAGTAGTTGTTATAGCCATAACCGTATCCATAATAGTTTGGATTTACATTTGGAAAACCACCAAGATGAATATTTACACTTCCTCCCCAATTTGGATGGTGGTTGTTTGACACCCATCCATGATGTTTATTATTTTGGTTATTGTTTTGATTTTGTTGAGGTTGATTTTGAGGCATAGCTTGATTGTTGCCGCCGTTATGATTTCTTTGTGCGCTTAAACTTAAACTAATAATTACTGTACAAATAGTAGTTAATGTTTTAATAGAGGTTTTCATGATTTATTTTTTATATTGTTAGTTGCATAACTAATTTCAATGCATGTGCCAAAACTTTTCTTTTAACAGAACTTTACATTTACACTTTGTATCTGGTTGTTTTTTGCTAATAAGTGGTAAAATCAACGCACTAATTTTGTAATTCAATCGCTCTTTTAGTTAAAAATGTATCTTTACGCAAAAAAAATAGCATTGAAATTTTCACTTCTTCATAAAGATATACAATCAAAAGCCAGAGTAGGTGTTATTGAAACCGCTCATGGGCAAATACAAACTCCCATTTTTATGCCTGTTGGCACGGCTGCTACAGTAAAAGCAGTGCACCAACACGAATTAAGAGATGATATTAAAGCTCAAATTATTTTAGGAAACACGTACCATTTATATTTAAGACCAGGATTAGAAGTGCTAGAAGGGGCTGGTGGTTTACATAAATTTAATGGTTGGGAAAAGCCCATTTTGACAGATAGCGGTGGTTACCAAGTATTTTCATTAGCAAATTCTCGTAAGTTAACTGAAGAAGGCGCAACATTTAAATCACACATTGATGGCAGTAAACATTTATTTACACCAGAAAGTGTGATGGATACCGAACGCACAATTGGCGCTGATATTATGATGGCTTTTGATGAATGTACACCTTATCCATGCGATTATAAATACGCAAAAAATTCATTAGGGTTAACGCATCGTTGGTTAGATAGATGCATCAAGCGTTTTAATGAAACCGAACCAAAATATGGTTATGATCAAGCACTGTTTCCTATTGTTCAAGGTTCAGTATATAAAGATTTAAGAATTCAATCAGCTGAGTTTATTGCGTCTAAAAATGCTGAAGGAAATGCCATTGGCGGTTTATCTGTTGGAGAGCCAGCAGAAGATATGTATGCCATGACAGAGTTAGTGTGCGATATTTTGCCAGCTGATAAACCCCGTTATTTAATGGGAGTTGGCACACCAGTTAACATTTTAGAATGTATTGCTTTAGGAATTGATATGTTTGATTGTGTAATGCCAACTCGCAATGCGCGACATGGCTTATTATTTACTCAAAACGGTATTATCAATATTAAAAATGAAAAATGGAAAAACGATTTTTCATCCCTAGATGAAAATGGAACAAGCTATGTAGATAAGGCGTATACTAAAGCATATTTAAGGCATTTGTTAGTTTGCGGAGAGTTTTTAGCGGCTCAAATTGCTAGTATTCACAACCTCGCATTTTATTTATGGCTGGTTACGGAGGCTCGTAACAGAATTATTGATGGTACTTTTTATGAGTGGAAAAATAAAATGGTTAAACAATTAGCAACACGATTATAATAACTCCCTCTCCTTTGGAGAGGTTTGGGATGAGGTTATGCTTAAAATATTAGATAAATATATACTCAAAAAATTTATAGGAACGTTTTTCTTTTCTATATCTCTTATGCTTTGTATATTTATAGTGTTTGATATTTCAGAAAAGTTGCAAGATTTTGTAGCTAGTAAAGTTCCAGTAAACGAAATT
Source organism: Bacteroidia bacterium (assembly GCA_046594225.1). Classification (GTDB taxonomy): domain Bacteria; phylum Bacteroidota; class Bacteroidia; order B-17B0; family Aurantibacillaceae; genus UBA4416. Next base: position 23,304 of record JBKJPW010000002.1, read on the forward strand.
ATTTTCGAGCATTATTTAAATTTTATCCCATACTACGGAAATTTATTTAGCCCTCTATTTACATTCATAGCAGTTATTTTATTTACCTCTAAAATGGCTTATAAAACTGAGTTTGTAGCTATTTTATCTAGTGGAACAAGTTTCAAAAGAATATTGAGGCCTTACATGATAGGTGCAGCCTTGATTACTATCATGTCTTTAATATTAAACCATTTTATTATTCCAAAATCAAATAGGGTAAGAATTGGTTTTGAAGATAAATACATTAATAATGGTTATAATACTGAAGAGAGAAATATTCATCGACAAATTGCCCCTGGAACAGCTTTATACATGGCTGATTATGATAATTTTTCTAATACAGCTCATAACATAAGTATCGAAAAAATTGCTAACAATAAGCAAACATCTATATTAAAGGCGGAGAGTATGAGGTGGGACAGTACTAGTAACTCTTGGTACTTAACCAATGTATTTGAAAGAGAACTAATTTATGCCTCAATTGATTCTGCAAAATCAGGCATGCCAAAACATGTATTTAAAGAAACGCATCACCTTTCTCCAACAAAAACAATAAAGATCGATTTTTCTCCTAAAGATATGGTGCGCTTTCAAAGTAAAATTGAAGTATTACCCTATTTTGAATTGAAAGATTTTATCGCGCGAGAAAAATTAAAAGGTTCTAGTAGAATTGAATTCTTTGAAGTAGAGATGTATAAACGTACTGCATTTCCATTTGCCACTTTTATTTTAACTATCATTGGAGTTTCTATTTCTTCTCGTAAAATTAGAGGCGGAGTAGGTTTACATATTGCACTTGGCTTGGTGTTAAGTTGTGTTTACATTTTATTTATGCATATTTCTACAACCTTTGCTACTTCAGGCACATTCGACCATGCCTTACTTGCAGTTTGGATCCCGAATATTATTTTTTCATTTGTAGCATTTTACCTTTATAAAAAAGCACAGCAATAATGATAGCTTCATTAAAACATTATTTTAATACACATCCGCTTCGTTTCGTCATTTTTGCTGGATTGCTATTTCGGTTATTAGCTGTTATTTTCTCAAAAGGATTTGGTTTTTTTGACGACCATTTTTTAATCTTAGAAGCAGCTCAATCTTGGGTTGATGGAACTGATTATAATTACTGGTTGCCATCAGTAAATGATCCAACTCGCCAACCACAAGGTCATCCTTATTTTTACGTAGGCATTCATTTTTTATTATTGAAATTTCAAACCATGTTGGGATTGACTGACCCTCAAGGTAAATTGTATTTGATTAGATTATTACATGCACTTTGGTCTTTACTAATTGTTTATTTCGGATTCAAAATTGTTTATAAAAAAACAAATTTAAAAGTAGCTTCTTGGGTTGGTTTAGCTTTAGCGTTATATTGGTTCTTTCCTTTTTTAAGCGTGCGTAATTTAGTGGAGATCGCATGTATTCCACCAATGGTTATTGCTACTTGGTTAGTGATTAAAAATGACGAAAAATTAAACGTAAAAGATGCGTTATTAATTGGTTTGATGCTCGCTTTAGCTTTTTCTGTAAGGTTTCAAACCATTATATTCTCTGCTGGATTTGGATTAGCATTATTGTTACTTAGAGTTCAATTCAAATATTTAATAGTAATTGTTGTGAGCTTTTTAGCGGCTGCATTTATCACTTTAGGGATATTAGATATTTATGTGTGGGGTAAACCATTTGTAGAGTTTATGGCTTATGTGCAATATAATATTGATAACGCAACAGTGTATGGTGTGGATGTATGGCACATGTATATATCAATTGTTTTAGGATTATTAATTCCACCATTAAGTATTTTGCTATTTGTTGGCTATTTTAAAAAGTGGAAAAAAGAACCATTATTATTTTGGCCAACGTTTTTGTTTTTTGCGTTCCATACGTATTTTCCAAATAAACAAGAGCGTTTTATTTTACCGATTGTGCCATTTATTATCATTTTGGGCTTTATAGGAGGTTATCAAATTATCACTAAATATAGTTGGGAAACAAAAAAATGGTTTACAAATACGGTCATTTTTTGCTGTGTATTAAATTTAATCTTGTTGCCAGTTTTAACGCTATCTTACTCTAAACGTAATAGAGTAGAGGCCATGTGCTATATTGCTGAACAAAAAGACTGCATACGATTAATTATTGAAGATTCTAATTTGGATGAATTTACGATGCCCCCACAGTATTATTTACAAAACTGGTCTTCGACTTTTGGTATTACCAAAACCTTTACTCCAGATAGTATGTTAGTTTATTATAATAGACTACAACCAAAGGATAAGCCTAATTATGTAGTTTTTATGCAAGCCGAACATATTGATGGGCGAGTTGACTCATTAAGAAAGCGCTTTCCAACATTGCACTATGAAGCAACAATAGAGCCTAGTTTCATTGATGAAACAATGCATTTTTTAAATCCGTTAAACGATAATCAAACCACTTATATCTATAAAATTAAGTAGTTTGGCATAATTTCTAAAAAATCTGCAATTTTTTATTGCCAGTAATAAAAAACTTTATACATTTGCAGCCCGTTATTTGATTAGGTTGCGAAGTATTTTAAAGTTTATTTAAAAAAAGATTAATTTTTTTAAAAATAAATTTGGAGGATAGGAAAAGGATATGTACTTTTGCAGCCCGCAAATGAAAATAGCGGACGTGCATTAAGAG
>JBKJPW010000010.1:0-26978 GCA_046594225.1 Bacteroidia bacterium
AGGACGAATACCAGCATCGTGTGAAATGATTTGATAAGGCGACGAAATAATTGTATTTAATTTTTTTTCTAGTTCGGCTTTGCCTTTTTCTGTTGGTATATCATTCAATGCTTCCCATTCGTAGGTTGCACCAACTTTATACAAATCATTACCTAGTGGCATGATAAAAAAACCTTTATTAAAAATATCTTGCTTTAATTTTAGTGCTTCGCAATAAATAGTCAAAATTTCTCCTTTAGCTGGTTTCATTGGTATCCAATTAAAGTAAGGATTTTGAGTGATTAAATGCCCGTCACAAAATATTATATTACTAGCTTTTATGTTTTTATACAATATTTCGTTCGTACTAATTTGTAATGTGTTATAATCAAATTCTTCTTCTAAATAGCTTTGTTTATTTTTTAAATATATTTTCACATGTGCTATAAAATGTGCCACGTCAAGGTTGCCAGCATGCAATACTTTAGAGTATGATTTAATGGTGTTAGCTTCATCTATTGATAAATCTTCATATACTTGATTATCTAAAAATAAATTGCCGTCAGTTGCCTTTTTAATCCATAAGTTTTTTTCTTGTTCTTCTGTAAACGCTTTGATAATAGAGCGTTGGTGAATGAGTGCAGTATTTAATTCTTCCCCCCAAAAACTATAAAAAGATTGTAACTCAGGAATTAAATCATCGGCTAACCAGCTCTTAGTTAAACGTTTAAATACAATTGGATTCCAAATACCCGCTGCTATTTTTGAACTAGATGATAAATTGGGAGCATCAATAACTAAAACATTATAATCAGCTGCCATTAATGATAAGGATAAAACAGAGCCAGCAATGCCTTGCCCAACAATAATAAAATCTGTCGTATTATTTCTTTTTGGAAGGATCACGGTAACCATATTTTATGCCACGATAAGCACTTGAAAAATAAAGTAATATTCTTGCGCCATATATCATTTGAACTTGATTGTAGTCGCAAAATAGTTGCCCGCCAATTCCCACATCATATTTAAATTTATACACCGCTTCAACTACTGCATAGCCACCCACTTGGTTATATACTGTTCCTAAATTATAATTCACAGAATCGCTTAATGGTCTTCTGAAATATGACACGGAGGGGCCAATAAAAGCAGATAAATTATATCTATCAGCTTCTTTTCGTATGCCATAGCCTAAATGAAAACTATAATTATTTGCTGCTGTAAAATCTGTACCACTTAAAAAACCGCCCGCTCTAAAATAATGTTGTTTAGCGTGAAAGCTAAAATCAATGGCTATATTTTTTTCATCTTTAGGCCATTTGGTATTATAATTTACCCCGGCAGCTACAGATAACCAATTGTTATAAACCCTATAACGTTTGCCATCAAATACAATTTCCTTTTTACGATCAAAGACTATAGTATCTTTTTTTACAGCATGCACCATAGTATCTTTTTGAGCAAAGTAATTTTCTCCAAAAAATATACAAAATACAAGTATGAATAAGGTTTTCAACTGTGCGAATATATAAAAAACTATTAACTATTGCTTGAATATATGTTTTAGATAGTCTATCTTTAGTACATTGAAAAGACTGAATCATATATTTAATTGTATTATTTGTATTGTTTTTTTTACTGCTTGTTCGGAAGAAAAAAATGCTCTAGATAATTCTATTGGTAAAAGTGCCTCGTTAAAGTGGGTTACAGGAAATTATACTCTTAAATCAGAATACGGAAATTACTTCGAAAATTGGAAAAAATTGGATAGCACAACTTACTATGGATTTGGTTATTTTATGGATGCCGATAATGAAGATACACTGTTTAGGCAACGAATGAAGCTTCAGCAAACACAAGAAGGCTTATTTATGTATTTTAATGTAAAAAATCAAAATGATAATAAGGATGTAGAATTTAGATTAACCAAGCAAGATAATAAAGTTTTTACTTTTGAAAATCCTTTTAGAGATTATCCCTCTATTGTGACCTATAAAATACTAACAGATACTACAATTAATGTAGTAATGCACGGATTTAAAAATGGTAAGGAGAAAAAGGAAGATTTTATAATTACTAAATAAATTCGTTATTTAGACATTATCCATGCATTTGGGAAATTATTTTTCACAGAGGATAACAGATTAGTAGCCTCTTCTTTAGAATCAAAGCCACCACAACTTACTACATGTAACCCTTTGCCATTAACACCACTAATACCAGCACTTACATTTTTTAATTGTAATTCTTTAACTAACTTTTCAGCATTTTCTTCAACACCAAAACAACCAACTACCACCTGATATTTTCCATCATAAACATGACTGTTTTTTGAAGAAATATATAATGGTTTACTAACAGTTGTTTTATCAGTTTTAGCAATACTGTCATTTATATTTGCTACTAATATAGTACCCGACTCAGATAGTTTAAAAGTAGCAAATCCATTTGCATCTACTAATAACGAAGTTTTTTCTAAGGAGTGTATAAAAACAGCTTTATTATTTTTAAATGAATTAGGAGCGTATGTTTTTTCGGGACTAAAAAAAGGATTAAACGAAGATTCCAATAATGGTTTCATTGGTTTAGAATAAGCCGCAAATAACAAAAAAGCCAATGTTACAGGAACTCCTATTACTAAAGTTGCTATTTTAGCGTAGGATTTTTTCTTAGGAATGACAGTTTCAACAACAATTTTCCTGTCTTCAAACTGCTTAACACTAATTGGTTTCTCAAGTTCAATAACTAGTTCGTTAGCAATCACTGGTTCAAAACCAAACGACTCTAATAAAAAGTTAACATCCGTTTTTGCTTCAAATCGCAAGCTGTTTTCAGAATCGATATATAGTAAACCGATATTATCTAATTCAAATCGGTTTTTCGCTGACAATAAAGATTGAATATACTCTTTATAATTTTCAATTTGTTTAGTAGCATCTATAATAGGCATGTCATTTTTTTGCATCAATGCAGAAACCAGCAAGCCATCATTATGAATTAAATTTTTATTAAAAAGGATATGCTTTGATTGAGGATAAAGTAAGTTACTTCCCTTGCTAAAAATAGAATTGTAATCTCTCGCCACAAAACCTCCAAAATTTGGTACAATAACGCAGTCATGCTTAAACAAAAGTTCAGCAATTAAATGAGTTATTTGGTTATAGTATAACATTTTTGGATCTCGAATATACTGCTTTTTTGACTTCTATTCACCTATAAACTTACTGAAAATCGGGCCTTAAGACTAATCTACTAGTTACCAATCAATTAAGACTTGTTAATAGAAATGAACATTTTACACACAGCTTCTTAACATATCGAACGGCTTTTGCTGTAATTAAGAATACCATTTAAATATCCATTTAAAAACATTAAACTATTGTTAAACAGTAAGTTATTTATTTAATATATGTTTTAAATAGCTTTAATTTTATTAAAGATTATTTTACCTTTGCAGCCCATGTTTAAAACTCGTTTTTTCATATATATATCCATTTGTTGGTGTTCCTTTTTTGGAGGTGTTTCTTTTGGCCAAAAAGCAGCAACAACCTCACTAACATCTAAAGAGGTTGTTTTTAAAATGGTAAAATCTATTCAGGATTTGGAGAGGCTAAAGTACAGTTTAAAAATAGTGGAACGCGGAAAAAAGGGCTACAATCATTATGAGTCTTCGGTTAAACTAAACAGAACGCCTCGTAAAATTTATTTGTACATAAAAGGGATTGAATTATTGTGGGTAGCAGGTTGGAACAATAATAAAGCTTATGTAAAGCCAAATTCATTTCCTTATGTTAATTTAAGTTTAGATCCTTTAGGGTATTTAATGAGACAAGATCAACACCATACCTTAAATGAAATGGGTGTTGATTATTTTGGCAGTGTGATTGAATATATTGCCTTAAAGTATGGAGATAAGTTTAGCGATTATGTAACTTTGGTTGGAGAAGAAAGAATTAATAACAGACCTTGTTACAAAATAATTATCGACAATAAAGATTTTGGTTACGAAACATATACGGTTGGTGAAAATGAAAGTATTACCTCTATTGCACGCAAATTACATATTAGCGAGTACATGATTTTAGAAGTGAATCCTAAACTAAACGATTATTTTGATATTTTAAAAAAAGGGCAAAAGTTAAAAGTACCAAATGCATATGCCAAGCACGTTACGCTGTATATTGATCAACTATACTTTTTACCAATTAGTATAAAAATATTAGATGATAAAGGCTTGTTTGAACAATATGATTATCATTTTTTACAGGTAAATCCTAAGATTGAAGATGCAGAGTTTACAAAGGATTATAAAGATTACAAGTTTTAATTTATTTTCATTTTAGATTTTTCTAAAACATGAGCGCCATCATAATAACAAAGAACACAGAATTAATGCAACATGTGATTGATGAAATCAAAACATGCTTTGACCCCGAAATACCTGTGGATATATGGGAATTAGGACTCATTTATGAGTTAGATTTAAATGATGATAGCGAATTAAAAATCACCATGACATTAACTTCCCCTAATTGTCCGGTTGCCGAAACATTACCAGCAGAAGTAGAAAATAAATTAAAATTAGTGCAAGGTATTAAGTCAGCTGTTTTAACTTTAACTTTTGAACCAACTTGGACAAAAGAGATGATGAGTGAAGTCGCCCAATTAGAGCTGGGTTTTATGTAATAAATATGTCAGATGAAATTGTAAATAAAGTAGCTAGCAGTGGTTTAATTACCATTGACTTAGAAGAGTTTTACCCAAAAGGGGAACGCCTATTATTTGATGTAAAACCATTACTATTTCACGAATTAATTTTAAAAGAAAAAGATTTCAGAGAATTTATAAAACAACATGATTGGTCTGCTTATGCTGATAAAATGGTTGCTATTACTTGCACTGCGGATGCAGTTGTGCCTACTTGGGCTTATATGCTATTGAGTATTGCTTTAGAACCTTTTGCTACAAAAATTGTATTTGGAAATTTAGAAACCTTAGAGGCTATTTTATTTAGTGAAGTATTACAATCTATCACTTATTCGGATTATCAAGATAAGAGAGTGGTAATTAAAGGCTGCAGTAATTTACCGGTTACCACCAATGCTTATGTAGAATTAGTTAGAGGATTAAGACCTTTTGCGAAATCAATCATGTATGGCGAACCTTGCAGTACCGTACCTTTGTATAAAGCTCCTGTTGTTAAGTAGTTTAGTAAGTATATATCGTCCCTATGGGACTTCATATAAAAAATCATTTTTTTGTTACCGATATTAAGTCACTACGTGACTAGTGAAAATTCAATTATTAATCTAAAAATCCCTTAGGGATTAAATATTGGTAGAGGCATAATAAATCAAATTGAATCAAAGTCCCGTAGGGACGACATAGTTTATGTGTTTTTATAATTAGTTGTGAGATAATATCAAAATCTCAGTTATTTTTTAGTCGTATATTTATACCCTTGATTTATCAATTCAAATATTTAATTAGTATCATTTTTATTTTTTCTTTCTTCATGACTTCTGCGCAAGAAGACGGAGGGAAAAGGCTACGAAATCGCCGTAACAACCCAAAAGTAAAAACCCGAATTGCTATTTCCCCCGTATTAGGATTATATAAAACCAATAAAAATCACACATCAGGTACCAAGCCTAAAATGGCTTATAATATTTCTTTAAAAGAAGAAATTCGCTTAGACAGAAATAATAAAGATTTTTTAATGATTGGAGCAGAGTATATGTTTCATGGGCTTAATTTTAATTCGTATTATTTTTATAGAGATAGTCTGAAATTATATACAGCTGATAGATTAAAGTATAAGTACAGTTTAACAATTCATGAATTAGATTTTCCTATTCAATTAAAACACTCATTCCAAAAAGAAACAAATACTATTTTTTCGAGTTATATTTTTGCAGGATATTGTTTCCGTTGGTTAATCGACAGCCGTTTAAAAGTAACCGATAGTGGAAATGAATTAGTGAATCAATATGAAACGCTAAAATTTAAGAGCCCTGCCTTTAATCCAGTAAATAGTTCGTTTTTAAACATAGGAGCAGGTTTCCAAAAAAATACACAGTTAATGCATAATGCAGTATATGCGGAAATTCAATTCAGATACGGGTTATCCCCATTTTATTTTAATGAATCGTTTGCGCCTAGTAGCCTGTATACTAATAGTCACTTCATCATGTTAACAGTTGGCTTTAAAATTTAATTACATGAATCTAAAATTACATAAAGCATTAAGTATAAATACTGCTACTATTGATTTACCAGGATCAAAGAGTATAAGCAATCGTATATTGATTATTAAAGCATTAGCATGCTTAGATTTTACAATTCAAAATATATCTAATTCAGACGACACGAAGCATTTGCAAGAAGCTTTGGAACATTACAAATTATCTTCTGTTATCAATGTTGGACATGCAGGAACAGATATGCGTTTTTTAACCGCCTTCCTGTCTTTAAAAAATGGAAGCTATGAATTAACAGGCTCTGAAAGATTACAACAGCGACCTGTAAAAAATTTAGTAGAGGTATTACAAACATTAGGCGCTGATATCGTGTATAAAAATAAAGAAGGGTATCCACCTTTATTAATCAAAGGAAAGAAATTAGATGGTGGTAAAGTTGAAATTAATGGAAATGTAAGCAGTCAGTTTATTACAGCTTTGTTATTAGTGGCTCCTTATTTTAAAAATGGTTTAGACTTAGTTATTACTTCCGAATTAGTTTCAAAGCCTTATGTGAGCATGACGATTGAAATGATGAAAGAATTTGGCGCTTCAGTAAATTGGAATAACAATCAAATTTCAATAAAACCAATTCCTTACACATACTCAAAAAAAGAATATGTTGTAGAAAGTGATTGGAGCGCTGCATCTTATTATTATAGTATACTAGCGCTTTCTAAAACCAATACAAAAATTAAGATTAAAGGTTTGTTTCAAAAAAGTTTGCAAGCAGATGCTGCTTGTTCTGAGATTTACAAAAATTTCGGAGTAGAAACGAATTACACTAATACAGAAATAGAAATCACAAAAGTTCAAGCTACACATAACGCAGCTGTTTTTAATTATAATTTTTTAGAGTGCCCAGATATTGCTCAAACAGTTGTTTGCACTTGTGTTGGACTAAAGACAGCTTTTAAATTTACAGGACTACAAACACTAAAAGTAAAAGAAACTGACCGCATAATTGCTTTAAAAAATGAGTGTAATAAATTCGGTATTGATTTATTGGTTACTGAAAACTCAATACAATGGGGCGACCTAGGAGAATTAAAAACAACTAAGCCTGTTGCTATTTCTACTTATAACGATCATCGCATGGCAATGAGTTTTGCGGCTTTAAGTTTGTTGTTAGATGAGATTGTGATTGATGACGCGAATGTTGTTTCTAAATCTTATCCTTTTTTTTGGGCGCATTTAAAACAAATAGGAATTGAACACACTGTATTATGAGTTACACAGATATAATAAGCACCATTGGTGTATCATTAATATTATTAGCATTTTTCTTGAATACATTCAAATACCTTTCAGATAATAGCAAACTATATTTTGTTTTAAATATTGTTGGTGGTGCTTTTGCCTGCTACGGAAGTGTTTTATTAAAATCTTTACCTTTTATTATTTTGGAAGGAACCTGGAGCTTAGTGGCTTTGATTGGATTAATAAAACTATTTATAGAACGCAAATAAAACTGATTTCTTTATATATATATGATTTTATAATCTGTGTCAATCATATTTATCTGTGCAATCAGCGTTCCATTTTTCTAAAACAATAAATTACCCTTCGCTTTTTTATCTTTTAAATCTTCTATAAAAATTTCAAGCACAATAATAAAAGCAGGATTTAATTTAATGGCTTCAAAAATAGTGTGATTATGCAGATAACGATTATCGCCTTTAATAATTAAAAAATAATCAGAATTTTCTAATTCAGGTAAAAGTTTTGTAGTTTGCTCTATATCGCCAGCAAATAAATCCAATTCTTTTGGTTGTGTCCCTTCTTTCTTAGGTTGAAAAGAAGTTTGATTTGGCAATAAATTAAACTCAATATTTAATTCCTCATGTATAAAACCATAAAGTGGAAAATAAAAATCTTCCCCTTCTCTATGTGTAAAATCTAATAAATCAATTTGTTGTAAATCAATATTTAAAGCTTGGTTTAATTCAAATACCACTCTGTAAATACTTTCGGTACAGGTAATAGAAAAAATATCAAAATCAAAATGCTCTTCAGTATTAATTTCTAAACTATGTTTTTTCATTTAGCTTAAACTGAAGAGCATTTATTTAAAATTTAACTTTAATTTTTCTTTATCCTTGTACTTTTTCTAATAATTCAGTGCTAATACCGGTATTGCTATAACCACCATCATGGTATATATTTTGCATTGTAACCATACGTGTTAAATCAGAGAACATGCTTACTGTAAAAGCAGCGCAATCATCAGCACTTGCATTTCCTAAAGGAGATTGTAAATCAGCAAAGTCATAAAAATCAGAAAATCCTTTGATACCATTGCCAGCAGATGTTTTTGTTGGTGATTGAGAAATAGTATTGATACGCACTTTCTTGTGTTTACCATAATGGTAACCAAAGGTACGTGCAATACTTTCTAACATAGCTTTAATATCTGCCATATCTGTATAGAAAGGATAAGTTCTTTGTGCACCAATATAAGAAAGTGCAACAACAGAAGCATGCTCGTTTAAAGCATCTAATTTATGAGCTACTGCTAACATTTTATGGAATGATAAAGCCGAAACATCAATTCCTTTTTGAAAGAAATCATAGTTAGATTCTGTGTATGGAATATTTTTACGAATATTTACACTCATTCCAATTGAATGTAAAACGAAGTCAATTTTACCACCTAAATGATCCATTGATTCGGTGTACAATTTGGTTAAATCATCCATGCTTGTTGCATCTGCGGGAATGATTTTAGCTCCGGTTTCTTCTGCTAATTTATTTATTTCGCCTAAGCGCATAGCAATAGGAGCGTTTGTTAATGTAAATGTTGCGCCTTCTTCGTGGCATTTTTGCGCTACTTTCCAAGCAATCGAATTTTCATCTAATGCACCAGTAATAATTCCACGTTTTCCTTTTAATAAGTTGTAAGCCATTTTATGTGTTTTTTTAGTTGCGTAAATATACGATTTACTGTTAGATTTTATTGCCTAATTTATTCATATAAAAAGTATTCTTTTCTGATAAAATAATTAGCAGATTCATAAATCTGCATCATATTTTTCTCCATACTATCAGCTTTTTGCTTGAATTGTGTTTTGTAATTTGTTGGATCTAAATCTTTATACTTTCTTAAATATGTTTCTCCATTTGCTAAAGTTTTATAGTAGTAAAAACCTTGGTTATCAACGCAGCCTATTTTATCATCTGCCGAAAATACTACATAAGGATGTTGTTCTTTTAAAATATTAATACCAAAGGTTTGATTGTTATAATTAGCTCCAATAATCCCCATCACTGTTGCAGGAATATCAGGTTGATAACACGGAGATGAAATAGTATCTGCTTTAAATAATTTTGGTTGATGAATGATACACGGAATGTGATTAAATGCTAAACCCATTTCATAAGTGTGCCCCATTTGTAATCCATGATCTCCTAAAAATATAAATACCGTGTTATCGTACCAAGGTTCTTTTTTTGCCATATCAATAAATCTTCCAATACTCCAATCGGCATACATGGTGCAATTATCTTGTTGTGTTTCTCCATGTGGTTTAAATGGAATGTTTTCCGGAATCTTCCAAGGTCCATGGTCAGAGGCCGTCATCACTACTGATAAAAAAGGGTTATTGCTTTTTCGATTATTGGTTATTTCAATTAATTTATCTAACAATACATGGTCTGGAACACCTAAGGAGCTTTCCGAAAGTGATTGGTCAAAATCATATTCACTAATAGAATGTTCAAATTTATTGAGTTTAAAAAAGCCCTGCATATTATCAAAATGTGGATCGTGTGTTGTATAAAAATAGGTTTCATATCCTAGTTCAGACAATAAAGGGCCGAGACCACGAAAAGGAGCTTTTACATAACTCTTCATTGATTTTTCATCATACATACTTGGGTAACCAGATGTTGTTGAGAATAAGCCATTAAACGTATGGATACCTGATGAGAAAAAATTATTAAAAAATACAGATTCTTTATTAAGTTTATCAAGACAAGGCGTTTTGTCCTTGCCGCCATAATAACCCATTTTAAACAAACACATACTTTCCATTACTACCACTACAATATTATAGGATGTTGCGTGGTGAGAGGTGTCAACAATATCTCTATTGATATTTAGTTCAAATGGCTTATTAATTCCTAAGTATTTTCTAGTGAAAAAAATTTGTTCGTTAATATTTTCGGGAGCAACATATTCTTTTTTATGCTTATTATAAATCATGGTTTTCCAAAATGTATAATTGGCGTTAATGGCAATTTGGTTAATGAAATTATTTTGAGATACAATGGATAAGCCTTCATGTAGTCCAGATCGGTCTGATACTCTACCTCTAGCACCCATTGTTATTAAACACGATAGTGCAATAAATGTAATGATTGGAAAATACCATTTATCATCCATTTGATTTTGTTGTTGTGTTTTAAATGTTGCAAAATAGTTCTTCGAAAAACGAATTAAGAAATAGATAACAGGAAAATAGATTAAAAAATATCCCCAATAACCAAAGCTGCCGAAAATCACTCCTACAGCAAAACTCGGACTTTCATTCCATAAAAAAGCAGTTCTGTTTAAGTGTGTTCCAAATTGTGTAAAAAATGGAATGTCAGCAATACATACCAAATGGTAAATTAATTGTAAAATCAAGAAACCATAAAATCCAACGGCATATAGGTTGTTCTTTTTTAAAATACTTGCTGTAAACCAAATCAGAATAGGGAAATAAGAAATCCAACAAAATACAGCGGTATCAAATTCAAGCGCCATTCTAAAAGCCATTAACTTTTCTATAAAAGGAACATCGCCAACATCAGATGATTTATTAATGTGGTAAAATAAAAAACGGATGCACAGAAATAAAAATAAATTTAAAAAGTAAAGTTTAAATAACAGTTTAACGCTTGCTGGTATTTTCGCGATAATTGTTTTAAGCATTCAATAACTCTTTGGCATTTTTCAAAGCTGTTTCAGTTGGGGTGCCTGTACTCAACATTTTAGCAATTTCAGCAATACGCTCATCTTTATTTAATGATTTGATACTAGACGTTGTTTTATCTTTTGAATCAGATTTGTAAACAAATAAATGATTACTTCCTTTACTTGCCATTTGTGGTAAATGTGTAATTGTAATTACCTGCATAGTTTTACCCATCGCAAATAAAATATTTCCAATCTTGTCAGCAACATCGCCACTTACACCTGTATCTATTTCATCAAAAATAATTGTTGGTAAAGCAGTGCGCTCTGCTAATAAGGCTTTTAAGCATAACATCAAACGAGATAATTCTCCGCCTGAAGCAGTTTTATGAAGTTCTTTAAATTCCGCACCTTTGTTTGCTGTAAATAAAAACGAAATAGCGTCTAAGCCATTGGCACTTAAAGTATCTGATGGTTTTAAGTCTATTTTAAATTGAGCATTGGCCATTGACAAACTCGTGAGCATCATTTTTATGTTTTGCTCGATTCCAGCTATTGATTTTTGTCGTTTATTGGAAAGGTCAATTGCCAAAGTTTTAGATTGTTTCTCAAGAACTAAGATTTCTTTTTGAGTTTTTTCAATGGAGGCTTCTAGTGATGAAAATTGTTGTAATTTATTTTCAATATCGTTTTTAATTGCTAGAAGTTCTTCTTCACTATTAACGCCATGTTTTTTTAGTAAGCGGTTTAGTTTATCTAATTGTGCGTTTACTTCTTCTAAACGAGTATTATCATAAACCACATCTTCTTCACAAGCGTCAATGTCTTTTGATAATTCTTTTAATTCGATAGAAACTGAATTTATGCGCTCAAACAATTCATTAAACTGTTTTCCGAATTTTGATACATTTTGCAATTGCTGTTTTACTAATGCTAATGCCGAAACAATATTTTCGTCACCACCATTAATTGCTAAAGAGGATTTCACTAAACTACCTTTTATAAATTCGGCATTTTCTAAAGTTTCACTTTCTTCTTCTAATTGTTGTTGAACACCAACTTTCACATTAGCTTCTTCTAGTTCATTAAACTGAAACTGAAAATAATCCAATTCTTTTTTAGCTTGTAATTCTTGAGCTGTTAATTCTTCTAATTGTTTTTTTAGTTTTTGTAAAGCGCTGTATTGTTTTTTATAATCAGAAAACAAAATTGTTGTTTGCGAAAAAGCATCTACTAATTCGAATTGGAAATTGGTTTCTTTTAATAATAAGGTTTCGTGTTGAGAATGAATATCAATTAATTGATCACCTAATTCTTTTAAAACGCTAATAGTTGTTGGTGTATCATTTATAAACGCTCTGGATTTTCCTTCGGGTGTAATTTCTCTTCTAATCGTTGTTATTTCTTCAAAGTCTAATTCATGAGCTTCAAAAAAAGGTTTTAATTTATATTCTTTGATATTAAACTGCGCTTCGATAATACATTTTTTAGTTTTGTCATGAAGAGAACTTACATCTGCTCTATTTCCTAAAGTCAAGCCCAAGGCGCCTAATAAAATGGATTTTCCAGCACCCGTTTCTCCTGTAATAACCGTTAAACCTTGATTCAAATGAACTTCGGCTTCTTCAATTAGGGCAAAATTCTGTATTCGTAAATGGTGTAGCATATCTTTGCTAAATATCGGAAATTAAAATCTGTAGAAATACATATTTTACTGATAATGCGGTTCCATTTTTCAACAATCTAATTCATACGCTGTTTGATTACATTAATTGCCCCTAAATCAAAAACACCATTCAATCATTTAAACTACTGTTTCACTCAAAATGGTGTAACCTAATTGGTTTTATAGCGTAATACAATATAGAAATACCAAACAAAGCAATTTGATAGTGTTTCTAACCTTCTTTAGAGTTTAACTTTTTAATTTTTGAGCCATGAGACAGCTAAAAATCACCAAACAAATCACCAATCGTGAAACTGCTTCCTTAGATATGTATTTACAGGATATTGGTCGTGTTGAATTAATTACAGCTGATGAAGAGGTTGTTTTAGCGCAAAAAATTAAAAATGGCGACCAACGCGCCTTAGATAAATTAGTAAAAGCCAATTTACGTTTCGTGGTTTCGGTATCTAAACAGTATCAAAATCAAGGGTTAAGTTTGCCTGATTTGATTAATGAAGGAAATATGGGTTTAATTAAAGCTGCTCAGCGTTTTGATGAAACCCGTGGATTTAAGTTTATTTCATACGCCGTTTGGTGGATTCGACAATCTATTTTACAAGCATTAGCCGAACAATCTAGAATTGTACGTTTGCCTTTAAATAAAATTGGCGCCATTAATAAAATCAATAAAACCTTTGCCAAATTAGAGCAACAATTAGAGCGAGAGCCAATTGCCGAAGAAATTTCAGAAATTTTAGATATTTTACCAGCCGATATTAGAGATATTATGCGAAATCAAGGTCGCCATATGAGTATGGATGCGCCTTTAGGAACATCGGAAGATGGTGGAAGTATGTATGAATTATTAGAAAACAAACATGAGGCATCTCCCGATAATGATTTAATTATTGAAAGTTTAAGAAGTGAAATTAACAGAGCTCTAACGGCTTTAACGGCCAGAGAAGCAGATGTGGTAAAATTATATTACGGATTAAGTGGCGGACACTCTCATTCTTTAGAAGAAATAGGCGAAAAATTTGAGCTGACCAGAGAAAGAGTTCGTCAAATAAAAGAAAAAGCAGTTCGCCGATTAAAACATGCTTCGCGCAGTAAGTTTTTAATGGGCTATTTAGGATAGTTGTTTATGTTTAGTTAGTCTCGATGGTGATCGGGATAAAGGAGGCTAGTGTTTGGCCTCCTTTTTTATGTTCTTTTTTTAATGGAACGCGGATGACGCTGATTATTACGGTTTTTCATGATTAAGTTTATTATTTGTAAATAATTAACAATATTTTTTCATTAGCGAAAAATCTTATTAATCTTAATAAATCTGCGCTATCAGCTTCCTATAATAATAAAGCATTTAATTAATTGTTTAAAATGGGTTAAAACAAAATACCCTTTAGAAATTTATAATTTATAATTTTGAGCTTATAATTTATAATATGTCACATTTAGTAGCACCTTCTGTTTTATCAGCCGATTTTGGGAACTTACAACGCGATATCGAATTAATAAATAATTCGGATGCAGATTGGTTTCATATCGATATAATGGACGGAGCTTTTGTTCCAAATATCTCTTTTGGTTTTCCCGTTTTAAAAGCCATTCAAAAACATGCTAAAAAACCGTTGGATGTGCATTTAATGATTGTAGATCCTGACAGATATACCACTTTATTTAAAGAAGCAGGCGCAGATATATTAACCGTGCACATAGAAGCTTGCACACATTTACACCGTTCTATTCAAAATATCAAAAATGCAGGAATGAAAGCAGGTGTTGCACTAAATCCTCATACTTCTATTCGATTATTAGAAGATGTTATTGCTGATATTGATTTAGTTTGTATCATGAGTGTTAATCCTGGTTTTGGCGGACAAAAATTTATTGAAAACACCTATACAAAAGTCGCAGCCCTCAAAAAACTAATTACCGAAAAAAATTCTAAATCCTTAATCGAAATTGATGGAGGTGTAGACTTAAATAACTACAAAAAATTATTAGCTGCAGGCGCTGATGTTTTAGTAGCAGGCAATACCGTTTTTGGAAGTGCTAATCCAACACAAACAATCACACAATTAAAACAAATATAAACCCTAAAACAAAATACAATGGCATTTGAATTACCAAAATTAGATTATGCTTATACAGCATTAGAACCACACATTGATGCAAAAACTATGGAGATTCACCATAGCAAACATCACCAAGCTTATGTAACAAATTTAAATAATGCAATTGCTGGAACAGATGCAGAAAAAATGAGCATCGAAGATATTTGCAAAAACATTTCTAAGTTTCCAATGCCAGTTCGTAATAACGGTGGCGGACATTATAACCACTCTTTATTTTGGCAAATTATGGCGCCAAATGCTGGTGGTATGCCAACAGGAGATTTAGCAAAAGCCATTGAAACGGATTTAGGTGGGTTTGAAAAATTTAAAGCAGATTTTTCTGCTGCTGGTGCAACTCGTTTTGGATCAGGCTGGGCTTGGTTATGTGTTAAAGAAGGAAAATTATGCGTTTGCTCTACACCAAATCAAGATAATCCTTTAATGGATATTGCAGATTGCAAAGGCACTCCAATTTTAGGAATGGATGTATGGGAACATGCTTACTATTTACACTATCAAAATCGCCGTCCTGATTACATGGCTGCTTTTTTTAATGTGATCAATTGGACAAAAGTTAGCGAGCTTTACGCAGCTGCTAAAAAGTAATTTTTTAATTTCTGTAAATAAAAAAGTCCCGATAAATATATCGGGACTTTTTTGTGCTTATTTATTTTGATTACTCTTTAATAACACGAGCTATATGATACGCTCCATTTTTTTTAATTCTAACAGAGTAAATACCTTTTGCGTAATGTTCAAATGAAACGTTTGTAATACTGTTAGTAATCGTTTCAGCTAATACTAATTTACCAATAGCGTCAAATATTTCTAAGTTTGCATTTTCAATAGTGTTTGAATTGAAATCAATCGTAAAGTTGCCGTTAGTTGGATTTGGATACATCACAAATGGATTACTATTTATTGATTCTGTAATAGCTGTACACGTATTTACGTTTACTGTTTCTGAAGCTACTGATGAACATGTATTAGCATCTGTGTAGTTATAAGTAATTGTAAATGAACCTACGCCTGCAACTGCTGGATCAAAATTTGAACCACTCACACCAGCTCCTGAATATACACCACCACTTGGACTTCCGCTTAAAGTAACCGCAGCATTACTAACACATAACGGGCCACCCAATGAGTTTAATGTTACAGTAGGTAATTGATTAACAGTTACGTTAGTTACTTTTGTATTTAAACAACCATTAGATGTACCAATAACTGTATAGTTTGTATTAGAGGTTGGAGAAACAGAAATACTACTTGTTGTAGCACCATTATTCCAACTATACGTTGTTGCGCCACTTGCTGTTAAATTAGCAGAGCTTCCAGAACAAATGGTTGAACTATTTACAGAAACAGTTGGAGTAGTTCTCACAACAATACTACTTACTTTAGTATTTGTACAGCCATTATTAGTGCCGATAACTGTATAGCTTGTATTAGACATTGGAGAAACAGAAATACTTGAAGTAGTTGCCCCATTACTCCAACTATATGTTGTTGCGCCACTTGCTATTAAGTTAGCAGAGTTACCAGAGCAAATAGTTGAATTATTAACTGCAACTGTTGGTGTTGTATTTACATTAACAGAAGATACTTTGGTATTTGTACAGCCATTAGATGTACCAGTAACCGTGTAGCTTGTATTAGAAGTTGGAGATACAGAAATACTATTTGTAGTTGCACCGCTACTCCAGCTATATGTTGTTGCACCTGATGCAGTTAATGCAGCAGCACTCCCAGAACATATTGTTGAATTGTTAACGGCAACTGTTGGCGTTGTATTTACATTAACGCTTGTTACTTTAGAGTTGGAACATCCACTTGAAGTTCCAGTAACTGTATAATTTGTTGTTGAACTAGGTGAAACAGAAATACTAGTAGTGGTTGCGCCACTGCTCCAGCTATAAGTTGTAGCGCCACTTGCTGTTAAAGCAGCAGAGTTACCAGAACAAATGGTTGAACTATTTACAGTCACTGTTGGTGTTGTATTTACTGTTACTGTTTTAGTAGATGTATTTTGTCCGCTAGTATTTTTTGCAATTAAAGAAATAGTATAAGTTCCTGCATTTGCAAAAGTTACTGTTGGGTTTTGAGCATTTGCATTTGAGAATGTAACACCAGTAGATGAAGTTGCTGTCCATGTCCAAGATGTTGGTGCGTTTAACGACTGATCTGTTAATTGCATACTTGAAGATGTACAAGGGTTAGATGATGCTACACTGAAGTTAGAAACTGGAGCAGCAGCTGGAGCCGGAGCGATAGTTAATACGCCATTATTCAAATCATAAAAAATATTTCCTGCACCACGCACCATATAACGACCAGTTGTAGTAGTTACAGATGGAACGGTAATAATAGCAGAGCCATTATTAGGAACGTTAGTTGCTAAAGTGATAGGATAAGTATATCCACCATCAGTAGATAAAAAGATATTTACACTTGGCGTGCTTACCGGCGCAACTGAAGTTCCTGCAACAGCCCATGTAATAGTTTGTGTAGTTGTTGCAGTCCATGTAGTGGCTGCATTTTGTGAAGTTACAGAAAATGGCCCTGATGCAGCATTTACAGTAACTAATTTTAAATCAGAAGCAGTTTGTCCGCCGCCAACATGATTATCTCTTACGATAAACGAAAAGTTTAACGTGCGACCAACCGAAGGAGTTACTTCCCAAGTTGATGCTAATGTATTATTAATAACAGTTGCCAAAGCTGGCATGTACCTATTTGGAGAAATTGTAGGAGAAATAGAACGGTATAACGGGCCTACACTATACGTTGAAAGTGGAGCAGCGTTACCTGGAGATTGTGTAGGATCATTTTGACTCCAGTTATAAGTTAATGATGACATGCCATTAGCATCAGTAGCAGTTCCCTCTAATATAAATGCAGTTGATTTTGGAATAATATAATCTATGCCTGCACTTGCTGTTGGTGCAGAATTTGTTAATGTGGTAATGGCAGCACAAGAACTGCTATTTCCTGTTTTAATATTAGCACTAATATCTCTTATGTTCACATAATTAAAATCATCATGACTATTTGCTTGTACATTTGAAGAACAGATGCCGGCATAACCCATAATGGAACTACCACTTGCTGGCTCTACTTCTGTAGTTCCATTACCACTTCTGCTACAAGTATTCATCACGTGATAGCCGCCAAACTGGTGTCCCATCTCATGCGCTACGTAATCAATATCAAAAGCATCACCTGTTGGGTTTGCGCGTCCTGTATAACCCCTTCCTTTATGTGTGCCGGTTTGTGATGTACTTAAACATACGCAAGATAAGCATCCCGCGTTTCCTCCACCAGTTGTATTAAAGTTATGACCTATATCATAATTAGCAACTCCAATATTCGCATCAATGGTTTGCGCTGTTTTAGTATTCCATTCATTCGTCCATGGATCAGAACCTGTAGCTCCTAAGTAAATTATTAAATCATTATTCGCAATAAAAACCATTTTCACTGCTAAATCTCTTTCGTAAACGCCATTTACTCGATTCATGGTAATAGCCATTTGTGCCTGGATATTTGCTTTTTGCTGAGCCACTGTACCAGTTCCTGCAAAAATATTTCCGTACTCAGCAGTACAAGATTGAGCTAAACGATACGTTCGTAATTTTTGGTCGTTGATGTTTTGAACAGTCATATTACCATCACCACTTTGTTTTTGTAAAGAAGGCAATGTAACCTGATCATCCGTTAAACATTCAAATGTTTGTGCATCTGCACCTAATGCGTTTCTACCATATACTATGTAAGTCGCAAGGTCAGTTGTATAAGGATCTATATACACAGTGCTTTTAATACCAGATAATGACATGGTGTGTAATCCAAATTGAGTAATACTAAAACGCATCGTTGCCGTTGGATCATCAATACCTTGTGCCGCATAGGTTTTAATCATAGGAAACTTCGCTTCTAAAATAGGGTCCATGATAGAGGATTCATATATTTTAAATTTTTCAAAAGTTCCGTCTGAATTTGGAAACTCAAGAATTAAGTCTGCTTGATTAGTATTAGAAAATAAAACAGGAGCATTTACTAATTGCGCTCTTAGTCCATTTAAGTTTAATTGAAATAAATGATAAGTAGATGGAAATGAACTTCTATTTACTTTATCTCTTTCAATTACTGTGCTTGGTAATTTACTCCACAATCCATCAGATGATGATTGCGCAAAAATGTTTGTGATAATTAACGTAGAGACAAACGTTAATAATGTTTTTAGATAGTGTTTTCTCATTTTCGTGTGGGTTTGTGTTTAGTCAAAAAGCAGTGTGTACAAATGATTTAATTCTCATTTATACACAATTATAAGATACGAAACTGTAGTTTTTATGTAATAGGAAAATTATTTACCCATTTCCATTTCGATTTAACAAATCAAAAGATGAGTGCTGTTTTTTGTCCGACGAAGTTCTTCTATTTCTTTAAGCCAAGCAATACCATCTGCATAATTATTGAAAATTTTAGTTGGTACAATTGGCTTATTAATTTTAATATAAAAACTTGCTAAAATCCGCTGTCCTAAAGAGGTGATAACCATGGCTCTGGCACTTATGGGCACAATAGATTCTAATTTGCGCACTAATTTACGAGCTTCAGGAGTTACATTGATAAAAACATCTGAATCAATGAGTAAAGGATATTTTTTATCTCTACCCACCAAATCAATTAAAGCATTATGATTAGATTGATGTTCACTTTCATCAACTTCCGAATTTGGTAAATAAGTATAATGAACAATTCCACTAGAAAGTAACCTTAACCTTACGGTTTTAGTAATTATTTCTTTGGTAAAATCATTTAAAATATCCAAACTCATGTATATCAATTTAAGGCTGATATAAAGATATAATTTTTGTTGGCATTAAAAATATATAACCGTTAAATAATTCTTGATTAGTAAAAAAGTTAGTGTTAAAAAGAATAAAATTTAACTTAAGACGTTATCACTTCGAGCGTAGTCGAGAAGGGTTCTATATTTAAGCTTGATAATGTTCTCGACTACGCTCGAACTGACAGTCCAACTTTATTCTAGTATACTAGGATGAAAAATAATATCATACTAATCTTATCCCCACCAAGCAAACATCATCTACCTGCATCAAGTCGCCTTTCCAATTTTCAAAGGAGGTATTAATGAGTTCTCCTTGTTTGGCCATGGATACATGTTGTGATGTTTGAATCAATTCTCTTAATTGTTTGTATTTGTATTTTTTGCCCTTAGGCCCACCAAATTGATCGGGCATACCATCTGTAAATAAATAAATGTTATCTCCTTTTTGTAATTGAATCAGATGATTTGTGAAAGGTGATTTTATAACGTGATTACCTACAGGTTGCTTATCTGCTTTTACTTCGGTAAGAATATTTTGATTTGTATAATGCAAACTCATATTAGCACCAGCATAATTAATTTGATGTGTTTTTGAGTCAATAATGCATAAGGCAATATCCATCCCGTCTTTAATGTCTTCATCACTTCCTTCAAACGTTTCAATCACAAAATCCCTGGTGAGTTCTAATATTTTGGCAGGATCATCAACACCCACTTTTCTCATGGCACGTTTTAGAGCATTACCACACACTACACTAATAATAGCACCTGGTACGCCATGTCCTGTACAATCGGCTACTGCTAAAATAATTTTATCTTCTTTTTGTTCAGCTAAATAAAAATCGCCTGCAATAATATCTTTAGGTTGATAAATAAAAAAACTTTCAGGTAAAATTTCTTTAATAGTAGTAGGGTGACGCAATATTGCTTTTTGAATACGTTTAGCGTAAGTTATACTATCCGTTAATTCTAGGGTTTGAGATTTAAGTTCGGTGAGTGTATTGTTTAACTCGTTTGTTTTTTGGCGAACCAAGAATTCCAAATTATTTTGATACTCAATTAATTTTTCATCATTTTTTGCCTGCATTAATTTGGTAGCAGTCATTGACGCGATGGTATTTAAAATCTGTAAATCATCAGCTGGGTAAAAATTTTTTTCGGGATGTTCCGAATCAATAACGCCAATAACTTTATTTTGATAAACGATAGGCACTGCAATTTCAGAGAGACCCATATTATCATCTAAAATATATCTATCATCCAATGTTGTGTCTGATACAATTTCTCCTCTGCCAGTTTGAGCAACAAAGCCTACAATACCTTGCCCCATTTTTATAATAATGGGATTTAAAATATCTAAATCAATTGGGTTTTTTGGCCCGTGCGCCGCACGTTGTACCAAATTAGTTCCCTTCTCATCTAACAAATATATCACACAATCTTCATATCCTAGTTGAGCAATAGCATTTTTAGCAACAGTCCATACAATATCATCTGTGGTTTTGGCATTCAGTAAAAGGGTAGCAAACTGATTGATGACTTCCAAGTAATGTTCTTTCTTTTGGAAGTATTCTAAATTCATATTTACTTGATTTGCCATAATGGAGAAGCTAAGTTAATGAATTTTGACTTTAATTTTATAAATTTGTTAAACATGACAAAAATTAATCATTTCTTTATTGGTTGTATTTGTTTTTGCTCTTGTAAAAAAGATTACACTTATGTTTGCTCTAATCCTTATGCTGCTCAACATGATTTTTATAACATCGTTAACAACAAGAAGAAAGTAGCCGAACAAAAATATAAAGATTATGCTGACGCCACTTATGCTAATACCTCAATAAACAAAATGAGTTGTGAAATAAAAACAAAATGAAGCAATTTTTATTTTATATAATTACAGGGTTAATTCTTTTGATTTTTTCATCCGTTAGTCCAGCAAATGATTTAAAAATGGATTGGCAAAAAATAACGGATAAAGATTATGTAGTAACGTATCTAAGAGTGCAATATGATTCTAGTTCAAAATATGCCATAGATACGAAAGTGAGAATATATAACACAAATGGGGCAATTAAAGTGTTTTCGAAAATTCAAGTAAAATTTATAAAAGAATTACTTATAGATGATACTAATTATAGTACAGACCCAACAGATGATAGCTGTAAAAATAATTATTTCCCCTATGCTATTGTTGTGACTCGCCATCATGAAATTGAAGGGATCATTAATATTGGCTGCCAAAACAATGTATGGTTACTTGAGCCTAAAGCAAAACATGGAGAACTTCTTATTTTAAATGAAAAAGGAATGAAATTAAAAAACGAGATACTTAAATAAAAATTATGAACCCTATATTATTTAATACCATTGATTGGTCTGCTATTGAAAAAGTAGAATATAAAGGAACAACAGGTACTGCCATTTGGCAAACTATTCAATTTGATGGATTAAGAATTAGAGTAGTAGAATACAGCCCAGGTTATTTGGCTGATCATTGGTGCCAAAAAGGACACATTGTACATTGTTTAGAAGGAAGTTTTGTAACCGAATTAGAAACAGGAGAAAGTACTAAATTGACCAAAGGTATGACTTATGTTGTATCTGATGATATGAGTTCACACCGTTCGATTTCTGAACATGGAGTAAAGCTGTTAATTGTTGACGGAGATTTTTTGGCAGTTTCGTCATTGCGAACGTAGTGAAGCTTCCGATAGCTATCGGAACTCAAACACAGATTTCTATAGCTAAATATGAGATTGCTTCGTGCCTCGCAATGACGTTGCCGCAGGATTACAAATCCAGCGGAGCGGGTATTTAACCTTTAAATATAGTATTACCGCCACTAAATAGTTTATCAATTTCGTTAGCTAGTTTTTTATCTTTGTCAGTAACTGTGTTATTAGCATCATGTGTAAATAAAGTAATATCTACTTTATTGTAAGCGTTACTCCAATTGGGATGATGATTCATTTTTTCAGCTACAAAAGCTACTTTGGTCATAAATGCAAAAGCTTCTATAAAATTAGTAAACTGGAAACTGCGCTTCAATTGGTTATTTTCTTCTTTCCACATAAGGTTTGGTTTTTGGTAAATGTACTTAAACTATAGCGACAAACCGCAGAACTGCATCCCGAAAGATTTCGGGATCAGCGGAACAGATGAACCAATTGCAAAAATTAGGGAGTGACTAGAAGCTAAAATCGCAGAATTAAAAATTCAACGAAGAATCTTGATGTCAATGTTTTTATATTAGAATCCAGTGCCTTTTATGAATTTGAATTCAGTTCTTCTGTTATAAGAATGTTCAGTATCGGTGCATTTAACATTGTTTGCACATCTATTAATAATTTGAGTTTCTCCTAGCCCTTTAATAATGATTCTTTCTGAAGGAATTTGTTTTTTTATTAAAAGTGTCTTTACTTCATTAGCTCTTTTCTCAGAAAGAATTAAATTAGCATTATCTTCTCCCGTAGCATCTGTATGTGAATATATTTCAACTTTCATCTTTGGATTTTGCCTCAAAAATAATGCGACTTGATTGATACTGCCTATCGCATCAGTAGGGATAGCAAAAGAATTAGGTTCGTATAAAATTCTTTCTACTAATGTAAATTGTTCATCTTTTGATGATTTAAATTCCTTCATTACTAAAAGAGGGTCTTTGTCATCGCCTAATGGTTCAAGTTTAGACATTACAACTGGAAGCATTTTATATTGAAAGTTTTTATTTTTATCTAATTCTAATTTGTTAAGTATAACGCCATTTTGTTGTGCGATGTATATTTCATCTGTTTCTTTTAGTTTCTCATTTTTTTCAAGAATCAAGTTAAGTGTTTCTGCTACATCAACATTTTTAAAAGAAAAATCACCGTTTTCATCAGTGATTGTTCTTTTAAGCAAGTTGCCGTTATTGTCTTCTAATAAAACTGCTTGATCATTTAAAAAAGATTTATTATCGCCGCCGCCAATAAGTAATTTCCCATTTATGTTTGAATATTTAGAATTCGGTGAATTTTTCAATTCTTCTTTTGCTATAACAACGGAAGAATTAAAAGTGTTTTTTTGTAAATCAAAATTTGTCATAAAAGAGCTATTGTCTCCTCCTGCAAGTGATGAAGAGCCAAATTCAATATTGGTTGAAAAATCTCCCGCTAAAATCAATTCTGTGTTTTTTAAAATTAGTTTACATCCAACATCTCGTTTGTTATGTCCGTAACTTTTTGCCCATGTTGTTTTTCCGCTTGTATTTATTTTCATTAAAAAAACTTCGTCAAATTCCAATGTACTTAAATAAAATCCATCTAAACGCAAAGAGTCAATAAAACTTCCCGTAACATAAATGTTTCCAGTAGCATCACAAACAACATCTTTACCTCTAGCTTGATTAGAATGGAATTTTTTCATCCACATATCCGAACCACTTTCCGAATTTATTTTTGTGACAAATAAATCATACCCATCTTTGTTAGATCCTTCAATTGAACCTGTAACAATTAAATTTGTTTCATTATCTTTTGTTATTCTTTCAACATTACCTTTAATGGAGCCGATGTTTTTTGTCCATATTGTGGCTCCAGATTCCACTGACACTTCTGCAACATAGCCAGCATAGCCTCCATTTTCTATTTGTGAATTACCTCCTATAAATAATTTACTTTTCGAATAAAAAATAGCATTACTGATATTTTCTTCTTTTGTGCCATAATTTTTGATCCATTCACAATTTCCTGTACTATTTATTTTAATGACACACATGTCATTTTTTCCCATGCTAGTGGCCGTTTTTTCATCATAGATTATTTTTCCATCAAATGTAGCTAGTACAAAGATATTCCCTTTGTTATCCGATGTAATGCCATTGCCAGTATCACTGCC
This sequence comes from Bacteroidia bacterium, assembly GCA_046594225.1. GTDB lineage: Bacteria > Bacteroidota > Bacteroidia > B-17B0 > Aurantibacillaceae > UBA4416. The sequence goes on from JBKJPW010000010.1 coordinate 24,635, forward strand.
AGTGTTTTTTGACGTTTTAACCCAAATTGGATCCCCTGAAGTATTATATTTAGCTACAAATAATGTAACGCTTTCAAATGATTTATTACTAGCTGCCCTTACTTTCATCTCTCCAAATTTTGCTTCGCTAATAAAGTATCCAGTTATAAAAAAATTGCCATTAGGTTCTACATATATGCCACTTACATTTTCACTTCCTTTTCCTCCAATTTTCGTACCCCATTGGCAGACACCTTTTGTATTATATTTGCCGATATATATATCAGATGAACCAGTACTTGTCATAAGGTTGTTGTTTCCTAAATCAACCGTATTCTCAAATGTTCCAACAGCATATCTATTGCCATCTTTATCTAATCCTAAATCGCTAAATTTATTTTGAGAATTTATTTTTTGAGAAAAAAATACTACGAAGAGAATAAGAAGATGATTAAATTTTTTCATTTGAATATTTTAAATATAATTCGTTTTAAGACCGTTTTAACAAATATATAAAATAAAGTTAATTCTCAATATTTAAAACTAAAAACCCTCACATTTCTGCGAGGGTTTTTAGTTTAGTATAGTTTAAATTAATCTACGTTATCGTGTAAAAACGAGTTGTTTGGTCTGATCTCATTGTTTTCACCTAAAGTGTAACGAGATACTTGTGAATCTGTAGATGGAGTAGTGCTGTTATTATCTAAGTTCACTTGTTTACGTTGCCAAGCTGAGGTTTTCTCTAAGTCGTTTAAACCTTCAGGCGTTTTCATTTTAAGAGTTAACTCTTTTAATTTTTTAATACGCTCTTGTGCTAAACGAATTTGTTCTTCGCGTGTATTACTTTCGTAAGTTGGAGTTTCTTCTTCTTCAGCAGAAATATCGTTGATTACAAATTCTTGTTTAGGAGTTTCGTTAATCAATTCATTTACTTCATTCATAAACGTTGCAGGAGTTTCATTTACTTCTTCATCTAAAGCGTAAACTTTAAATGCAGGTTTTTCCTCTTCAACAATTTCATTTACTATTGGAGCAACAACGTCTTCAACTTTATTAATGATTGGTGCTTCAGTTGTTTCTTCTTTTACAAACACAAATGGTTCGTTAGTTTGAATCTCATCAATAATAGTAGTTTGAACTGGCTCAACTTTAGTTACAGTTGGCTCGTCTAATTTTACAATTTTACGTTCCTGGAAAGTTGGTGCTTCGTAACCAGAATTCATTTTAGAATTAAAACCAGTTGCAATAATTGTTACCGATACGTTATCACCTAAAGATGGATCAGTACCGTAACCAGTAATTAATTCTGCCGTACCACCAGCTGCTTCTTGTATAAAGTCAGTGATTTCACCAAACTCATCCATTTCAATATCATCGCTTCCGCTCATGATATTTAATAACACGTGACGAGCACCAGAAATATCGTTATCATTTAATAACGGAGAAATTAATGCGTTTTCAACCGCACGTAACGCACGTTTTTCGCCGCTTGCAATGGCAGAACCCATGATTGCTACACCGCTATCTTGCATTACTGTTTTTACATCATTAAAATCTACATTCACATGCATGTGTAAACTAATAATTTCTGCAATTGATTTTGCTGCGCTAGTCAACACATTATCAGCGTGAGCAAACGCTTCAGTCATTTTTAAACTTCCGTAGATATCACGTAATTTATCGTTACCGATAACAATTAATGTATCTACATATTTTTTCATTTCTTCTAAGCCTTTCTCAGCTTGCTCTCTACGTTTTTTCCCTTCAAACGAAAAAGGAATAGTCACGATACCAACCGTTAAAATACCTAACTCTTTTGCAATAGATGCAATTACTGGAGCAGCGCCTGTACCAGTACCACCGCCTAAACCAGCTGTGATAAATACCATTTCGGTATTATCTTTTAAAAGATCTTTAATTTCTTCAATGCTTTCTAAAGCAGAGTCGCGACCTACTTCAGGTTTTGCGCCTGCACCTAATCCTCTTGTTAAAGAGTTTCCTAATTGAATTTTATGAGGTACTGGGCTTTTACCTAATGCTTGTTTATCTGTATTACATACTATGAAATCAACCCCTTTAATTCCTAAACGGAACATGTGATTAACAGCGTTACTTCCGCCGCCACCAACGCCAATTACTTTAATAATTGAGCTTTCTTCTTGTGGTAATTCAAATTGCATCATGGTATTTATTTTTTATTGTTATTACTTTTTTTATTTGAACCATATAAGTCATAAAAGGACATAAAAGGTTGTTGTTTTAATTTTTCTTAACTCATCACTCATCACTCATCACTCATCACTCATCACTCATCACTCATCACTCATCACTCATCACTCATCACTCATCACTCATCACTCATCAC
>JBKJPW010000079.1:0-3417 GCA_046594225.1 Bacteroidia bacterium
GTAGCAGAGTATTTAACCGCACTTCCTCCAAAAAAATTATTAGAGAAAAAATTACATCAAGCAGTTGTTACTGCACAAAAAAAATTCAATATAAAAATTAAATAATTTGAACAACTATCTAATTTACTCAGCTGGCAAGTTTATAAATTCGGAACAAGTTCTTGAAGTAAAGAGTCCTTTTGATCATTCATTAGTTGCTACAACTTATTTAGCTGATAAATTTATACTGGAAGATGCTATTATAAAAGCATTAGCGGTAAAAGAAGAATTACAGAATTTATCCTCTCAAAAAAAATATCATATTTTAAAACAAATTTCTAATGAGGTGTATGCTAATAGAAAAAAATTAGCAGAAGTACTAAGTTTAGAAAGTGCAAAACCTATAAAATACTCGCTAGCAGAAATTGATAGATCGGCGTATACATTTCAAATAGCAGCTGATGAAAGCAAAAATGATAGAGTTGAACACTTGGCGTTAGAAAGAATATTACAGTCGGATAAAAGACAAGGTACCGTAAATTATTTTCCGATTGGATTAATTGCAGGCATTGCTCCTTTTAATTTCCCCATGAATTTAGCTGTTCATAAATTAGCACCTGCTATTGCAAGTGGATGTTCTATTATTTTAAAACCCGCTAGCCGAACTCCTTTATCCTGTTTAGAATTAGCAAAAATTATTGATAGAACAGAATTACCAAAAGGAGCGGTTTCTATTTTACCGATGGATAGAACAACAGGCAATATATTAGTAACCGATGAACGCTTTAAACTATTAAGCTTTACAGGCTCCCCAGATATTGGTTGGAAAATGAAAGTACAGTCTGGTAAAAAGAAAGTGGTATTAGAACTTGGAGGAAATGCCGCCACTATTATTACAGAAAGTGCGAATTTAAAAGATGCTCTTCCAAAATCATTAATGGGTGCTTTTTCTTATAGCGGACAAATTTGTATTCATGCCCAACGTTTTATTGTTCATTCATCTATTTATCAAAAATTTATTGATGAATTAAAAGAGCTAACGCTTAATTTAAAATTCGGTAATCCTGTAAACGAAACAACCGATATTTCAAACATGATTGATGAAGTCAACGCTATTCGTGTGGAGAATTGGATTAACGAAGCTATACAACAAGGCGCGCAAATAATTTGCGGAGGAAAAAGAAATGGAAGTTATATTGAACCAACCATACTTTTAAATTGTAATCATACCATGAAAGTGTACGCAGAAGAAGTATTTGGCCCTGTAATTTGCATTAACTCTTACAATACAATTGAAGAGGCTATACAACAAGCCAATAATACAAAATTCGGATTACAATGTGGCGTGTTTACCAATGATGAAAAAGAATTAGATAAATGCTTTAAACAAATAGAAGTAGGTGGTGTTATTCATAATCACGTTCCTACTCTACGTTACGATCAAATGCCTTATGGTGGCGTAAAAGAAAGTGGCCTTGGACGTGAAGGTGTAAAATACGCCATGTTAGATATGTTAGAGCCAAAAATTTTGGTAAAATAAAAGCCATTCGCTAATTGACGAATGGCTTTGAAAATAAATAATATAATTTATTAAAGTTAAGGTTTAACTGTATCTTTTTTAGTTTTATTTGCTCCAACACCATAACCAACTCCTGAACCAACTGCTCCGCCTATTATACCTCCTAATAACGCTCCAGCCGGACGATTATTCTTATCCAAAGCTGCTCCTGCTGCTGCTCCTGTAACAACCCCTGCTGCTGCTCCAATTAAAGCTCCTTTAGTTGTGGAAGTCATTTTTTTCTTGGTAGTTGTTGTAGTTGTACTGGTAACCGTATTATCCGCCGGTGTATTCGACTGAGATACGGTTGATGTTACAGTCTGAGTATTAGTTTGAGTTTGAGAATGATGGGAACTATGAGCCGGGGTTACCGCCGGAGCATTAGCTTCCTGAACATTTATAACAGACACACTTCTTGTTTCGATACCCACATCAACTGAATTAGTTAATTGATTAACTGAATCAACTGCTCTGTTAACAGCATTCACTGAATTAACAGAATCCATTATATGTTGCTTAGCTATTTCTACTTCACTTATTTTCGAATTGTTACAAGCTACAAATACAAATGCTATAGCTAAAATTGATAATGTTGTTTTCATATTTTTTTTTAAATTTGATTTTTATACTTTAAATTAATTTTAGGTAAACTTAATGAGTAAAATAATAGTTTACAATGATTAGAAACAAAAACAGTGATACTTGTAACATTTACTTTTAATAATGTAATAAATGAAAATAAATATATAATTAAAAAATTTATTTATGTAACAATATAAAAATATGGAATATAGAAGACTAGGAAAATCGGGATTACAACTAAGTGCATTATCATTTGGCTCATGGATTACCTTTGGCAAGCAAATAGAAAATAATACAGCTGATGAATTATTAACTATCGCTTATGATAACGGCATCAACTTTTTTGATAATGCTGAAATATATGCCGCAGGAAAATCAGAAGAAGTGATGGGTTCCATTTTAAAGAAAAAAAATTGGGCACGTAGTTCTTATTGTGTTTCTAGTAAAGTATATTTTGGTTATGAAGATAAAAAACCAAATCAAATAGGTTTATCTCGCAAGCACATTATTGAAGGTTGTCACGCTGCTTTAAAACGTTTACAGGTTGATTATATTGATTTATTTTTTTGTCACCGTCCTGATAAAAATACACCTATTGAAGAAACCGTTTGGGCAATGAATACCTTAATACAACAAGGTAAAATTTTATATTGGGGAACAAGCGAATGGGCTAATGACGAAATTATGGCGGCATTTGTTTTTGCTGAACGTAATAGATTAATTGGCCCAACTATGGAGCAGCCTCAATACAATATGTTTGAAAGAACAAAGCTAGAAAAAGATTATTTATTATTATTTAGAGATTTTGGTTTAGGAACAACTATATGGAGTCCTTTAGCTTCAGGTTTATTATCTGGTAAATACAATAATGGCGTACCTGAAGATAATCGTTTACATATTGAAGGGATGGACTGGTTAAAAGAAAGAACTTTAGGAGAAGAATCTAAAATTGAAAAAACAAAAAAATTATCATTGTTAGCTAACGAATTAGGAACTTCTGTTGCTAAACTATCCATTGCTTGGACAATTAAAAATCCAAACGTCAGTACGACTATTTTAGGTGCTTCGAAAAAAGAACAATTAATTGAAAATTTAAAAGCCTTAGATGTTGTTTCATTAATAACTCCTGAAGTAACCGAAAAAATAGAATTAATTTTAAATAACAAGCCAGAACAAGCGCAATTTTAATTAAATGAATAAACCATTCTCCGATTTAAAAATAATTGAATTAGCAGGTGTTCTGGCAGGACCATCAGCTGGTTTATTTTTTGCAGAATTGGGAGCTCAGGTTATTAAAA
>JBKJPW010000209.1:0-3961 GCA_046594225.1 Bacteroidia bacterium
AAATTATTAGTAGAAGGAATTCATCAAGTTGACCCTAAAAAATCTTACGAATATGTGCCTAAAGAAATTGAAGCGTTAAATCATGCCTTTAGCATTGCGAAACCGGGTTCTTTTATTGTCGCTCTGAGCGATGTCATTGATAATGCAATTGAAGTAGTGCATTCGTATTTAGATAAGGAAAGAGAGATGAAGTAACCGTGACGTCATTGCGAGGAGGTACGACGAAGCAATCTCAAACTTAGTATTATTACTATGTATGAGATTGCTTCTCAGCCACCTGGCGGATCGCAATGACGATACTACAATTTCTCATATTCACATCTCACAAAATCTGCTAACTCTTTTACGTAAGCTGGAGAAAAATCAAATTTAATACCAGCGGCTTCATATAATTGAGGAATGGTTTTAGTATAACCTAAGGCTAATGCTTTTTTGTAATTCTCCAATGCTTGTTTAGGATTTTGTTTGTAGCTACGCCACATTGCAATAGCACCTAATTGAGCCATGCCATATTCGATATAATAAAATGGCACTTCGTATAAATGCAATTGCGCTTGCCACGAACGTTGTAAATTAGTTTCTAATCCTGTATAATCAACAACGCCTGTTCCAAAGTCTTTACTAATTTGCATCCAATAGGCATAACGTTCTTCTAATGTATGCTTCGGGTTTGTATAAATCCAATGTTGAAATTTATCAATAGAAGCAATCCAAGGCAACCCTTTTAGTACATCGTTCAGTTGTTCTTTCTTCGCACGCTTAAAGTCATCTGCGTTTGGAAAAAATGGCTCCCAATGTTCCATGCTAATTAATTCCATACTCATACTAGCTAATTCAGCTACTTCGCTAGGCGTACTTTTAAATTCGGTTAGCTCTAAATTAGCTGCTAAAAAAGCGTGTACTGCATGTCCACCTTCGTGAACCATCGTTACCATATCGCGATGCAAACCAACGGCGTTCATAAAAATAAATGGCACATCCGTTTCCATTAATGGGTAATTGTATCCGCCTGGTGCTTTACCAATACGTGATTCTAAATCCAAACGTTTAATGTCGCGCATAATGGTAATACACTCTGCAAAATAAGGATCAATGGTATTGAAACACTCAATGGTTTTTTCTGCTAAGTCAGTGCCAGTTGTAAATGGCTTTAAAGGTTCTTTTCCTTCAGCATCTACTTCTTTATCCCATGGCCTGTAAACGTCTAATTTTAAAGCGTCTTTGCGAGCTTGCTCATTTTGTTTTACTAAAGGAACAATATGTTGTTGTATCGCATCTTGAAAATTATAACAATCTTGAACGCTATAATCAAAACGACCTAACTCTTCATGTTTGTAATCACGGTAGTTTTTAAATCCTGTATTTAAAGCTACCTGATGACGTAAAGCAATTAACTCATCATACAATGTATTTAATTCAGTTTCATCTTCTGCTCTACGAGCTTGTATTTGATGATAAATGCTTTCGCGTAATGCTCTGTCGTTACTTTTAAAATAGGTGGCTGCTTTTTGTAGAGTTATTTCTTCTTTATGATAAGTAATAGTTTGTGCGGCAGAAATGTTACCATACTCTTGTTCCTTTTGACGTAATTCTGTTTGCAATTCAATGTTTTCTTCGCGATAGAGTTCAATGCTTTTTTTTACACCACGCACATATACGAAGTAAGTATCTTTTTCTAGCTCATCAATAAACGGACAATCGATTAATTTTTTATTTAAATCATTACTGTATGGAGAAATATGTGGTTCAATAGACGTTACAAAATAATTAAAGGATTCTTGTAATTCTTCGTTTTGGGTATTGCAGGTCATTTTAATATAACGCCAGGCGCCATCTTCGTTTAATACTGCCTCCAATTCGCTATGGTCTTTCATCCATTGTTTTAAGTCAGTAACAGAATTGATAGCTCTGTTTTTTAATTCTTCTAAAAATGGTTGTAATCTTTCCCAGTTGCTAACTCTGAAATCTTCGGATAGGTAATGGCGTTGCATAATGATAAAATTTATGATATGAAGATAAGTGTTTATTTTAAATTTCACTATTTCCCTCTTTGAAGAGGGTGCCTGGAAGGCGGGAGATGTTTTCGAAACATCCTCCGTCCTGCGGACACCTCCTTCGAAGGAGGAAACGTTCTAATACTATTTCTAGTTCTAAACAAAAAAAAGCCCTCTCTTTCGAAAGGGCTTTCAATAATATAAATAAGCTAAAATTAAGCTACACCAGTTTTTCTAACACCAGCTGTTTTCTTAACACCTGTACTTGTTTTTGTTTTAGTAGTATCTTTAGTAGCTGTTTTTTTAGTAGCTGCTTTTTTCTCAGTTGCTGCTTTTACAATTTTCTTTTCTGCAGACTCTTCAGCAGTTTCTGCTTCTTTTACTTTTAGGTTACCAGTAGTTTGTAAACCATTATACCAAGTAAATAATTTACGCATGTTACTAGTATAAACGCGCTCTTTATCATAATCAGGTAAAACCACTTCAAAGTATGCTGCAACAGCTTTATCATCTGCTTTGGCATCAATACAAGCACCACCTTTTTCTTTATCAAAAATTGATTTCATGATTTCAGAAACTGGTTTGTCTTCGCCAGTAGTAAACATACTAATGTCTTCTAATGAGCTAACTTTAGCTGTAGAGCTAATAGAAGTACGTTTTTTATCTGCTAAACCTTCTACTATAATTCCGTTTTTAGATTGGGCAACTACTTTATATAATCCTGGTTGTCCGCTAATGGCAATAATTCCTGTTAAATCAATCATCGTTCTTTTTTAAAAAATTAGATAACAAAAATAGCATTTTTTTAATATTTACACTACTAAAAACAATCTATTGAATACTTTTTTGCTGTAATTTATGATTTTTTCGACGTTTTATGATTTTCTGTATTACATACCAAATTAAACCACCTATTAACCACATTGGCCAAAGTTGCGTTACGCCAATTAAAAACCATAAAAAACCCATTCCGCCATTAGAAACAGCATCGGTTATTTTGCTGCCAAAATGAAAACCTGCGGTTGCTTTTTTCTCGTAATAGGTAATAATTAAAGTGCTATAACCAATTTGGTTATTCAAATAGCGTAATCTGCCTTCAGTAGATTCGATATCTTCTCTAATTAAAGAAATCTCTTTTTCAATTTTTAAGATGTCGGCCATGTTATTTGCTTTAGCTAACAATTCTTGATATTTACTTTCTAATTGTTTTTTATTTTTTAAACGCGCTTCAATATCTACAAATTCTGCGGTTACATCTTCTATGTCTATTCGTTTCGAATCAAACTCTCCAACTTGTAATCCAATATCATTAATGATATTATCGAAATTAGAATTTGGCACTCGTACTGTTAAAATTTCGGTTGGATTAACACGGTAATCTTCTATTTTTTCGTTAGAGATATAGGCTTTGTATTTTGATATTACCTTTTGCAAAAAGACTTTTGTGTCTTTGCTGTTTTTTACTTCAAAACTAATGTCACCATTTTTAATCAGTTTTTGTTCAGTAATAGTTTTAGGTTCTGCGGGCATTCTTTTTTCGGCTGCATCAATGGCATTTCCCATTTCTAAATCCATTCCGCTTCCTCCGCCGTATCCAGCAGTGGCTTTATCACTTGAGCTATAATTTTCTGATTTGCTACAGGCTATAAAGCAGGTTACTAAAATTACTAGGATAATTAAATTTAAATTTCGCATAATGGTTATTTTTTTAAGATTAATACTTTGTTTAGATAGACTAATGCAATTTATTCCATAAAATTTGTGCAAATAAATCACTATGAGTTAATACCATTTTACAGAAAAGGTAATTTATGTAGTAAAATCAGTTATCTTGAAGCATTTTTGCTAAAAACCTTACATGCCTTAGCAAAAAAATAAATACAACGCACAATTATTTTTCACTTTTTTTTATAATTTCTTCAATTGCTTGATATATAAGGAAATTAGCCACTTATTAACGATTGTTG
>JBKJPW010000206.1:0-4402 GCA_046594225.1 Bacteroidia bacterium
TTCACTTCAACATTATGAAGCTCAATAATTGGTTTTAAAAATTCTTCTAAATCAGTTACACATAATTGAGAAGCAGCATCACATAATGCTGTTTCTGGATTAGGATGAGTTTCAATAAACATTCCATCAATACCAGATGCTACACCTGCTCTTGCTAATACAGGCAAAAACTCACGAGCTCCACCTTTTTTATCAGGACTTGGGATACCATATTTACGAACACAGTGCGTTACATCAAACACAACAGGATAACCAATATTATTCATGTGGTAAAATGCACGAGGGTCAACAATTAAATCATTGTAACCAAAAGAATAACCACGCTCTGTTAAAATAACTTGATCATTACCACTATCAATACATTTTTGTACTGGGTGTTTCATATTATCAGGCGCTAAAAACTGACCATGTTTAATATTGATAACGCGTCCTGTTTTTGCAGAAGCTACTAATAACGAGGATTGCATACATAAGTAAGCTGGTATTTGTAATACATCACATACATCTGCTGCTGCTGCTGCCTGATCATGTGAGTGAATATCTGTTAATACAGGAAAACCAAATTGGTCTTTTATTCTTCCTAATAACTCACAGCCTTTTATTAATCCTGGCCCTTGGTAGTAACTTAAACTACTACGATTATCTTTTGTGAAAGAGGATTTATAAATAATTTTGATTTTTAAACGCTCTTGAACTTCTCTCAATTTCTCAGCTGTTTTCATCATAATAGATTCTTCTTCTATTACACATGGTCCTGAAATCAAGAATAATTCTTTACTTCCGCATTCAATATCTCCTACTTTTACTATTTTTTTTGACATGTTGTTTTGTTTTATTTTCGCGCTCCCGATAGCTATCGGGAGCGCTGATTTTGTTTACTAATTCATTATTTTTATCCTGCGAGATTTGCGAAATCTGCGGGAAACAATTTTTACAATCTTCTAAATAATCCTTTAATATAATCCATCGTAGCAATTTCTTTATAATTATCACCAAAAGCGTGATTCCACATAAATGGTAAATTATAAGACACAGTTGCCATTGCTGTAATTTGTTCTTCTGTCCAATCTTTACTTAAATTTTGAGGCAATACAATATTATGCTTTTCAATCATTTGCATAAACTCGCTATGTCCTTTTAAATAAATATCACCTAAGTGTTGAAAGATAATACAGTTTGCATAACAATGACGAGTTCCCAAAATCATTGATAAACCGTAACTGATAGCGTGGCAAGCGCCCACTTCGCTATACGTTAAACTTAAACCTCCCATTAAAGAAGCTACCATTAATTTATCATCATTCTCAGGCGTACGACCAGCGTTTTCTCCTAAATATACTTCTCTGCATAATTTAAGAGATTGCTCGCCATAAGCTAAACTAAAGGCATTGTTACGAATTCCAGTTTCAGATTCGATACAGTGAATGTATGTATCCATGCCTGTATAAAACCACCAGTCTGTTGGAACAGAAGCAATTAATTCTGGATCTAAAATCACTTGATTAAAAACTGTCCAATCACATTTTAAACCTAATTTTTTTTCAGGTCCAGTTAATACTGCTGTCATAGATACTTCGGCACCAGTACCAGAAATCGTTGGTACACCTAAATGATAAATTCCTGGCTTCTTCACTAAGTTTAATCCTTGATATAATGTTGATGAACCTTCGTTAGTTAGCATTAGCGATAAAGCTTTTGCTATATCCATAATACTACCGCCACCAATACCTATAACGCCACTTGGTAAACCTTGCTTCGCTAATATTTCATCCCTTAAAGAATCAATCTGCTCAGTTTTAGGTTCGTGAGGATCAACATCAATGTAATAAATTAAATCCTCAGGTTTGTTTTGTAATTTGTTTGATAAAGGTTTTCCTTTAAAGTAATTATCAACAACATAAACAAAGTAATTTTTATTTTCTTTACGAATAGGTTCAACTGTTTCTGCTAATTGCGAAAAAGAACCACGACCATAAGTAACCTTATCTATATTTTTAAAATTTTTGTGTTGCATTTTTAATTAAGCATTAACAGGCTTTAAAGCCTTAGTAGCACATTCAGAAATTTTAGCAGCTAAGGTTTTTAACTCTTCCTCCGTCCAAGTACAACGAATGCCAAAAGAGATTAAACGACCAACAATTGCTTGTGTTTGCGGAATATCTAAGTTGTTGTAATCTTGAGGTGCTCCTAATAATTGAATCGGTAATTTAGCAGCTGTTTTCAGACCTTTGATATGTTCCCACTGATTAATAAAGTGATACATATTTGTGAACCAATAATTAAATCCACCAACACCTGCTTTATTAAATTCATCAACAGTACGTTGAGCCGATGCAGTATCAGGCATTAAAATATTTAAGAATGTACCTGAATCTCCATTATCATCACCTAATTTAGAAAAACTAATTCCAGCTACTTTAGACAATTCTTTTTGTAAAAACGCTTTATTTTTTAAGTTAGCTGTGCGAATTGCTGGAACCTTGCGAGTTTGAGCTGCACCAACTGCTGCATGTAATTCAGAGATACGATAATTGAAACCAATAATAGGATGATTTTCCATACCACGATTACTACCAACGTGATCGTGACCGTGATCGCAATAGCTATCAGCGTATTTATATACATTCTCATCATTCGTTACAAAAATACCGCCTTCGCCAGCTGTAGCAATTTTAAAGAAATCGAAAGAATATGCGCCAGCGCTTCCAAATAAACCTGTTGCTGTTCCTTTGTATGAAGCTGCAAATGCTTGACCTGCATCTTCAACCAATTTCAAATTATGCTCTTTAACAACAGCCATAATTTCATCCATGTTAGCGTTACCACCGCACATGTGTACTAAACACACGGCTTTAGTTTTTGGAGTAATTACTTTTTTAATTCCTTCTGCACTTAAGCATAAAGTTTCGTCAATTTCAGCAAATACTGGTAAAGCACCTAACATTAATACGGCTTCAATAGTAGCAATGTATGTAAATGGCGGACAAATTACTTCATCTCCAGTACCAATACCACTAGCTGCTAATGCTGCTAAAATAGCCGCTGAACCATTAGAAACAGCTAATGCATATTTAGCGCCAGTGATTTTTTTAGCTTCTGCTTCAAAATCTTTTGCTTTCCAAATATTATTACGTTGCGCATCATGATTAAAACGGAACAAAATTCCAGTTGATAACACGTCTTCAATTTCCTTGCGCTCTTCGGCGCCAAATAATTCTGTTCCAGGCATTTTATAAAGTTTTTAGTTTAATATTTATTTTTAGAATTGTGTAATTGACCTAGTTTGGCAAAAACTCAAAGTTATTCAATTCATCTATCACCCCAAAGTTAATAGACGTTAATCTCCCGTTTTCGTAATAGCAATCTAAGCCCGCTTCGTCGAAGCTTAAACGCTTTTCACCCCATTCTTGGTTTTCAGAATCGGTTAAAATGTATTTATACTCTTTCATTAAGTCGATTAATTCTTGTTCTTTTAACGAAAATATTTTTTTAGAAAACAACAACGTATCTTCATTATCAACTTCAACACTTCCAAATTTCATAGAGTTCTTGTTGTCAAAAAACAAAGAGAATCCCGAGTCCCAATAGTGATATACAGTACATGAGGTTTCTAAAATCGGGTCATCCAACACCTGAATTTCTTCGGGTTTACCAAATACCAATTCAGCATCAACAACTGTAACTCCGAAATTTAAAGTACAAAAGCCTTTTAATAAATTTATTTGTGGTGTAAAGTCCATAAGCAGATATAAAAATAACTCTAAATGCCAGTAAAAACAAGACTTAGAAATAAATTAAAAAAATAATAAAAAAAGTTTTGCTAGTTACAATTTGGTTTATATATTTGCAGCCCGAAAGAACAGAATTACTCTTTAAAACGATGATTCTGTAGCTCAGTTGGTAGAGCAATACACTTTTAATGTATGGGCCCTGGGTTCGAGTCCCAGCAGGATCACAAAAAGTGATCGTTTTTTCGGTAAAAGGAGGCAGAAATGTCTCCTTTTTTGTTTAATTCCCATCTACATTTTACCAATTAACTATTTTTACATTCATTTAATTGGGTACAAAATCACTTATTTCTTAACTTAACATTTTAAAAGGCAAATATTATAAACACATGAAACATTTAAAAACTATTACTATAGCATTATTATTTTTCACAAGCGTTGTTATAAAAGCGCAGTCAGAAAATACAAATACCGATGGTCTTGTTTGGCATACAGATGTTATGAAAGCCAATGAAATTTCTAAAGCAACCAATAAGCCCATATTTGCTTTTTTTACTGGCAGCGATTGGTGTGGATGGTGTAAAAAATTACAGGCAGATGTTTTTTCAAAACCAGAATTCATTCAATGGGCTAAAAAAAATGTGGTTCTTCTTGAATTGGATTTTCCAAGAGGA
>JBKJPW010000035.1:0-8684 GCA_046594225.1 Bacteroidia bacterium
CATTTAACTCCCGAAACTGACAATACAGGTAGTGATGGACGCAAATACTCAGGCTGCTGGGGTTGGTACCAAGCTGCAAAAAATAAAGAATATGCTATTGTTGGCACAAGTAGTAAAACTTATTTTATTGATGTCACTAATCCCTCGGCTCCTGTAATAGTTGATTCGGTTAAAGCTAAAAAAAATGGTTGTACCTGGCGCGAAATGAAAACTTATCAAAACTACTGCTATATAGTTAGCGATGATACGCCGCCTAACACCTTTCAAATTGTGGATATGCAATACTTGCCTGATTCGGTGCATGTGGTGCATAACGGCACTACTTATTTTGAAAGAAGTCATACTATTTTTATTGATAAAAATCTCATGTATTGCGGTGCACCAAAAGATGTGGGAACAGGTTACGAATCACCCATGCGAGTTTATAGCTTAGCAAATCCTGAAGCGCCAGTATTATTAAGACGTTTAGAAGATGATATTAGTAACGCTCAAATAGATTATGTACATGATATGTTTGTACGTAACGATACTATTTACGCATCTACCGGTTGGAAAGGTTTACAAGTATTAACCTTTGATACTGCCACCAACACATTTTCATTAATTCAAACCTATGCCGGATATCCATTCAGTGGCTATAACCATAGTTCGTGGCAAACCGATGATAGAAAAACCATTGTATTTGCTGATGAAGTTTCGGCTGGCTTACCGGCAAAAGTACTAGATGTATCTAATTTAAATAACATCACATTAGTTGATACCATTCGTTCAAACTTAGGGGCTACTGCACACAATCCTTATATCATTGGTAATAATTGGTGTTGGATGAGTACTTATGTAGATGGAATATATTTATATGATATTTCAAATCCATCCAACACAACCATTTATGGTTATTTTGATACCCATCCTCAACAAGGAATGAATAATATGACGTACAGTCCGGCATACAGAGGCAATTGGGGCGCTTATCCTTATTTACCTAGCAAAATTATTATTGCCTGCGATATGCAAAACGGTATTTTTATTTTAGAAGGTGATGTTAATTATACAAATCCAGTAAGCGTTAAAGAAAATAAAAAACAACAATCTTCTTTTTCTGTTTATCCAAATCCTGCCACAAACGAACTCAATTTTTTAATTGCAAATCAGTATCACAAAACAATAACTTGTATTATAACTGATATATTAGGAAAGGTAGTTTTAGAAAATAATTTCATTATAAATGATGATCTGTATAAAACAACTATCAACACCAGCCTTTTAAAAGAGGGTTGCTATTTCGTGACTTTAAAAGGAACAAATAATAACGAGACAAAAAAAATAATTATTCAAAAATAAATATGTTTACTAACGATTCTATTATTGGTATTGTAGGCTCTGGAGCCATGGGAAGCGGTATTGCACAGGTAGCAGCAACAGCAGGACATCCAACAATTATTTACGATACTAATGCTACAGCTTTAGAAAAAGCAAAAACATCCTTAGCTAGTTCACTTAATAAATTAGTAGAAAAAGGAAAAATCACCGCGGATAAAGCAGCGTCTATTTTATCACTTACTACCTACTCTAGTTCTATTCAAGATTTTAAATCATGTGATTTAATTATTGAAGCCATCGTTGAAAATATTGAAGTAAAACAATCTGTTTTTAAGGAATTAGAAAGTATGACGTCTGATACCTGCGTATTAGCTTCAAACACATCATCGTTATCTATTACATCCATTGCTTCTGCTTGCAATAATCCTGAAAAAGTAATTGGCATTCATTTTTTTAATCCAGCTACTTTAATGCCTTTGGTAGAAATTATACCTGGTGTGGCAACAGATATGGTTATTGCTAACCATTGCCAAGCTTTAATTAATAGTTGGGGCAAAGTAACGGTGATAGCAAAAGATACTCCAGGCTTTATCGTAAATCGTGTAGCTCGTCCGTTTTATAGCGAAGCTTTGCGTATTTATGATGAGCAATTAGCTGATATGGCAACTATTGATTGGGCCATGCGCGAAGTGGGTGGATTTAAAATGGGACCTTTTGAATTAATGGATTTAATTGGGCATGATGTAAATTACGTAGTAACCGAAACGGTTTGGAAACAATTTTATTATGACCCACGTTTTAAACCCTCTTTAACTCAAAAACGCTTATTGGAAGCCAAATTTTTAGGTAAAAAATCTGGTCGTGGTTTTTATGATTACCGAGAAGGCACCAGTTTACCCGAGCCTAAAAAAGATGACGTTTTAGCAAAATATATTGTAAACCGCATACTTTGTATGTTGATTAACGAAGCTGCTGACACTCATTATTTAGGAATTGCATCGGCTACAGATATTGATTTAGCAATGACTAAAGGCGTAAATTATCCAAAAGGCTTGCTTAAATGGGCTGACGAAATTGGCTTAGTTCAAGTTTTAAATACTTTAAATGATTTGTATGATGAATACCAAGAAGATAGATACAGAGCTTGCGTTTTACTAAAACAGATGGTTAAACAAGGCAAAAGCTTTTATTAACTAGCCAGTGTGCCAAACCAATGAGTGTAACTATTTGGTAAATACTATTTTAATCTATATATTTGGATAACAAAAACTCAGTAAAATGAAAAAAATTATATTATCTGCCCTATCTATAATCTTTATCGGAAGCATGATTTTCATTTCTTGTAAATCAAAAAATGATGATACTGCTATTACTCCTACTTATAAATCGGATGCGCCAAACGGCACTGGTAATAACCCAAACATTACTAATGTAACTACTACTGGTACAATTGCTACCACATCTACTCAGCAAAATTCTGTTATACTTGGAGTAGGGTCTGGAGCAGCTTGGACTAGTTCTGGCTGTCAAACTGGACAAACTTGCTTAGTTAACAATAATACAAGCACAGGCACAACTATTTCGGTTTGTTTTTCTTCTCCTCCAGTTGCAGGAGTTTATTCTTTAGTAAATTCTAGTGGTGCATTAGGTCCTAATAAAGCATTTATGACTGTTACTAATCCTCCTAGCCAAGATGCAGGAAGTGTTTGGTATTCAAGCGCAGGAAACATTACTGTTACTGTTGGTGGCGGCGGAAATCCAATTAAAGCTATATTTTCAAACATTGCCTGTTACAAAACAGTTGGTTCATTTTACTCTGTAACAGTTTCTGGCGAAGTAGGTTGTTTATAAACTTAAAGAATATTAATTTTAAGGCTCTGCATGGTTGCAGAGCCTTTTTTGTTTCACGAAATAAACACATTCATAATTCATATTAAAACAATTTACCGCATACTTAATCTGTTAAAAAAATCTTACTCTCTAGATATAAGAGCCATTGCAATAATGCGTATTGCAGTTGGCTTAGTTTTATTAATTGATTTAATCATTCGCTCCTTATCTATTAAAGCATTTTTTACAGATGAAGGTATTATACCAATTGAAATTTTAAAACAATATAATTGGAGTCCTAATTACTTTTCGTTTCATGCACTTAATGGCGATTTATGGTGGCAAGTAGTTCTTTTTGTTATTAATGCAGTATGTATTGTTTTGTTAATTATTGGATTTAGAACTCGTGTATTTACTTTTATTTGTTGGGTATTTCTAACATCGTTACAAAACAGAAATCCTTTTATTTTACAAGGCGGCGATGATTTATTACGGTTACTTTTATTTTGGGCACTATTTTTACCATGGGGCGAACGTTATTCTATTCAAAAAAAATCGCATTATGAAAACAACTATTTTGATTGGGCAAATATTGGATACTTGTTATTACCCTGCTCTATTTTATTTTTTTCAGCATTACTCAAAACTTCTCCCGAATGGAGAACAGAAGGTACCGCCTTGTATTATACTTTAAGTTTAGACCAAATACGAATGCCTGGCGGAACTCTTTTATACCAATTTCCTGCTATCATGAAGCTCTTAACCTTTGTGGTATTTTATACTGAATTAATAGCTCCTATTTTACTTTTACTTCCTTTTGTTTCAAATAAAGTACGATTGTTTGGCATGATAGGTTACCTGTTTTTGTTTATTGGAATTGCCTCTACAGTTTATGTTGGATTGTTTTATATCATTGGTATCGTTTCTTTAATTGGTTTATTGCCATCATCTATTATGGATTGGTTTGAAAATAAATTTTATAAAAATACTACTCTATATCAGGAAATTGAACATATACCCAATACCTCTTTTATAGTTGCGGTGATACAAATCTCTAGAAATTACTTTGTTGTTTTTGTGGCTATCTTTTGTTTGATGATGAACTTAGGAAGCGTTAAAAAATTTCCATATGCATTAGACCCCGTAATTGTGCATTATGGCAAAGTATTAAGGCTAGAACAAAATTGGGGAATGTTTGCCCCTTATATTTTAAAAGATGATGGTTGGTATGTGTATAGTGCCCTTCGAAAAGATCATAAATATATTGATATCAAAAACCGTACAGATACAGTAATTTATACTAAACCTAAATATGGTGTGTGTGAATTTGAAAGCGATAGATGGCGTAAGTTTCAAGAAAACTACACCTTTAATAACAACAATTATATGAGACCATTTTATTGCAAGTATTTATTAAAGAAATGGAATAAGGAACATCCAGATCAATACATTTTAGATTTAACCATCTTTTTTATGAAGGAAACAAGTTTGCCAGATTATAAAACAGAACCTATTACAAAAACCGCCGTGTGTAATTGCTCAGATAAATAAAAATGAACCGCATATAACATAGAAAAAATAAAGAAAAATTAGTAACTAAAAAACCAGTTTTTAAACATAGAGCTATGAGAAGCAAAGTTTCAACTATACTTAACTTAACAAACGAAAAAAATCTATGTTTCTCCTATGTGGTTAAAAAATAATTACAAATTGCTACTAAATTTTACTTTACTCCAAAACAATAAATGGAACTAAATACAATTTTAAAATACATCAATTATAAACTAACGGCTTACAATGAGCACGACTTACATTCGCCTTTTTTATATAATTTTTATATGGAGTTAATTAAAAACGAACATCCATTTGGCGATTTTGAAGAATTAAATAGTATTAGAAAAGATTTAGAAACAAACGATACAACCATTGATATTACTGATTTTGGCGCTGGTTCTAAAAAATTAAAATCAAATAAACGTCAAGTAAGAGATATTGTTAGGCATGGCATTGCACAAAAAAAACAAGCAGAATTTTTATACCGTTTATTAAATAAGTTTACACCAAACACCGTTATTGAATTAGGTACTTCTATTGGATTAACTAGCTTGTATTTATCTAAAGCTGCCCCTAAATCTAAAGTTTATACCATTGAGGGTTGCCCCAATTTATATCAATTTTCAAAACAATTATTTAAAACTTCAATAGATTCTACCTCCAATATTGTTTCTATCAATGGAAACTTTGATGCCGAGTTCCCGAAGTTGTTAGCACAAATAGATACTCTAGATTTTTTATACATTGATGGTAATCATGCTTACGAACCAACCATGAACTATTTTAAATTAGCCTTAGAGAAAAAAAACACTAACTCCATTTTTGTATTTGATGATATTTATTGGAGCCAAGGCATGCAGCAAGCCTGGAAAGAAATTTGTGCTCATAAAGACGTGACACTAAGTTTAGATTTATTTTATTTTGGAATTGTATTTTTTAGAACAGAGAATAAAGAAAAAGAACACTTTGTTTTGAAGTTTTAGTTAAACGGTGACTGAGGCTCTCGAAGTCAACCGCAAAGATGCTGAGATAAAGCAAAGGTCGCTAAGAAAAAATATTAACCACTATATTAATAATTCCTTAAAATATAATTATTCAGATACAAGGTTCTGAATTCTTGATTAGCAGATGCATTTAATGCTTCCATCGTTGGCTTATTATCTGTATTAATTGTTTCCAAGTTAGTTAACATAATTGGATATAGCTCATTATGTAATGTTCCCTCCATAGGCTTAAGAGAAGCCACAATTAATAAGTTACGGTATTTTTCAACTTCGCTAAACGTACAAATTTTAATATCAAAGCCTGCATTTTTTAAAGTGGCCAACATACACTGTGTTCCTAGTCCTTTTTCGCCTGTTAAATATCCATGTGTGTTTATTAATATTACTGCATTAGTATCTAACATGGTTTTTAATTTCATTAAACTTTCTTTTGTAATAACATGTGATGGTTGTTCCTCTGCTTTAAACACATCAAACAAAATTAGACGATATTTTTCTTTAGACTGATTTATAAAGTATCTAGCGTCAGCACATTCAGTTTTTACAGAATCATTTAAATAAAAATAATACTTAGCCATATCAATAATACGCTGATCAAATTCAACTGCCTTAACATGATACCCTTTATCATGCAACATATTAGCCACTACTCCGCCCCCTAAACCTAATAACAAAGCTTTGCCTTTAGGGAAATACAAACAGTTTTTTTCTACCAAGCGAACGTATTCTGAAACAGACTGTTTTGTTTGTAATTGCATTTCGGTTTGAATAGTATTATTGATTAATAGCTTACGAATAATAACAGAGTCGTTGCTATAAGAAGGTTCATCTCTAATTTCTAATTTACCTAAAATACCTTCAGATTTAAAAATAGTAAAGCGGTTTGATTCTGAATTGGCAAAACCATATAAAGCCAGCGAATTAACAAATAGCAATATAAAGCCACTTACTTTACTTTTTTTTTTAAGAACTAAAAACAATGCCGCTAATCCTAAAGAGATAGCAAAACCAATTAAACTCAACTGAACTCCTAAATTTGGAATTAAATAAAAGCCACATAAAAAGGTTGCTAAAATACCTCCCACAGTGGATATAGCATATATCTTTCCGCTATTCTCTCCACTTTGATTCGCTTCACTTGTTAAAATAGAAATAATTAAAGGTGAAGTGGCTCCCATGCACAACATAGTTGGAAATAATAAAAACAGCACACTAATAATTACTGCGGGAATTAAAGATAAATGAGTGGCTGTCATTAAAAAAACGCCTGTCATAAATGGCATTAAACACAAACAACATACCGCTACAATTAAAACATATAGTAAGGTATTTTCCTTGTTATCTCGTTTACTTAATTTTCCACCTATAAAATAACCACTAGCTAAACCACCCAATGTAATTGCCATTACCGAACTCCATACATATAAACTACTACCAAAAA
Source organism: Bacteroidia bacterium (assembly GCA_046594225.1). GTDB lineage: Bacteria > Bacteroidota > Bacteroidia > B-17B0 > Aurantibacillaceae > UBA4416. Next base: position 7,150 of record JBKJPW010000035.1, read on the forward strand.
AAGGAGCTAATAATTTAGCACCACAAATTTCTGCAGCCATCACGGATGCACCTTCAACAAAAGAAATGGTAAATAATTTATTTTTGCTTAACATCAAAACTATATATACATATTAGTGTCTTCGTCATAACTAGCGCTTGTGCCATAGCCTAAGCGTTTACCTGTTCTTAAATTAATACTACTTACTTTTTCTTGGATCTCATTTACAGATACTTCTCTAATTTGTTCAATTGGAGGTGTAAACAAGTCGAAAGTGATAGCATAAATAATTAAATCATTGATGATTTCCTGTAACTGTTCTTTATTTAAGGGTTCAACTGAAAAAGTAGAATATTTAATACCAATAGGCCCTTTTGCCTCAATAAAGAACCGCATTTCTCTATTAATAAAGATTCGGCAAACTAAATACCCCAAATCATTTAAGCGATTAAACTTAAACGAATCTGCTAAAAAGTTATATACGTTAATAATACCGCAATAAGAGTTATACTCATTTTGCTTAACGTACCCCGTTTTATACATGACATGCGTTTTTTCAAATTCAAACACATTGGTGTGCATAAAAAACTCTAACATATCGCCAGCTACTTTTAATTGAGTCGAATAACTATTCGTATCTGAAGTAGATACTATAATTCGTTTATCAATAGCTTGAGTCTCCTTATTTAACTCAGCTGCAATTTCTTCAACGCATTGTTTCACTAACTCAAAAGAAGCAATAGTATTTCTAAATACATCTTGTTTCATGACTGATTTTTCTTTCAGTAATTTTAAAATATGTTCTTTCTGATTTTGTAATGTATCGCTCATTTGAGTATAATTTTGAATAATAAAAGTAGCTATTAAAAACTTAATTTAAAAGCAATGCATTGGGTTTAACTGCTTCATATAATGTGCGGTGGATTTTACCTCTAATACCTAATTTCGCTAATTTATTTTCATCAGCACTAGGATATACTCTATTTGATAAAAACACAAATATCAGCCCGTTTTCTGGGTCAGCCCAAGCAAATGTTCCAGTAAAACCACTATGTCCAAAACTCTTTAAGCTACACTCTTTAGTAACTGGACTTTCTTTTTTATTATCAGGTTCAGGTTTATCAAAACATAAGCCTCTTCTATTGTCTGAAAATTGAGAACTGGTATATTGCTTAATGACTGAACTATCCAACACTTGTTGCCCGGCATAATTACCGTTATTTAAAAGCATTTGCATAATTACGGCTACATCGTTAGCATTACCAAATAAACCAGCGTGACCAGCAACTCCTCCCATTAAAGCAGCGCCTTGATCGTGCACGTAACCTCTCACTAATTGCTTTCTAAACTTTAAATCATTTTCTGTTGGTGCAATTAGTGAAGATGGATAAACTGATAAAGGCAAATAGGTTAAACCTAAATTCATAGGTTTGTAAAATTGAGACTGTACATAATTATTTAAAGTTGTGTTAGATAATTTCTCAATCAAAATTTTAGAAAAATAATATCCAATATCACTGTATACGTATTTACAAGTTTCCTCCATCTTACAACTC
>JBKJPW010000049.1:0-5148 GCA_046594225.1 Bacteroidia bacterium
TTTTCCATCATCGGAAAAGTAACGCCATAGTTTTGAGCGCAAAATGATTTAATATCAGCACTATTTCCGGGTTCTTGATGTCCGAACTGGTTGCAGGGGAATCCAATAATCATAAAATTTTTGTCTTTATATTTTTTGTATAAAACTTCTAAATCTTTGTACTGAGGGGTAAAGCCGCATTTACTGGCAGTGTTTACGATGAGTATTTTTTTGCCCTTTAGTGATGAGAAATCTAAGATATCTCCATCAATTGTTTTTGTTTTAAACTGGTGTAAAGATGAGGTAGGTGAGCCTTTTCGGCCAACAAAAGCATATAAAATTATTACTAATGAAATAAGAAATATTAGAACAATTAGTTTATTCATTTAGTAGTTTTAAAGGTCGTACAGATTTGATTTCTAATTAATTAATTATTATGTTTGATTCTTGGACTTAAAACAAAAAATCACATGAAAAAGTTTAGACTGCTATTTGTTATGTTATTAACGCTTTCAATTGTAAAAGCGCAAACAATTCTAACCACGGTGCAAAATTACCAAAATTTAAAAGCAAACGGACAATTAATTCCTAATGCTAACTATAAAATGGTTAATAATCCTTCAAATGCTGGCTCAATAACTAGTAATCCAAAAGCTGTAGATGTAACTTTAAGCTTAGCTTCTACTGCTAAAACTAGTAGTACTGGCGCTTGTCAGTGCATGGTGCCCATTGACCCTACGTTTACCTTGGTTCCAATGAGCGGGTTACCTGCTCCTTACAGAAATGATGATGGATCATCTAACTCAATTCCATTAGGCTTTAGTTTTTGTTTTTATGGCACAACTTACAATAGTTGTTTTATTAATAACAATGGTAATATATCATTTGGTAGTGCTTACTCTACTTTTAGTTCAAATTCATTTCCTGATCCAGGTTTTGTGATGATTGCTCCATTTTGGGGAGATGTTGATACACGTGGCGCAGCAAGTGGTTTAGTTTATTTTAAGCAAACAGCTACTTCGCTAATTGTAAAATGGAGTAATGTGGGATATTATAGTTCTATGACAGACAAATTAAATGATTTTCAATTAATTATTACAGATGGTTCTGATCCATTATTACCAAACGGAAATAATATTGCTTTTTGTTATGGCGATATGCAATGGACAACAGGTTCAGCGTCGCAAGGAGTTGGTGGATTTGGAGGAGTGCCTTCAACAGTTGGTGTAAATAAAGGAGACGGAATTAACTTTGTTCAAATTGGTCGTTTTGATCAAGCAGGTGTTTCTTACGATGGCCCATACGGATTAAATGATGGCGTTTCTTTTTTAGATAATAAATCTTATTTCTTCAATTCTTGTGGTACAAATAATAATTTACCTCCAATTATTCAGGATGCAACTGGTGGAGGTTCTGCTTGCGGAGATACCATCAGAATCTGTTCTTTAGGAGATACCTTAGTTTATACAACTACTTTTTTAGCTCCAGAAAGTAATCAAACAATTTCTGTAAATGGTAGTGCGCCAACTTTAGGAGCTAATTTTCAACCTTTGGGTGTAACAACATCTACTGCCGGAACTACTACTTACGCATGGATGGTAGTAGCTAGTCCTACTTTAACAGGCGTGCATACAGTTGTTGTTACAGGCACAGATAATGGAACACCACCTTTATCTTCATCAGCAACGTATTTTATAAAAATCGAAAATTTATCTGTTCCTCAACCATCTATTGTTTCATCTCCATCTGGTACTGTATGTGCTACGCCAGGCGCTACTTTAACCGTATCAAATTGCGCAAGTTTTGATAACGTGTATTGGAGTAATGGGTCTAATGGCTGTTCAACTTCTGCAACATCAACAGGCGTGTACTTTGTAACGGTTAAAAAACTAGGATGTTTCAAATCATCGTCTGATTCTATTTTTGTATTTCCTAACCCAATACCAGTTGTGTTTGGCCCTTTAAATTATTGTTCACCGGCAACTAGTACTACCTTATCATTAAATCCTCCAACAGCAGGCATGGCAGCTTACGCTACTTACACTTGGTCCCCAGGCCCAATTAATACAGCTACAGCAGCTTTAACAGGTGGTGTAAAAACGGTTACAGTTACTGATATTAATGGCTGTTCGGGCTCTACAACATTTACTATATCAACTTCTTCACCAACGGTTGGTATTACTGCTAATCCAGTTTCTATTTGCGGAACAGGAACTTCTACCTTAACTGCTTCCATTTCTGGCGCAACTAGTTATAGTTGGTCAAATGGAGCAACAACACAAACAACAACGGTTACTATTGGAGGAGTATATTCAGTTACAGTAGATGCGAATAATTGTATTGCAACAAGAACAATTAATGTATCTATCAATCCTACACCAACAGTTGTTATTCCAACAAATGCAGGCATGTGTTCTGGTTCTAATGCAACTGTAGCAGTCGTTTCTTTTTCGCCTACAGGTGCTTATACTTACACTTGGAGTAATGGTTCAAATGCAAGTTCATTAACAATTTCTTCACCAACTGTATTAACACTTCAGGTAACTAACAATGCTTCTGGTTGTGTGAGTTCAATCTCAAATTCATGCACGGTAGTTGCAGCTCCAAATCCAACAGTAACCATGTCGGCATTGCCAATTATTTTCTGTAATGGATCAAATGCTACATTAACACCAACAGTTACTGCTGGCACTGGCGGTTCAACTAGTTACTCGTATGCTTGGACACCAGCTACTTTAGGAACAGCTTCTACAACAACAACATCTACTCAAGGTATTTTTTCAGTTTTAGTAACAGATGCAAATTCATGCGTAGGCTCAACGACTGTTGCAACAGTTAAATCAATTCCTACAGTTACTTTAGGTTCACTTGATTTAATTATTTGTCCAAACGAGTGTTCCAAAATTAAAGCAGTAGGAACATCATCATTTACACCATTTACTTATTCTTGGTCAAATGACAATGCTTTTCTTGGAGATTCAACTCTTATGTGTTCGGCTGGAACAGTTACAGTTACATTTACGGATAGCAAAGGTTGTGTGGCAACAAATACAATTACTGTAATGGATGATGTTATACCTGTAGCAAGTTTTACATCTACACCTCCTTCGCCTGTTACACCAACCGTATTAATTGATTTTATGAGCACATCTACCATTGCTACCGGCACCATTACAAGTTGGACTTGGACATTTGGAGACGGGAACGGCGCAAGCGGCAACAATGTAAACCATGCTTATACTACTGCTGGAACTTTCCCAATTATATTAACCGTTACAGGTTCAAGTGGATGTGTGAGTAGTTACACGGCTTCGTATATTGTGGATGCAGTTTTGGAGGTACCAAATGTATTTACTCCAAATGGAGATGGTGCTAATGATTTTTTAAAGTTTAAAAATTTAGAAGTACTTGGAAGTAACAACTTAACAATTTTTAACCGTTGGGGTAAAAAGATATTTGAACAAGAGAATTATAAAAATGATTGGAATGGCGGTGGACATGTAGACGGCACTTATTTCTTTATTTTAAGTGTTCCTGGAGCTACTCCAAACCATTACGAAGGCTATATTCAATTGATGCGATAAAATTGCGATTTTCACTAATTGGGCGTAAATTTGCGCTTCAATGAAAACTCAATTGCTATCTCAACTTATTAAAAAAGAATTTTTACTAGAATTCCGGCAGAAGTCAACTCTTGCCGGAATTTTAGTTTATATAGTTGCTACAGTTTTCATTTCGGCTTTATGTTTCAAAAAAGTTATTCAGCCAGCGGTTTGGAATGCCCTGTTTTGGGTCATCTTTATGTTTATTACAGTAAACGTTTCTAGCAAAAGTTTTATGCAGGAAACTAAAGGAAAGGGATTATTTAATTATCTCTACTACAATGCCAGAACTTTTATTTTAAGTAAAATAATATATAATATGCTGTTAATGGCTATTTTAAGTCTATTGACATTCTTCTTTTATTCGTGGTTTGTAGGTAGTATGGTCCAAGATATGGGGATGTTTTTACTAGCTTTATTATTTAGTTCTTCAGCCTTTTCGGGCGTGTTGAGCTTAATGAGTGCCATTGCATCAAAAGCAAACAATAATATTAGTTTAATGGCTATTTTGAGCTTCCCAGTTTTAATGCCCCTATTGCTAGTATCTGTTAAGTTGAGTAAACATGCCATTGATGGTTTAGCGTGGAGTGTGAGTTATAAGTATCTGCTCATATTAATCATGCTAAATATTGTGGTAGTTGCTTTGGCAACGCTATTATTTAATTACCTTTGGAAAGAATAAGTTTATGATAAAATGGTGGAAAATAGCAGCAGTTATGCTTATCCTATACACATTGGTGTGGGGTATGTTAACGCCTGTGCCACGACTAAATATTTTATACGAAACCATTCGTAATTTATTTTATCATGTGCCAATTTGGTTTGCCATGTTATTTATGATGGGATACTCAGTTGTGTTTGCCATCATGCATTTAGTTAAAAATGATTTACGCACAGATATCGTTAGTAATCAAGCAGCACAAACAGGTTTGTTTTTTGCTTTACCAGGTTTATTAACTGGCTGCATGTGGGCTAAATTTACTTGGGGTACTTGGTGGACATTTGAAGACCCAAAATTAAACGGAGTGGCTATAGCGGTATTAATTTACTTAGCGTATTTTATTTTAAGAAGCTCCATCGACGATGAATTAAAGCGTGCTCGCATTGCAGCGGTATATAATATTTTTGCCTTTGTGATGATGTTTGTATTCATTATGATTTTACCTCGATTAACAGATTCGTTGCATCCAGGTAATGGAGGCAATCCTGCATTTGGCAAATATGATTTAGATAATGGAATGCGTATGATATTTTATCCAGCGGTAATAGGTTGGGTGTTATTAAGCCTTTGGATTTTAGATGTAAAAAAACGTTTAGCAATTTTAACTCAAAAAGAAAATGAACAATAAAATTATTTTATGCTTAATCAGTATTTTAATTCCTTTTTTAGGAAAAGCTCAAGATGCTGCGCCAGTTGAAATGGCAGATGCTTTTAGAAGTGATGGGAAAATTTATGTAGTGATTTCAGTAATCTCTATCATCTTTATTTGCTTGATAGGATATTTGATTTATATCGATATGAAATTGCGAAAATTAGAAAAAAAGAATTAAAAACTCTGCGAACTTT